>NZ_JBQFPS010000011.1:0-189902 GCF_056536485.1 Ruegeria sp. CL5
AACCACCTCATGAGCCTCTCACGCTTTCGCGTGGGTGTGTGAGACCATTGAATCCGATTGCTCAACCCGACGATATCACCTAACTCCAATCAAGCGCATGAACAACTAAACGCTAGTTAACGTGACACTGTTGATCTGATGATGCACAGTTCTCTAACCATCTCAAGATACTTCTCGATCACAAAAGTTTCATCAAACTCCCGTTCCATCTTGGCGCGACCAGCGCGCCCCATATCGCTTCGTTCCTGCGGCGACAGCGCTATCATCTTCTCGATTTTGTCTTGAAGATCCGCTGCGTCCCGCACTGCGCAGAGATATCCGTTAATCCCGTCGTCGACCGTGCTGCGGCATCCCGAAGCATCTGTCGTAATGATCGGTCGTCCTATGGCAGATGCCTCGAGTAGTGCGCGGGGTGTACCCTCTGGGTAGGCTGATGGTAGGACAATGCAATCGGCATTTAGCATCTCACCGTAGACATCATCTGAATAACCGAGGTAATGGACATGACCTTCGGCGACCCAAGCTTCAATCTGTTCTCGTGAGATTGACGATGGGTTGTCGTTTTCTACGCTACCAAGCAAGCAAAATTCTACATCAGATCGGTTTTTGCAGATTTTTCGCGCAGCCTCCGAAAATTTACCTACACCTTTGTCCCATAGCATCCGCCCAATGAGCAAGAAACGTATCTTGTCTCGCTCAGGTGGAACCATTAGGGGTGAGAATGTAAACGTCGATAAATCCACCCCTGAGCCAGGTAAAAGGTCATGTCGATCATGATTGACAATGCCACCTTTGGTAAACAAATGGCGATCATCAGGATTCTGAAAAAAAACCATGTCTGCACGCCAAAGAGCGATTCGATAGAGCGCCCTGGCAATTTGCGACACGATGTTTTTGGAGATAAATACTGTCCCGAGACCCGCGATGTTATTGATCGTGGGAATACCAAACTTTTGGGCAGCCATTGACCCGTAGACATTTGGTTTGATGGTGTATCCCAAATAGATATCCGGCCGCACGGCACGAAAAGCTTTTAGGAACCGAAGATACAGAAAGATATCCGAAACTGGGTTTTTATTCATTTTCATCGGAATATCAAAATGTGCGATCCCCATGTCTACGAGGCGTTCGGTATAGCTATCTTTGGGAGCTAAAATAACCACCTTGTAACCGTCTTGCATTAAGGCCTGAATTAGTTTTCTTCGATGCAGCCATACATAGTGGCAGGTGTTGTAGCCAATTGCGATAGTCTTGGACATGTTAAGTCTTTTTCTTGGAACGTTTTTCTGTAAGAAACACTTCGCGGTTGGGACTAACCGAAATGAACTCCGCCTCTACTGTCCAACCAAAGCCTTCCTCTATGTTAATTTGAGCACTGAAACCTTGTGCATTGAAAGCTCCATAAAGTTGTAGTCGCTGATTTGTTAAGCCAAGAAACACTAGAAAGGGGTTAATGCGTACCAACAGGCACCAAAAAAGCTACGTAATTCACTCCACTTGTCAATCTAATTACCCACCAAATGATTGTGCTGCTTCATAATTCGACACAAGCATTGTCGCGCACTCGTTGTTCGGTTCCGGCATCTGTTAGGTAGTGTCTTGATTGGGTCGATCTAGTTCAGAAGTTCAGATTTGCAAATGAATCGTAAGGTGTCGGGCCACTGAGGGTCAAGGACACGGCGGTGATCGGTGGGCTTTCGCCTAATTGGGCCACGTACGGCGAGAATGAAACGCTCAAAGAACGCCCTTTCCTCGTCGGTCATCAGGTCTCGGGCCAAACTGCTCCCAATCGTAGAAACCAGCTTGAATCACGCCAATCGTATGATGTGAATCCCTTTTGTCAACATGACCAAAACATTTTACAAATTGGTTATTGGCAGTCAGAATTTCAAAGAGTTGACAACACCACAGCCATCGCACTACCGTCGCGCAAGCCAAACACGAAGTGACCTGCGAGCGCTTTGTAAGCGAGCACGACTAATTACGGAAAACGTTTGAATCAAATCGGATAGACTACGATTTTGGATCGTATCAATCTGTCTTGCATGGCTGTGAAGAAGTTCGTCCCATTCGTTTTGTCCTGCCTTAGGCCCATACTCTTTTTCAACAAATTGCTGAGCTGCGCTACCAACTGTTTGACGGAGTTCTGTATCACACACCAACTTTTCCATCACATCAAACCAATTGCCGGAGGTCGCAAGAAATCCCGTTGAACCTTCCAGAATTGCTTCTGAGAAAGCCGGGCTCGGTGAGGCAATGGTTGGCACTCCAAAGGCAGATGCTTCCAAAAACTTTAGCTCACTGCGTGCACATGCAAACGGTGACTGCAAATCAAGCGGTGCTAAATTGATGTCAATTCCTTCAAGCAATCCAATGAATTCAGCATATGGTCTAAATGGCTCCAGTCGAAAGCGGTCACCGAAACGTTCAAATTCTCGACTGACTTTAATTTTTCCACCGACCGTAAGACGTACATTCGGGTAGGCCTGCATTAACGCAATTATGTCTGGTGAAATCTGATCAAAATCAGAGTCATGGTGGGCTGAACCGCTGAAATAACCTAAGTTGACATCGGACTGCTCTCGACAGTTTGCCGCTGTCGCACGGGCGCCGGCGTCTAACACAGAGGTAGCTAGTCTGTTACGAATGATCCTGCAATTGCCGTGTATCTGAGAAACCTTGTCCGCAAGGTAACTGCTAGAAACCGTCACCATATCGCACAATAGCATCGCTTCTGCGATATCAGGCGCAAAAGTCTCCCCGTTTTTGGTTTCGCCGATTAGATCGTCGATATCGAATATGACATAGCTTCCTCTGCTCTTCGCGAGCGCTACAATTTGCTCAGTCAAAGCACTATTTCGCACTCTGTGTAAAACTAACATTCGGCATCTTGCAGCCGGTGCAGACAAAACCATTCCTGTGGCTACAGACCACCCCATAGCCCTGAGAAACTCTGCCGGCTGCTGACATCGGATCTGTGTTGTGCCATATCCGAGCATCGGGCGAAACGATAGAAACTGAACGTCCACGCTCATCCGCGAGGATTCCCAAAAAAGGTTCTAGTCACATATGTCGGCATAGATTCCCTTCATGGCCCTTGCACATTTTGACCATTCAAATCCGCGTGCGTGGTCCCGGCCTGCTTGTGACATTTTTGCTTGAATTGCAGACGATTGGCAAATTTCTACAATAGCCGCTGCAAGAGTTTCGGGATTATCGGCATTGGTCAAACGGCCGGCGCTACCGGCAACTTCGCGTAAAGAACTAATATCGGACGCTATCACCGGTGTGCCGCTTGCCATGGCCTCAAGTACAGGTAAGCCGAAACCTTCGTAAAGAGACGGATGTACGTAGGCCTCGGCCTTTTGATAGAGGGCACGCAATTGTGTATCGGACACAAAACCCAGAAAATGTACGCGCGCTTTGAGTGCGGGATCATTCATACTATGACGAAGTTCATCAGCATCCCAGCCTGCACCTCCAATCAACACCAGGTGATGCGGTATGTCCTGCAAAATACGAGACATCGCTTTCAGTAATCCCTTTACATTCTTTCGAGGGCTTATGGCACCCGCCGAAAGAATAAACGGCACATCTTTCTCAGGCAGCGGAAGGTCGTTCAGAATGCTTGGCTCGACGCTAGTAAAAAACCGTTCATCCACCCCTTCGAGTACAACTTTTAGACGATCGTCAATTTGTGAACCTACATACCCGCGAACTTCATCCGCAGTAGTTTGGGAAACGCAAACGATCGCGCTTGCTTGACGAATAGCTTGCTCCAAGCTTCGCTTCATTATCCAAGGACGGGTGTTGCGAAAAAACTCTGGGTGGGTTAGTGGGCCAAGGTCGTGAATTGTAACAACCAGAGGTTTGCGCGTCGCGACCGGATATCCCAAAGCAACTGCATGTACCACATCAACGGGTTGCCGTACTAGAACCTCCAATGGAGGAGTATTTAGGAAGGTCCATGCCAGAGATGTTCCTCGCCGACCCAATCCAGTCAGCCGCAATCCAGTGTTGCGTTGCGCGCGCGCCAAATCCTCGGTCGTCATTGAAGACCATCCTGCTACCGGTGTGACCTCCAATCCGTCCAACTCACTTAATGCGCTGTGCAACTCGCGGGCATATCGCGCTAAGCCATGACCCTCGGCAACTCCAAACTGGTTCGCAAAACAGGCAACCTTCACTTGCTCAGCACCTCCATGTTTGGAAACTGACGGCTAGTATCTGGAATGTTCTTTCACTCCGATCACGCCGCGTCGCAAATGCCTGTGATCCCACACGGGCATGAGTTGCGAGTGTTGGAAAGAACTTATCAATCGAATCCAAAGTGCCTTGCACCAAACATTCGGTGTGAAGAATCGGAATGACGAGTTGGTATTTATCATGCGGTATAGAAAACATTCTCAGTCCTAAGTGGATTGCTCGTAAAGTTTTAACCGGTTCTACTTCTTATAGACGAAATTCTTTAGACGTTTACTAAGTATCAATCCAACCCCACAAGTAAAGGCTACCGCTAGCCTTCAAACCCGTGAATCCACAACTAACCGACTACACACGGCTCCATCATTTCCTAGTACTTTTAGTGTGTAAGATAGTTCAGGCAACAGTTGAGTAGTGGAAAACAATACCAGCTCATACCCGTTTTGGACAATAGCCTTCTAAGATTATCGACTTGTTCCGGCATAAATCGTCGAGTACCGTTCCAACACAACATCGAAACGCACGACACAATAGTGAAGCTCAAATGGCGCTGCTCGACAGCAGCATGCCAAAGTTAGACTGACTGTTAGGTTATATCGGCTTTGAAGCAGATTTAATTTGAGATGCGTTGAAGGACTGTTAATCCCGATTTGACTGGTCCAGTTTGATTGTTAGTGCATGACTGGTTTCTGGTGCATCGGGACAATGGTTTCTGATGCCGGCGAACGGTAACCCAATGCGCTGTGTGCTCCGTTGGTGATATAGTGCTTCCTCCAGTTTTCAATGATGATTTATGCTTCTTTCAATAAGTAGAAGATTTCCCGGTTCAGAAGCTCGTCTCTGAACCGAGCGTTGAAACTCTCGACCTAGCCTTTCTCCCAAAGGCTGCCCGGCTCGATAGAGGCTGTCTTGGCCCCGACGGCTCTGATCCAATCTCGAACCGCTTGGGCAACGCACTCCGGCCCATTGTCGCTGCGCACGTGTGCCGGTGTCCCTGTAAGGATGAAGAGATCGGTCAGGGCGCCGATCACGTCGGTCGAGTTCAGCTTGCGCTTCACCCGGATCGCCAGGCATTCCCGACTGAACTCATCGAGAATGTTCAACATACGGAATGCCTTGCTGCCATCGGTTCGGCAATGCACGAAGTCATAGCTCCGGTGGTGGTTGCGGTGTTCAGGCCCCGGACGGATGCACAATCCGTCGTTCGGCCAGTGCCGGCTCTTCTTCGGCTGCTTGCGCGGCACCTTCAATCCCTTCCGTCTCCAAAGCCGGATTACACGACCGATACTTACCTGCCAGCCAGCAGCTTTCAGCAGAATAGCAACACGACGGTAACCGTAGCTGCCATGTACGTGCCTACCTTCCCGGCTGAAAGCAGCACAAGACACTGACCTGGTACGACACGCACAGATGCAAACCACAAAACCGCCTTGTGTTCATGCTTGGCAGGAAAAACGGCTGGAGGTGTGTAGCCTCTCGCTATGACCGCCGCCTCAAGTCCCCCCTCGATATCCCCTTGCGGCAAAGGTCAACTATCGGCCGTGAAATCTGAACTTAAGTCATGTTGACAAATGTCGGCACCAAAGGCGGATTGATTTGATGTCGACGAAGCCGAGATAGCTTTCGGCGGTTTTGTAGTATCGCGCGGCGACACGGCAGGCATACTTGAGTTTGTTGCAGCACCGGTCAACCATTTTTCTGAGCCTATGTAGCCCATGATCCACACCGCCTCGCAACTTTCGAGGCTTGCGCATTGGGATTTGGGTGAGAATATCGCGCTCACTCATAATTTTCCGAATGCGGTCAGCGCCATCGCCCCCAATCAGCGAGCATTACCTGAGGTTCGGAGCGTCGTCAGCCATTACAAGATCACAGCCTAGATAGTTCGATGTATAACCCAGTGTGATGTCTGTTCTGATTGATAGTCCATGAGCGTTGACGCAGAGGTGCATCTAGGTCGCAAACCCACCGCTTGAATGGTCAAAACCTTTTATCGGAGCCTACCTTTTGCGCCCGCCGCCTGATGGAGAGCTCGAATTTCAGTGCTATCAGCCATTTGGAACGCGTCTGGGACAGGTCCGCTTTGGTTAAATGCCTCAAGAATTTCCTCCCAAGATGCGCCAGTGTCAAACGTCGGAATTGTCGTTAAACGCTGGACCAGTTTCCGAACTCTTATGGCAAGTCTGGCCAGTTTGATCCGGTGCGCGCGATCCAGAACATACCATCTAAAAAAGGGCGATTGTTGGTCGGTTTGCACCCATTCGGAATGCGGATCGCAAGAATGAATTGTTCAAACAGCGACCATTCCTCGTTGCTCAACACGTCTCGGAGGATACCATTCTCCATAGCAGATACCAGCTTGAAACACCGAAGAGTGCCAGTGTAAACTCCTGTTGCCAACACGCACCTAGCTTGTTTTCAAACGCTTTTTACTTGACGGCGCCTCGACGGGAACTAAACATCTATTGAAAATAACGTTGGGTATTGGGAGTATTCTCGCAATCGACTTAGGGTCTGAAAATTAGTTATGTATTTAGAATCAAGCTTAGAAACTTTATTTTGAGAATATGGAAACTAATTTTCCCAAGGTAATTTATATTACTGGGCTTGCATACTCAGGCACCACACTGTTCTCCTCAGCGTTGGGTCGAACTGAAAATGTTTTCAACGCGGGCGAAGTCAATTATTTGGAAAATGATTACAATAGGGACAAGGTTTGTTCATGTGGTCAGAAAGTAGATAATTGCAATGTTTGGCAACCTGTACTGCACGCTTTAAAAAACCAGTCAAAAAGACATGTAAAGACGCTCAAATTCACCGACGCTCAAACTCTCAGAACCATCGACAGTCGATCCCCGCCATTGCGTACTAGGATTCTGGCATTTTTTGGGGCGCGCCCCGAAGCAATATATGATGAAAACGAAATTAAAGATTATGCTTTACGTCACCAAAATTTCATGCGCGCGCTAGCGGGGTCGATGAATGTAGGCATTATAGTCGATGCATCCAAGAGTCTCGCTCGTCTACACGCGCTATACAACTATACTGATCTAACAATGCATGTAGTTCATGTCCGCAGATCACTAATTCAGTCCTATGCATCGCGCCTAAAACGGGCAAAACGCCGCAATAAGTTTTATGTTCCAGTATTTGCTCCGATATATTTGAGCGTGATTTACTTTCGAGACAAAAACCTCAACCGCCAGCTCAAGGATTTTGACTCAAAAGATGTAAGTACAGTTGACTACGAAACATTTGTAGACGATCCGAAATCTATCGAAGCACAATTGAGTGAAGAGTTAGGCATTTCTGTAGATTTCGGAATTGTTAATAGTGAGTTCAACCTTGACCATCTCCACGTTTTTACAGGTAATATTTGGCTTTCTCAAGCTGCCAAGACGAAAAACAAGGTAACAGTCAAATCCAGTGATGGTCAGGGAACTCTCTCTTGGGTAGAGAAGCAGTCTTTTCGAATACTCGTGCCCGTATTCAAGCTATTCAGCGATTAAGCGTTGTCTCCCGGGAAGCTCATGGCCCTTAGTTGGCTTGAGGTTTTTCGCAACACATTAATCCCGAATGTTTTAAACGAAGCTCTCGTGTCAAAGGCATTGTCACAATTGACCACGATCGATTGCCTGCCTAGATCAGAGACCTAATGGTAGCAGTCAAATGCAGCAAATCCAGGAGCAATGTGTTCTATACCTACCTTTCAAGCGACCTCAACGCGCTGTTGGACCGCGTAATCGGTCCGTCGTGAGGGGATTTGGGACAGATAGAGACCTGAGTTAAGAGAGGATCTGGCTGATCTGGTTGTCGTGACTATGCCTCCGATTTGCGGTGAAGCAAGCGCCATGTTTCGATGGTCTTCCGCTTTGTCCTTTCTCGCTGTTTTATGATGGTTCGACCTCGCTCGAATGACCTGAGTCTCAAGTTACCTCCATCTCACGCGGCGTCCTTTGGTTTGGTTTGATGGCCTATGTAGCCGCTTAGTCCATCATGTTCTCGAGGCAATTTCTTTCAGCATCGCGTCCATCACGACCCCGGCCGCGAATGCCTGAACACGCATTGATGCATGAGCCTTGACCATGAAGTCGAAAAGTCGCGATGGTCGCCCTCGCTTGCTGTATCGCCGTTATCCTCCATCGGATTTAGGTCGATGGCACCATATTCAAGCTCGACGCGGCACCGAGTATGGATTGATCGATTACTATCCCACCCATTGCGTAAGGACTCTGCGGAACCAAACGGCGTCACAGCCTCGATCTCCCAGCAGCCACTCAGCCAATGGTAGCGTGTTCATCAGAGCCCTGGCCCCCTGTGTAGTCAAAAACCTGCCCAGCGGTTATGAAGAAGCGGATGGGGCGTCCGATCAGTCTGTCGCCCCGCCCTTTTCAGCCGTAGGCTGGAGGCCGTGCGGTGCGCCTTCAGGTAGATTGCGTCAATCATGATGGTCTTATGATCGCTTCCCTCCGCAGAAAGCCCAGTCGTAGTCCGAGCGAACACTCCCATATCGCTCCACCGGTTGTACAGCGTCTTTGGTGGACCATACTCGCGAGGGGCATCGGACCACCGCAACCCATTGCGATTGCTGAAAACAGTCCCGCCCAGCACACGTCGATCATCAACCCTCGGCTTACCATGGCTCTTCGGCAAGTAGGGCCGAAGCCGCGACATCTACTCGTCAGTCAACCAGAATAAACTACTCATGATGCACCCACTGAACCTCAGGCGCTTGAATCATGTGGACGGGATTCCGATAACCAAATTGATAGGTCAAGAACCGAGCATTTCCGACAGATGAAAAGAACGGAAATTGTTCCAGTCCAAAAGCCAATTGGCGTGAGCTAGAACTGTTCACTAGTGTAATTGATCTATTTGGTTCATGTTAAAGCAAAGCAGACTGGGGTTCGGTAAGTTTGCTCCGCAGCGCGTAGATTAATCGGTCATTATCTATTGGCAGTATTTGGCATACAGCCGAGTTGGAACACTACTCCCGCTTATGGTCGCCACCAATCTCGGCGCTTACCGGGAGTGTGTTTTGCGACGGTCGCTCAAAAGAATGGTATTCTTTGCCGCGTCAGGATTTTATCGTTGCGCCCCGTTGTCTGCTAGTCAAGTATACGGTTAAAGTTCTCAAATAGGTTCAATTTCTTAGTAAATTGCGTTACGGCTTCATGGATTACAGACGAGAGATTGATGGCCTGCGTGCAATTGCGGTGTTTCCCGTGATTTTTTTTCATGCTGGATTTGAGACATTTGACGGCGGGTTCATAGGGGTGGACGTGTTCTTAGTGATTAGTGGATACCTGATCACATCCCTTCTCATTACCGAAATGGAGCACGGGGGCTTAAATCTTCTACAGTTCTATGAACGTCGTGCACGTCGGATACTGCCAGCTCTGTTCTTTGTTATCGCATGCTGCATTCCGATTGCATGGTCTTGGATGTTACCTCATCAACTTGAAGAATTCGCCGGAAGCATCTTAGCGGCCAGCCTTTTCGTATCGAACATTTTCTTCTGGCAGCAAAGCGGCTATTTCACACAAGCTGCAGAAGAAATGCCTTTGGTTCACACTTGGAGCCTCGCAGTCGGAGTACAGTTCTATGTTCTGTTCCCGTTGTATGTAATAGTTGCATGGCGTTGCGGTCGGATTGCGCTTATTTCAAGCTTAGTTCTGATCGCGCTTGTCAGCTTTGGGTTGAGTGAGTGGGGTTGGCGTAATTCTCCTTCAGCGAATTTTTTCCTGACACCTTCGCGGGTTTGGGAACTGTTAATCGGAGCATTTACTGCTTTTCTTATCGAAAAGCGAGGCGTTGCCTCAAACGGATTTCTATCGTGGATTGGTTTGGTACTGATTGGTGTTTCTATCGCAACCATCGATAAGGCTTCACCATACCCAAGTTTTCTAACATTTTTACCGGTGCTTGGAACAGTGCTTGTTATACTATGGTCCGGACCGAACACACTTACAACGCGTGTGCTAAGTTGGCGCCCTATCGTAGCAGTCGGCCTTATGAGTTACAGTGCATATCTCTGGCACCAACCACTCTTTTCTTTTGCGCGGCTGCGTTTCAAAGAAGATCCTGAGTTTTTGGTCATGATCGGGTTGTGTGGTTTGTCGTTATTTTTAGCCGCGGCGACTTGGCGTTGGATTGAACAACCTTTCCGAAATCGTGAAAAATTCAGTCGACACTTCATCTTTCTGGGCAGTTGTGTCGGTACTGCCGTGCTGTTTATTATTGGATTGTTGGGGGTTCAATTCAATGGCTTCCCACAAAGGCTCACGCAGACCGAACTGACGATCATCGACAGCCTTGATAATACGCCGCGAGACCTTTACCTTGATGCCAAGGCTCGAACAGAGTTCCAAGGTCCACCAAAAACGCGTTTGCTCATTATCGGGGACAATTTCGGAAGGGACCTGTTGGAAGGGTTGGAAGCCCACATTGGAGACCGCATCGAAGAACTCGATATTGTTTTCATCGGCATCGCCCGCCGCTGCAAAAACGTGCTTTCTACGACCCCAGACATAGAAAATTACCTGGCACCTCAGGATCGTTTTTGCTTTGGCAACTACCCCAGGATCGGATCAGAAAAATTTGAACCCCTAATCGATACCGCAGATCTAGTTCTTGTACGCAGTATGTGGGATGTGCTCCCAACAATGGAAATGCCGCAAACATACGCTTATTTAAATGCGCTGGCCCCCGATAGGGTTGTATTCATTGGATCTACGGCATTTGGCATGGGTTACAACACTTTCAAAAACCGTTCTGATTTAGCGAACCTGGTTACCGAGGGCGACCCTAGCGATGCACAAGTATATTCTGTTCTAGATACTGACCAGACTGTTCTCGATCTTATCCGGACCGCGAGGACCAGGATGGAAGGATTGAACTACGTCTCAGCTCACGACTTCTTCTGTCAGCCCGACACGCGCTGTAAATTGCTAAGTGACGAAGGAATTCCATTCAATGTCGATGTAGGTCATTTGGGAAAGACCGGTGAACGTTTCATGGTTGAACAAATGTTCGCACTACCTTGGTTTCTTGAGATTTGGCAAAAGAACTTGCGCGTCGCCCCGCACTGAGTCCAGCGCATAGGTTCTATTCGTCTGAACCGTTTTTCCCAGTCTGAGCGTCGCACCGGAGGAGGAGGCTTAGAAACGGCGCTCGAAAAGCTGCCATTTTATTGCCACGTCAAGATTTTACTATCAGATTCCGCTGTCTGCTTGCCAAGTAGGTGGTTTCGGTTCTTAAATACTATCTCAAAAATCGGCTAAACTGTTTGGTAGATGGCGTAACAAATTCGTGCAATACAGACGAGAAATTGATGGGCTGCGAGCGGTAGCCGTTTTGCCGGTAATACTATACCATGCTGGATTTGGTGTGTTCAGCGGTGGGTATATAGGCGTCGATGTATTCTTCGTAATCAGCGGCTACCTCATCACAAGCATACTGATTAGCGATCTTGAGCAAGAGAAATTCTCAATAGCACATTTCTACGAACGCCGAGCACGTAGGATTTTACCCGCACTATTTTTTGTTATGCTTGCATGCTTGCCTTTTGCTTTTATGTGGATGACGCCCTCGCAGTTGCAGGACTTCGCTCAGAGCTTGATAGCGGTAGTTCTCTTCTGTTCAAATATTCTGTTTTGGCAAGAGAGCGGTTATTTTGCACCGATAGCGGAATTGAAACCACTGCTGCATACGTGGAGTTTGGCGGTAGAAGAACAATATTACCTCCTGTTTCCTATTTTTCTACTAGTGCTATGGCACCTCGGTCGGCGACGTGTGTTTTGGATCATCGTTGCAGTAGCGTTTATCAGCTTTCTGTTGGCAGAATGGGGTTGGAGAAACAGTCCCAATGCAAACTTTTATCTCATCCCAACACGCGCTTGGGAACTGCTGGCGGGGTCCATCTGTGCATTTTTGACATCTAAAAAAGCGCAAGGATCTAGCGATCTTCTGAGTACTGTGGGTTTGGCGCTCATTATTTTTGCCATATTTGTTTACGACGCAAATACACCATTCCCCAGTGCGTACACGCTCGCGCCGGTCGTAGGTACCATGCTAGTTATCCTTTTTGCTGCAAAAGGTACTATTGTTGCGCGTATTCTGTCGTTGCGTGGCTTTGTGAGCATAGGATTGATATCCTACAGCGCTTATTTGTGGCACCAACCACTTTTTGCTTTCGCCCGCATACGAAGCTTAACAGAGCCAAGTCTTGCGTTGATGGCGGTTCTTTCTGCTGTGTCTTTGTTGCTGGCTTGGGCGACTTGGTATCGGATTGAACAGCCGTTCAGAAAAAAAACAAACCCACTTCTTGTCACGCAGCATAACGTGTTTGCAGCCAGTGTTTTTGTCGGCTCTGCCCTTATTGCTGCTGGATTGGCTGGGCATATTGGCAAGGGGTTCGAATGGCGATTAGACGAGAAGTATTTGGCGGCTCTTAACGTAAGGCGAGGCGATAGCGCTAGCTGTTATAGTGACTGGGACGAAGTCAACATAGCGAAAGAGACTTGCAAACTTGGAAGCGATGACCAGGCAGTTTCAATTGCAATTGTCGGCGATAGCCATGCGTCGCGGTTATCTGACGCTTTGTCAGATGAGTTAGAAAGATTAGAATTGTCGGCTGCAACCTACACCGGCGCCAGATGCGTTCCACTTGTGAATTTTGCAACAAATTACACAAGTGGGAGAAAAAATTGTCTAGGTAAAACTAGGGAGGCGTTTTCCCGGATAATGTCAGAACCTGCCATTAAGACCGTCATTCTCCACGCTGAATGGGCAAATTATACTGCTGGAAAAAGGTCGAATGAAGCAGCAACACCTGCGGGTTATATTTATAGTCAAGAAGGGAGTTTAGACTACTCGCTAGCAGACGCTTCGAGAAATGCCGTCTACTTCGAAATGGCGGTAAACCGCACTGTCAGTGATCTTTTAGCCCAAGATAAAAGGGTGATAATAGTATTGCCAGTGCCTGAGCACGAACACCATGTACCAACCTCAGTCGCTAAACTTCTTCTTTTGGGAAGAGACCCGAATTCTATGGCCCTTCCCGAACAAGATTATCATCGCCGATCGGGTGAAGTCAGGAAAATATTGCTACGAGTTGCTCAGCAGTATGGAGTCGATGTAATTGATCCATTTGTAATACTGTGTACTGACGGGAGCTGTCCAATTTCGAGTAGCGAAGGCCTACCCTTGTATACAGACGACAATCATCTAAGCTTCCCGGGCGCTGTACCGATTGCCGCAGCGATAGGGCAATCGTTGCGAGACTGACTATTGCGACGTCTCCTCCTTTACTTCTTGCGACTTTCGGTAGTTTTCGTCGGAAGACACAATTCTGGGCTTAGATCATGTTGACAATTGGCCGAACCAAAGGCGGTTAGATGTGATATCGACGAAGCCGAGGTAACTTTCGTCGGTCTGTCATATCGCGTGGAGACACCACGGGCATTATTGAGGTTTTTTGAAGCACCATTCTGTCGAACACATGACCCATCGTTCAGCCAGAGCCGTCCTTTCTTTGGTTGATTCCGGGTTTCAACCTGGCTGGTGAAAGTCCGCGCAAGCTTTTTGAGCGCTCGTTCCGTTGAGTCTTGCTGCGGGAGAGTTTTACGCGATTGAGCCGGCGTGCCATCATCATCGTCGCCTGGTAGATCGCGCCTATTTGTTTGGCAAGCATGGCTTCGGTCTCGCCCTGCGGCCTGACCCCGGCAATAACAGACATCACGAAGTTTGACGCGGTCTCAGAGTTCGAACTGTCCTGTTGCCCGAGAATTGCCACTTGATCCATCACGCCTTCGAAGATCCAACGCAAGCGCGACAAGCAAGCCCAACTCTGGAAACTGTTCAAACCGGCGTCATTGACCTTTAGGTTGGCGCCTGCGTGGCGCGACACTCGACAGTCAGGCCGAAGCCTGTAGTGGCGTCGCTGAACGCGCAGAACACAGGATAATGCTCTGATGTCTGATGGTAAGATATTTGCTTGAGCACTGGCCTATTGCAGCGGCAAGCGCATCGCTTGTTCCGGCTAAAATCAGAATGTATATCTGGTTGAATGAACTAGTCTATCAGTAGTATCTGGAAGTGTGAAAAAACAGATTTGAGACCGTGAAAGTGGCACAACCGAAAAATGAGTGGACTACGCTGCCACGGTCTTACTACGACGTTCTGTCGAACCGTATGGGGCTACAATTGACACGCACGATATGGTTTGAACTTCAGTTCCGGCTAAGAAAAATATTTCTTAAGCGTAGGTTTGCCAAATCCAAAGCATCTCGTATTTCTGAGCGCGGTGGGTACGTTGTTATCGAGAATTTTCTTACACCAGAGCAGTATGACAAGCTAAAAAAACATTACTATGGCATCTTGGAGAACTCGGAAATACCAACAAACGAAGGTCCAAAGCTAGTCGCACCGAACCTATGCAATCCAAAAAATGGAAAAGTTGACTCTGTAGTGAAGGAGCTATTTGTCGAGAACGATAAGCTCAATGATATCATCGGAAACTGCTCGGCTCACAGCCAAAATATTCTTCCACTTATTCGCCTTCATCACTACTGGATAGATCCAGAAGATGTAGGGAAACGAGAAGCTGCTCGAACCGACGAATTGCACTACGACGTCCCGTTAAAAAATATGCGCGGCTTCTTCTATGTCGAAGACTGTGACCGAACCAATGCTGCGTTCGAGTACGCACTTGGCACTCACTCATTCAGTTTAAAAAGACTGTATATGGAGTATGTCAACAGCCTTGTTCAATCGCGAGTCCGAGAAGGGAAACCTTACGCGCGCGTGCAACCAATACGCGACGACCTAAAGAAGTTGCTTGATGCCAAGCCAATACCTATTGAGGCCAAAGGCAACTCGCTCATCATTTTCAACACAATGGGCTTGCATCGTCGCGGTAGATTCCAATTCTCTGGAAAGTGTGAAGCCATATTACTCGACTATCGCTATTTGGATACAGACGCTAACTATAAGAGTTACCAAGCCCCTATCAAATGGCTAATGCGACAATCAAGGAATCGGAGCTGACGCGCTGGCTTCTTTGCGCTCGAATTTCGAAATAGACGTGCTGCAACGCATTTCTTTTATCGGGGATAGAATTCAGCTTAAACCCTCCTAAGGCTACTGGGAAACTAATTTATGAGACTGTTCAAAAATATAAACAAGAAAAAGGAGACGCTAAGAGGCGGAGGCGCAACACCCCTCGCAAACGATAGTCAAGGCGTGAAATTTGCCTATTTGCACATAGGAAAGACTGGCGGCACGTCTATATCGAATATTGCACAGAAGGCAAAAGAAGCTGGTTACGAAGTTCCCCAAAAATTAGGGCATGATACAAAGCTCTCTACCGCAGCAAGAACTTTTCCTAACGCAGAGTTCTCTTTTACAATACGCGATCCTATTTCCAGAATGATCTCTGCATTCGACAGCAGACTTAGACAAAGTCGTCCCACTTACACGGCGCTATGGAAATCCGATGAGGCCATTTGTTATTTGTGGTTTCCAACCTCTCTAGATTTTTTTGAAGCTCTCTTGTCATCTGACGAGCGTCAGAAATCAGCCGGGCTTTTTGCCAAACATCACTTGGGGCATGTTCGAAGAGGTTATGAGTTCCATTTTGAAAGCCCTGAAGTTCTTCGTGCGCTGGAAGAGCGCATTTATTACGTTGGCCAGCTCGAAGATGGGATAAATGGTCAGGCTGGGTATTTTGGAGCGATGGGTGTCCCTGAGACCTTCGTCAAACAAAATGGCATCCACGCACATTCAGGTGGATCTTCGACGAAAACCGCACTCGCCAAAATTCCCGATAAAATGTTGAACGAGTTAAAAGATTATTTTCACACTGAGTACGAAATATATGCAGAACTTAAACGCTTAGCGACCAAATACTCCTAAATTGAACGTCAACTCAAATGCAATTCTGCGTTCATTGACCTATCGTATGTCCTGTTGCGGGATTCGAATATGCGATTTCGTTTGAATGCTCTGAACATCACGGTTTCACTTCCGAAATTGAAGACCGGATAAAGACCGGATCACACATGCGGTGGCGCCATTGAGCCAGCTTTTCGCGGTTTCCCAGCTATTGCATTTCAGGGTCTGCTGGGAATTAGGCTCGAAGCGGCCGATGCTAGTACGCCCGATGTGTTTGGAGAGTACGTCGACATCTACGACATCAATCGCGCAGTTGAAGACAAAGCGACTGTCCCAATCTACTACGAAAGCCGCCTCGCTCATGTTGAGTTGAAGTATCTTCAGGAGCGCGTTGAGACGCTGAAGCACAGCTTCGTTTGGCTGATGAAACATTTATTGAGGCTTATTATCCCGCTCTTCGACAGCCAGGTTCGATGTATTGCGGTGTTTCAAACCTGACGGCTGGGGGGCTGGCGTCGGGAAAAGCCTCAGAAAAAATTGTCCAAATCTTGCTCATAAACCACTTGGATCGGTGTGTTTTACCGTTATTTCAACGGGTTCAGCAGATTTGTTGGAGTGAGGCACAAAATGGAAATTTCGCCTTGTATTCCCGGCGTTTGCAAGGATATACCCGTCAGCGGAGACGTGGCCGAGTGGTCGAAGGCGCTCCCCTGCTAAGGGAGTAGGCCCGGAAGGGTCTCGAGGGTTCGAATCCCTTCGTCTCCGCCATAATCTACACGACAATCAAGACCCTTTAGGTTTCCGAGAAGTCGTGTGAAATCAGCCGCAAATATGCTCAAAGCACTTCGCCAGATAGATGTACGCCAACCAGCGTTCGTATCTTGTCAAACGGCGACCGAGGCCTGCAGCAATTCTTGCGAGTACGGGTGTTCAGGTGTGCCTACACGCAGCGTTTCGGAGGACATGACCTCAACGATCTCACCATTTCGCATAACTGCCAGTTGATCGCACATATGCGCGATAACCGGAAGATCATGGGATACCATCAAATATGTCAGCCCGCGTTGGCCACGCAAATCCGTCAACAAGTTCAATACTTCTGCCTGAACGCTGACATCCAGAGCTGATGTGGGTTCATCCAGCAGCAGGATGTCCGGCTCGCCTGCCAACGCTCTAGCGATAGCGACCCTCTGACGCTGCCCCCCGGATAACTGATGCGGATACCGAAACCGGAAGCGCTGCCCTAGTCCAACATCGTTCAGCAGACCTTTGACCCTTTGATCGATATTATCTAGCCCGTGCAGATGCAGAGTTTCACTGAGCACCTGATCGACGGTGTGCCGCGGATGAAGCGAGGCGTATGGATCCTGAAAAACCATCTGCACGGCTCTAAAGAACCTGCGATCTCGCTTGGCCCCGGACAACGCTTCACCTTCGACTCGGATAGTACCAGACCATTGAGGTGCCAGACCGGTTATCGCGCGGAGGATGGTAGATTTACCCGAACCGCTTTCACCTACAAGACCAAAACTCTCACCCTGGTTAACATTAAGACAAGCACCCTTAACCGCATCTACGCGGTCATGCGCGTGACCAAACCAGACGTTCAGATCGTTGATTTCCAGTGCGGTCATTTCAACCCCTCACGCTGGGTGCGTCTGACCAGGCGGGATCGCGGGTCAGAACACTCAGATGCGTACATTTCTCATCAAGACGCGGGAGCGAATTCAGCAGCCCCTGAGTGTATGGGTGTTGCGCCTGGTGCAGCTTATCCGCGTCACAGACTTCGACAATCCGTCCCGCGTACATGATGAGGACACGGTCGCAAAACTCGGACACCAGGTTGAGATCATGACTGATGAAGATCAGGCCCATGCCCCGTTCTTTGACCAATCCATCCATGATGTTCAGCACCTGCCGCTGAACGCTGACATCCAACGCTGAGGTCGGTTCATCCGCAATCAGGATCTTAGGGTTCGGGATCAGCATCATCGCAATCATGATGCGTTGCCCCATACCTCCTGACACTTCATGCGGGTATGCCCGCATCACCCGTTCGGGACTACGGATCGAAACACTCTCCAACATTTCGATCGCCATTTTTTTGGCGCGCGATTTAGAGCCGGAATTGTGCTGAAGATACGCCTCCATCAACTGTTCGCCTACCGTGACCACTGGGTTCAGAGAGAACTTGGGGTCCTGCATCACCATGGAAATCTGCTTTCCGCGTACTTCGCGCATCTCGCGCTCTGTAAGCTTCAGCAAGTCACGACCTTCAAGATTGATGTGGTTGGCCTCAACGATACCGGGCTTTCGGATCAGGCGCAGGATGGCCCGCCCGGTCATCGACTTGCCGGATCCACTTTCACCCACAATCCCCAATCGTTCGCGCCCCAACGAGAACGAAACACCGCGTACCGCATCAAACACGCCCTGACGGGTTGGGAAGCGAACCCACAGGTCTTCGATGTCAAGTAAGTTCATTGCCCACCGTCCTTTGGATCAAGCGCGTCCCTTAGCCCGTCACCCAACAGGTTGAAGGCCAGCGAAACCGTGAAAATTGCAAGCCCCGGCACCGTGGCAACCCACCAATGATCAAGGATGAACCTGCGCCCCTCGGAAATCATGGCACCCCATTCCGGACTTGGAGGTTGTGCCCCCAGGCCCAAGAAACCCAGGCCCGCCGCAGCCAAAATGATCCCGGCCATGTCCAGAGTGACCCGCACAATCAGTGACGAGATACAAAGCGGCCAGATATGCCGGGTGATGATCCGCAGTGGCCCGGCCCCTTGAAGCCGGATCGCATTGATATAGTCGGTCGACCGGATCGTAAGCGTTTCTGCCCGCGCCATGCGCGCGTATGGCGGCCATGCAGTCAGCGAGATCGCCAAAACCGCGTTCTCGATCCCTGCCCCGAGCGCTGCTACAAAAGCCAATGCCAGAACAAGGCGCGGAAAGGCGAGGAAGATATCGGTGATGCGCATGAGGATCACATCTGCCCATCCCCCGGCATATCCCGCGACGGTTCCTACCAAAAGGCCCGCGACCGGAGCGATAAGCGCCACCAACGCCACAATGTACAGCGTTATCCGCGCGCCATAAATCAAACGTGACAGAATATCCCGCCCCAGACTATCGGTCCCCAGCAAATGTCCTTCGGACCCGATAGGGAGCAGTCGGCTGGACAAATCCTGAACAAAGGGATCTTGCGGTGCGATGATAGGAGCAAAAACCGCAGTCAGCACGAGGATTACCAGGATCGCCAACCCAACCATTGCCATCGAGTTTGATCGCAGTGTCAGCCAACCTTTATACAAGCTAGCCAATCTGGCGTGGCGTCTGGATGTGGGCTCGTCGGTCAGCAGCCACTGACGCAAAGTCATGTCGCTCATTTCGACCTCGGATCAAAGAAACGGTAGAGAAGGTCGGAGAATATGTTCAGGCAGATAAAGATCAGCCCCACCACAACGGTTCCACCGAGAACTGCATTCATGTCGGCACTCAGCAAAGCGGTCGTGATGTAGCTGCCGATCCCCGGCCAGCTAAAGATGATCTCGGTCAGAACCGAGCCTTCCAACAGATTGGCGTAGCTCAGTGCGATGACTGTAATGAGTTGTACGCGAATATTCTTGAAGGCGTGACGCCAGATCACCTGCCGTTCTGACAGGCCTTTTACGCGCGCGGTAATGACATATTCCGCCGACAACTGTTCCAGCATGAAGGATCGCGTCATCCGGCTGATGTAAGCCAGTGAGTAATACCCCAGCAAAGCAGCGGGCAGGATGATGTGAGACAGCGCGTTGCGAAAGACGTCCCAATCCTGGGCGATGGCACTATCCACCAAGATCAAACCGGTACGCGTGGGCACAATATCTTCGTAGAAGATATCCAGCCGGCCCGGCCCACCGACCCAGCCAAGAATTCCATAGAAGACCAGCAACCCCATGAGCCCCAGCCAGAAGATTGGCATAGAGTAGCCAACAAGCGCGACCACACGGGCGATCTGATCGATCCATGACCCCCGTTTAACGGCGGCAATCACACCCAGCGGAACACCTAAGAAGATGCCGATCAGCACGCCCAAAGTCGCCAATTCCAGCGTGGCAGGGAAAACACGTGCTATGTCTTCGGATACGGGGCGCGCATTCAGCAGCGAGTTTCCAAAGTCTCCGTGCAGGACATCCCAAAGATAGTAACCGAACTGCACCAGCAGCGGTTTATCGAGGCCAAGCTGTTGGTAGACTGCATCATAGGTCGATTGCGAGGCGCGCTCACCTACGATCGCCAGCACCGGATCGATCGGCATGACGCGACCAATGATAAAGGTCACAAACAGCAGACCCAGCATCGTGATTGCAATGGTGCCAAGAGTTTTCAGGATACTCTTGATCCAATGGATAAGAGGCGCCGAGCGGCGCCCCTCAGATGGTCTTTCGGCCAGAGCCATTTACTTGGTCACCTGCCAATACGACGCCGATGTGATCGCCTGACCCGTCGAGAAATCCGTTACGTTTTCACGCAATGCCGATTGCTCAATTTGCTGGAACATCACGACAAATGGTGATGTTTCGCGGAACTCAGCCTGTATCTCTTTGTACATATCGGCACGTTTCACGGTGTCATTCTCAACCACAGCCGCGTCTGTTTTCTCGGTCAAACCACCAGTATCCCATGAATTCCGCCATGCCAGCAGCCCAGTTGCGTTGGCCGCATCCGAGTTGTCCGGATTATAGGCAAATGTCCCCGCGTTGGTTTGCGGGTCAGGATAGTCCGGACCCCATGCGCCAAGATAGACGTCGAGCTCCCGTGCACGATACCGCGCCAGAATTTGTTTGGCAGTACCGACAGTAATGTTCATCGTGATACCAACCTGACCCAGTGCATTTTGAAGTGACTGAGCGATCTCAATACGTTCCTGCGCTTCGCGTACACCAACTTCGATCTCCAGCCCACTTACACCGGCTTCATCCAGCAGCGCTTTGGCTTTTTCAACATCGAAGCTGAACGGATTCTCATCCGATGCGCCAAGATAGGTTTGCGGCAAGAAATTCTGGTGAATTGTGTACTGACCTTTCAGGAAGCTGTCGCGCATCCCTTCATAGTCGATCAAGTATTTGAAGGCCTGTCGCACCTGAGGTTTGCTGAGCTCAGGGTGCTTCTGGTTCAGCGAAACATACATCAGACGGCCCTTGAGCTCATCTGCAATCTTGACGCCAGCGACCGATGACACACCTGCAACGTCTTCAGGGTTCAGGTTGCGGGCAACGTCGATATCCCCACGCTCAAGCAGTAGGCGCTGACTGGCGCTTTCCTGAACGTGACGGACAACGACGCGCTCCATCGCCGGGGCACCCAGATAGAAATCAGGGTTGGACTTCAGGGTTACGCTTTCATTGGGCTTCCAGCTCACCAAGCTATAGGCACCGGAGCCCGCCGTGTTGGTCTTGAGCCACTCGTTGCCCAGATCACCATCTTTGTCGTGTTCCATCACCGTCTTCTTGTCGACGATGCCACCGATGGTCGCGGTCAGACAGTTCAGAACAAAGGATGTCGCGTAGGGCTTGTCGGTCGTGATCGTCAGAGTGTTGCCATCTGCAACAATCGTTTGTTCGACATTTTCCGGCGTGAACCCGAACTGCGTCAGGATGAAAGCCGGAGTTTTATTCAGAATGATTGCACGGCGCAGCGAAAACTGAACGTCTTCGGCGGTCACCGGATTACCGGAATGAAAGGTCAACCCCTCCCTGATTTTGAAGGTAATCGACTTGCCGTCTTCTGAAACATCCCAGCTTTCCGCTACGTCCGGCTGATATCCTGCATCCAGATCCAGCGGGTCAAAATTGACGAGCTTTTGGTAAACATTGCGGCTGACATCAGACCCGGCAAATTCAAAGCTTTCAGCGGGGTCCAGTGTTGTGATGTCGTCAATACGGTTCGCGATCACCAACATGTTTGGCGGCGTTTCCGCGATTGCCGAAGTCGAGGTCACAGCCAGCGCCAATCCCAGCGCCGCACCGGTAAGCAATCTATTAAATGCGTTCATTTTGTCCTCTCTGTCATCAAGTTATTCACTAACGGTTACGATCCCCAAGTCTTCTCAAGTACACGCAACCAGTTTTCATGGCAGAGCTTCTTAATGAGCTCTTCGCCGTATCCATGGGTTTCCATGGCATCTCTCAATCGGGGCAGCATCGATACGTCGGTCACATCGTCTGGAACTACGGCCCCGTCATAGTCCGACCCAAGCCCGACCCGGTCCTCACCCAAGATCCCGATCAGGTGATCTAGGTGCTTCAGAACCTGTGTCAGCGGCACGTCAGAAAGCATTCGCCCATCCTCGCGCAGAAAGGCGGCGGCAAAATTCAGTCCGACCATCCCGTCGCTTTCTGCGATTGTGCGAAGCTGATCGTCGGTCAGATTTCGAGCGTGCGGGCAAATGGCGTGCGCATTCGAATGCGTCGCAACCAAAGGCGCATCTGAATATCGCGCAACGTCCCAAAAACCTTTCTCATTGAGATGAGACAAGTCCAGCATGATCCCAAGCGCGTTGCAGCGTTGGACAAGTCGCAGACCATAATCGGTCAACCCCGGGCCGGTGTCTGGCCCTGATGGATATCTGAACGGCACACCGTGCCCGAAAATGTTTGGCCTGCTCCAGACCGGACCAAGCGAGCGCAGCCCCGCAGCATAAAAAACGTCGAGCGAATGCAGATCGGCATCAATCGCTTCGGCACCTTCGATATGAAATATCGCTGCCATCCGACCCTGCGCCAGACAATCCCGGATATCTGCAACTGAGCGTGCAACACTCAACGCGCCCAGCCTTTCCAGTTCCAATAATATGGCAATCTGGCTCAGTGCTGCCGGGAAGGCGTCTTCAGCTTCTATCTGATCGGGAAGCGGCAGGTCATAGCTGGGCTGGACCATCTCTTCCATCTTGGCGTCGACATCCATTGGCGACGGCACCCACACGGCAAAGAACCCGCCGCCAAACCCACCGTCTTTGGATTTGACCAGATCGATTGCTCCTTCCAGGCCGCTCAGGAATTGGCCCGCTTCTGAAACACCACCGGTCGAAGCCAACTTGGACAACACATCATTGTGCCCATCGAAAATGAGGGGGAAGGTGTTCAAAGCCGTATCACCCGAATTAGGTATCAATCCGATACACGTTAACAGACGTTATCGTCATGATTGTAAAAAAATTCAATGAGTTTTACTCATAGAACTAGTCGGATTCATGAGGGTCCAAGTCGATGAAGAAAACACGCAACTGGCACTCACTACCGGAGTATCAAGCCTTGCGGGCCCTCATGCAGGCTGGAACCACTGCCGCCGCTGCACGACAACTGGGCCTGTCTCAATCAGCCGTCAGCCGATCTGTTGGCAGTCTTGAATCCCGGCTTGGGAAAATACTGTTTGAAAGGGACGCGGGCAGACTACGCCCGACGCAAGAGGCCGTGCGATTGAACATGCGACTCGATCCCTTGTTCGAAGCTCTCGACCGGATCGATGGACCGGGTGAAACCGTGCAGGAAACGTTACGCCTTGTCGCTCCTCCAAGTTATGCCCACCGCTATATCGTCACGCTCATCGCCAGTTTCATACGTGGAAATCCAGGTTTTTTTGTGAACCTGGAGGTGACGACCTCAGACATGGTGACATTGGGCGTACTGGAAAACCGCTTTGATTTGGCGGTAACCGGGATTGAGCAAAGCCGCGCGGGGATCAAACTGATACCGTTCAGGGAATCGCCAGCAGTTTGCGTAATGCGACCCGAACATCCACTTGCCCAACGCAGTGCGCTCGCCCCCGCAGATCTGCATGAACAAGATCTGATTGCATTGACATATCGCCACGGCAGACGCGGGCAGCTTGATCGATTACTGCATCAGGTACGAGCGGAACCCAGAATTGTCGCCGAGGTTTCGACCTCGTTCGCAGCAGCCGATATGGCTCGGGAGGGCCTTGGGTTGGCTGTGATCAATCCCTTTCCGGTGTACATGTATCGATCACCGGACCTGACTTTTGTCCCGTTTGAAGCGCCCATGCGATATCGTGGCCACTTCGTCATTTCGGATCAAAGGCCGGTTCCTAGAATCGCCCGCGCATTCATGCGACATCTTCGGCTAAACACACCATCGGACCCATTCTCCTATAAAAATTTGTGAGGCGGTTGGGCTTACGACCCGGTTTGTTAAACCAAAAAAGCCGCTCCCTGTAGGAGCGGCTTTGATTTCACTGTCTCTGAGACGAGGATCAGGCGGCCAGGGCTGCCTGAGCTTTGGCGACGATCGCGCCGAACGCTTCCGGTTCGTGCACGGCCAGGTCAGCCAGAACTTTGCGGTCCACTTCGATACCGGCCAGGTTCAGGCCATTGATGAAGCGGGAATATGTCAGTGCTTCGTCATGCGAACGCACAGCAGCATTGATACGCTGGATCCACAGCGCGCGGAAGTTGCGCTTGCGATTCTTGCGGTCACGGGTTGCATACTGGTTGGCCTTATCAACGGCCTGAGACGCAACTTTGAATGTGCTCTTGCGACGACCATAATAGCCTTTTGCGGCTTTGATGATCTTCTTGTGACGGGCGTGGGTTACGGTTCCACCTTTAACGCGGGACATCTCTCAAATCTCCTCTTAGCGGTCGTAGGGCATGTAGCCCTTGACGATCTTGGCGTCGGGGGCGGACAGGGTGGTGTTGCCACGGGCATCGCGGATGAATTTCTTGGTCCGCTTGATCATGCCGTGACGTTTGCCGGCCTGGCCAGCAAGGACCTTACCGGTCGCAGTCACCTTAAAGCGCTTCTTGGCGCTCGACTTGGTCTTCATCTTAGGCATTTCCGTCTCCTTTTCCGGGTTCGGTTTCAGACGCGACTCGGCATGCCATCTCGGCCGGTCACGCGATCAGAAGCGCCGTTTACGCAAGTTCGGTCATACTGGCAAGGGGGTTTGGGTCAGAATCTGCGATTTTCACGGGCAGACTGAGTACCGGGGCGACGCGCGCCGCCCCGGTGGTATGGTTTAATGTTCGAATTTGCGGATTTCGCCGCTTTTCAACCGTTCTGCGTAGGACGCCAGCTCCTGACGCACCACTTTCATCAGGAAGTAGAGCGCGAAGACGTTCACAACTGCCATCGCAAAGATCGCCGCATCCGAGAAGTCGATGACGGGACCAAGGTTGGCCGCAGCGCCAATGACAACGAAGATGCAGAAGATGACCTTGAACACCAGTTCCTTCGTGTGGCCCTCACCGAACAGGTAAGTCCAGGCCTTGAGGCCATAGTAGGACCAGCTGATCATGGTGGAGAAAGCAAACAGCACCACGGCAATGGCCAGAATGAACGGGAACCAGCTGAACGCGCTGCCGAAGGCCGCCGAAGTCAGGCTGACACCGGTGTTACCATCAACAGTTGCAATCGCGTTACCCGCTTCGTTCAGCATGTAATTGCCGGTTTCCGGATCAACGATCAATTGCTGGGTGATGATGATCACCAGCGCGGTCATGGTACAGATCACGACCGTATCGATGAACGGCTCAAGCAGAGATACAAAGCCCTCAGTAATCGGCTCTTTGGTCCGAACAGCAGAGTGTGCAATCGCTGCAGACCCGACGCCTGCCTCGTTCGAAAACGCCGCACGACGGAAGCCCTGGATCAGCGCACCGACCATACCGCCTGCCACACCGAGGCCAGTGAAGGCACCCGCGAAGATCTGGCCAAAGGCCCACCCGATCTGATCCGCGTTCATCAGGATGATTACCAGCGCCGCAGCCACATACATCACGCCCATAAAGGGCACGACTTTCTCGGTCACGCGTGCGATAGATTTCAGGCCACCCACGATCACTGCAAACACGATGCCCGCGAACACCAGACCGGTGATCCAACCGGGATAGTCTCCAACGATGCCTGCGATCTGCTGGTGCGCCTGGTTGGCCTGGAACATGTTGCCCCCGCCCAAGGCACCGAGGATACAGAAGATCGAGAAAAGAACCGCAAGGATCTTACCACCCGGCAGGCCCAGTTCGTTGAACCCTTTGGACATGTAATACATCGGACCACCGGAAACGGTGCCGTCCTCGTATTCGTTGCGATACTTCACGCCCAGCGTACATTCGGTGAATTTCGACGCCATGCCCAACAGACCCGCGACGATCATCCAGAAAGTCGCACCCGGCCCGCCGATGCCAACGGCAACCGCAACACCGGCGATGTTGCCAAGCCCAACCGTACCGGACAAGGCTGTAGCGAGCGCTTGAAAGTGGCTGACCTCACCCGCATCGTTCGGGTCAGAGTAGTCGCCTTTCACCAGGCTGATCGCATGGCTGAAAAAGCGCAACTGCACGAAGGCAAAATACAGTGTGAACACAGTCGCCGCTACAACCAGCCATCCCACGATCCAGGGGAAACCTGTCCCGGGGAAAGGTGCAAAAATAAAACTTACAAATGGCCCGGTGAAGTCTGCAAATGCCTGATTGATCTTGTCGTCCAGCCCAACCGCTTCCTGAGCGGCGGCAGGACTCGCAGCCAGAGCGGTAAGCGCAGCCAAACCAAGTTTGTTTTGAATACTCATCATCTACTCTCCCCTCAATTCACGACCGTGACGGGAACGTCGGCATGCATGACAAGGTTCTGCGTGGAGCTGCCAAACAGGCGCTTCTTGAACCCGTCAGCCGAAGCCCGACCAACAACGATCTGTGATCCACCGTTTTCGACCGTGATCGTGTTCAGTGTTTCGGCGACATCTCCGTGACGCACGATACCTTGGGCTTCGAATCCCGCTGCCTTTAGCGCTTCGACCGCTGGCGCGATGATCCGCGATGTAGCCAGCTCTACCTCTTCCTCGCGCCTCTTGTGGCGCATAGCATTTTCTTCCGGTGTCTGGAATGTGAAAGGCGACCATTCGATGACATAAACAACCAGCAGCTCGCATTCTCCGATACGTCCGGCCAAGTCTTTGGCGAAGGCGATCGCGCGTTCTCCGGTTTCTGTCCCGTCCAGTCCAATGACAATTTTCGTTGTCATGTCGTTCCTCCGTTGTGGTTTGTTTGACCGGGGCCCGTGCCCCCGGCAGAGCAGCCGGAACCTGGAACTTGTTTGAGTAGACTGCCCTAGAGGCAAGTATCCCCAAAAACACGGAAAAACAGAGAAGTAATTTTGAAATGCAACCAACAATCGATCATCTAGTTGAAATTGCTAATTTATTTCCGCCTAAATTTTAGGCAGATTGTAAGGTATCAATATAAATTGTTGATATTGGGTCGCAACTTAACCCGGATCGGTGTTGTAAATCAGCCGTTCATCACACGGAGCGATACGCAAGATGTTGGTCGTTCCAGGGACATTAAACGGCACGCCAGCGGTGACCACGATCTGATCAGTCTCGGCCGCAAAGCCGCCCGAACGAGCCGCGCGAGCCGCACTGACCACCGCGCCCTTGAACCGTTCTTGTTCGGGGGTCAGAACACAATGGCAGCCCCAGCTCAGGCAAAGCCTGCGTGCAGTGCCAGTGGCCGGAGTCATCGCAATTATCGGCACACCGGGACGCTCACGTGCAGTAAGCAACGCGGTTGTACCACTTTGAGTGAAACAGCAGATGGCCTTGATGTCCGTCTTTTCCGCAATTTCGCGCGCGGCCGCCACGATTCCGTCCGCGATGGTCGTGCCCTTGGCAGTTCGTGAGGCCGCAATGATCTGGTGGTAGGTCGGATCCGCTTCAACCTCGATGGCGACCTTATTCATGGTCTGGACTGCTTCGATCGGATAGGATCCAGCTGCGGATTCAGCGCTAAGCATGATCGCATCGGTGCCTTCATAGATGGCGGTTGCCACGTCCGAAACCTCGGCCCGCGTTGGCATCGGGCTTTCGATCATGCTTTCCAACATCTGTGTTGCAACAATCACGGGCTTCGCTGCAGTACGACACTTGCGCACCAGACGCTTCTGAATTGGCGGCACAGCAGAAACGGGCAATTCTACGCCTAGATCACCACGTGCAACCATGATCCCGTCCGAGGCATCAAGGATGTCATCAAAAGCTTCCACTGCGGCAGGCTTTTCGATCTTGGACAGGATCGATGCGCGACCATCTGCCAGCGCACGTGCTTCGAAAACGTCCTTGGCACGTTGCACGAAACTGAGCGCCAGCCAGTCCACGCCCAACTGGCAGACAAATTCCAGATCGTCGCGATCCTTGTCAGACAGCGCCGCCAGCGGCAGAACCACGTCCGGAACATTCACACCTTTTCGGTTTGAGATCGTGCCACCTACTTCAACTGTGCAGTGGGCAAAATCCTGACCGCAATCCTGCACGATCAGACGAATCTTGCCATCATTGACCAGCAGGCGCGCACCCGGCTCCAAAGCAGCAAAAATCTCGGGGTGCGGTAGACAGACCCGGTTGATATCCCCCGCTGCCGGATCAAGGTCCAGACGAAACGCTGCGCCCTCTTCCAGCTCTTCTGCGGCATTAGCAAACACACCAACGCGCAGCTTCGGTCCTTGAAGATCGGCCAAAATTGCAATCGGGCTGTCCAGATCCTTTTCGATCTGCCGGATGATCCGATGCCGTTCGCGGATTTCATCATGACTGCCATGGCTCATGTTCAGGCGAAACACATCGGCCCCTGCCTCGTGCAGAGCGCGGATGGTGTCATAGTCGTTAGACGCCGGTCCCAGCGTCGCCACGATTTTCACATTTCTCAGGCGTCGCATTGATCAGGCTCTCCTTAAACGCACGAATGTTACCGCAAACATTGCTTGGGCCGCTTATTGCGCAATTCCCTTTCCAACGCAACTGTCCTACACCTGCGACAAACAAGATGACAGGCTCATGACTTATTCTCCGTTTTTTGTTCACGGCGCGGATCGGCCGTCGCGTTGGCTAATTACTTGCGACCATGCAACCAACATGGTCCCACCCGATATCAATGACGGGGACCTGGGACTGCCGCGCGAAGACATGGAACGGCACATCGCTTACGATGTGGGCGCCTACGAGGTGTCGAAGCATCTGGGCGAGATTCTGAACGCCCCAGTTATCGCGGCCAATTTTTCGCGCTTGGTGATCGACCCCAATCGCGGTGAGGATGATCCGACGCTTCTGATGAAGCTCTATGATGGTTCGATCATCCCAGGCAATCGCCACGCCGATACAGTTGAGAAGGAGCGGCGCCTGAACATGTGCTACCGTCCTTATCATGATGCGCTGGCACAGCTTGCAGGCCTGCCTCATGCGGTTATCGTCTCAATGCACTCCTTTACGCGCCAGCTACGCGGTCGCGATCCCCGACCCTGGCATATCGGCGTCCTGCACACTCCGGATGAGCGGTTCTCACGTCCGTTAATCAACCGACTGAATGCCGAGAGTGATCTGTGCGTCGGTGTAAATGAACCCTATACCGGCGTTCTACCCGGTGATGCGATCGACAAACATTGCACAGCATTTGGTCGACCCAATGCACTGATTGAGCTGCGCAACGATCTGATTGCGGATCACGAGGGGCAGCGCCATTGGGCCAACCGTCTGGCCGTTGCACTACAAGACGCGCTCGTCGAAAGCAGACTGTGACACAGTGACGTCGCAGATTGTTTTTTGTTCTTCCTAATGTTGGGAGCGCATTGGCCAATACCCATATATCAGGCGAAAGGAGACGACTATGACGCAGGAATTCCTGACGACTATCTTCGGTTGGATGACGGTTCTGAACATCGGTGTTTTGATCTTCAGCACCATGATGGTCTTGGCTTTGCAAAACTGGATTGCAGATGTACATGGCAGAATGTTCCAGTTGGAACGTGCCGACATAAAACGCGCTTACTTCCGATATCTTGCGAACTACAAGATCCTGACCTTGGTGTTTTGCCTGGTGCCATGGTTGGCACTGAAACTCTCCTAAATACCGGATCGGCCAATTCAAAGGCCTTTGTATTCATTGTATCGAAGCCTGCGGATTGCTAGTTCAGCCTCAGAATGTAAAAACATCTACTCGGAGCCAGAATATGGACAAGCAAACCGAAATCGAACTTCAGGCCGCTGCGTTCCGTCGTTTACAGCAGCACCTGATGAAAGACCGCACAGACGTCCAGAACATCGACATGATGAATCTGACCGGGTTTTGCCGCAATTGCCTGTCGCGCTGGTATCAGGAAGCCGCCAATGCAAAAGGCATTGAAATGGGCAAGGACGAAGCGCGCGAGATTTTCTATGGCATGCCCATGGATAAATGGAAGGCCAACTATCAGACCGATGCCAGCGCCGAAAAAAAGGCCGCATTCAAGGTTGCGTTTGAAGAGAATGTGACGAAGAAGAGCTGACGCTCGACGCCGGAAAAAACCGCCTTCTCTGTGTAAACCTTCCACCGGGGATGATGCTGATCATTCGAACACGGGTTCACAATCAGTGACACCTCAGTGATCCGTAAAAACCCAACATGACGGTTTGTTCACGGCATCAACATCCTGTGAACTGACAACACCCTCGCAATATTTTGCGAGGGTGCAGGAATAACGGCAAATTGCGCCGCGCGTCGCATTTGAGTTCATACCATTGCGGGCAACGAGACTAGATGTAACTACCTCTTCTAGATCGCTGCCTTGCGGCTTTCGTCCAGATAGATCTCGCGCAGACGTTTGGCGATCGGACCCGGTGTGCCATCGCCCAGCGCAACGCCATCGATCTCAACCACCGGCATAACGAAAGCACTGGCCGAAGTGGTGAAGGCCTCATCGGCTTCTTTTGCTTCGTCGATGGTGAACAGGCGCTCTTCGACCTCCATCTGCGCCTCGGCCGCCATGCGCAATACCGCCTTGCGCGTGATGCCGTGCAGAATGTCGTTAGACAGCGGACGGGTGACGATCTTACCGCTCTTGACGAAATAGGCGTTGTTGCTGGTGCCTTCGGTCACATAGCCATCTTCAACCAGCCACGCATCATCGCAGCCTGCCTTTTTGGCCATCATCTTGCCCATGGAAGGGTAAAGCAGTTGCACGGTCTTGATGTCACGACGGCCCCAGCGGATATCATCAATCGAGATAATCTTGGCACCCTTCTTCGCTGCCGGACTATCGGCAAGGCCCGGTTTGTTCTGGGTAAAGAGAACAAGGCTTGGCTTTGTATCGGCGGATGGGAAAACAAAATCCCGATCCCCGTCCGAGCCACGAGTGACCTGCAGATAAACCAGCCCCTCATCAATTCCGTTCAATTCAACCAGTTTGCGGTGGATTTCCAACAATTCGTCCATGCTGCAAGGCTGAACGATATCGAGTTCATCCAATGAGCGCTTCAGACGTACGGCGTGGCCTTCAAAGTCGATCAGCTTGCCGTCCAGCACGCTGGTCACCTCGTACACGGCATCCGCAAACAGGAAACCCCGGTCAAAGATCGAAATACTTGCTTCGGATTCAGGCAGGTATTCGCCATTCACATAGACGGTACGGGTCATGTCATTTCCTTTTGTTTCCGGGCTTCGCCCGTTCCTTACCCCCAGAGCGCCGCATTGGGCGGGTGTACTCCGGCATCGTCAAAAATCAGCGGTGTATCGCGGTCTTCGGCCAACAGAAGCGGCCCGTCAAGGTCTGTGACCATCGCCCCCTGCGCCACCAGTGTTGCCGGGGCCATCGCAAGCGAGCTTCCGACCATGCAGCCAACCATAACATCATAGCCCTCAGCCAATGCGGCCTTGCGCAATTCTAGCGCCTCGGTAAGACCGCCGGTCTTGTCCAGTTTGATGTTCACCACATCATATTTGCCCTTGAGTGCGGGTAGGCTTGCCCGATCGTGACAGGATTCGTCAGCACAAACTGGCACAGGGCGATCCATCCCGATCAGGGCATCATCCTCACCAGCTGGTAAAGGCTGTTCGACCAGAGCCACGCCCAGGCGCACGAGATGTGGGGCAAGATCTGCATAGACTTCGGCAGACCAGCCTTCATTAGCGTCGATGATGATTTTCGACTTTGGCGCCCCAGCCCGGACAGCCTCGAGCCTCGGCATATCATCGGGTGTTCCCAGCTTAATCTTCAGCAAGGGGCGGAAAGCGTTCTCGGCCGCTTGAGCCCTCATCGCTTCGGGCGTGTCCAATGACAGCGTATAGGCTGTTATTTCAGGCCCTGGCGCAGCGATTTCAGCAAGCTCCCATGCCCGTTTACCTGCGCGTTTCGCTTCCAGATCCCACAGTGCACAATCCACCGCATTCCGCGCCGCGCCAGCAGGCAACAGGTCCATCAGGGAATAGCGCGAAAAATCATCGGGTAGCCCGGCTATCTCGGCCTCGACCGACTCCAGTGTTTCGTCATAGCGGGCATAAGGTACACATTCGCCCCAACCATGGTGCACACCGTCCGAGATACGGACAGTTAAAACTTTTGCCTCGGTACGTGAGCCGCGCGAGATGGTGAATACCTGCGCCAATCGAAACACATCGCGAGAAACTTCAATTTGCACGCGCCTGCTCCTCTATTTTTTGACAAATACGCCCGCCGGCGGCGGATTGCTCCGCCTCCAGCGAGAGTGCTTAGATCACAGTGTGGCCAGCGCATCCACTAGTTTACCGGCTCCAAAGCGGTAGGGATCGGTCGCCGGGATGCCCATCTCGGTCTCAACCTTAGTGATATAGGCAAGCGCATCTTCTTCGCTCAGGTGCTGGGTGTTGATCGACACGCCTGCAACCTGACACTCTGGGTTTGCCACGCGCGCCAGCGGCAGTGCTGTGTCACGCAACTGCTCCAGCGTCGGCAGTGAATACTCAGGCAGTCCGCGCATATGGGTCCGGGTTGGTTCGTGGCACAGGATCAGCGCATCGGGCTGCCCACCATGGATCAGCGCCATGGTCACACCCGAATAAGACACGTGGAACAGGGAACCCTGCCCTTCGATGTGATCCCAGTGATCCGGATCATTGTCCGGTGTCAGGTACTCGACCGAACCTGCCATGAAATCCGCGATAACGGCATCCAGCGGTACACCCTGCCCCGTGACCAGAATGCCCGTCTGACCTGTAGCACGGAACGTGGATTTCATACCGCGCTTGCGCATTTCGGCATCCATCGACATCGCCGTATACATCTTACCGGCAGAGCAATCGGTTCCAACGGCCAGGCACCGTTTGCCGGTACGCTTGCGGCCGTTTGCAATCGGGTAACCAACAGTCGGCACACGGACGTCGTGCAATGTGCATCCATGGGTCTGCGCAGCCGCAACCAAATCACCTTCGTCACGCAGCAGGTTGTGCAGGCCAGATGCCAGATCATAGCCCATTTCCAACGCTTCAATCAGAACTTCTTTCCAAGCTTCGCTGATGATCCCGCCCCGGTTTGCAACACCAATGACGAGTGTCTTGGCACCAGCCGCTTTACCATCGGCCAGAGTCATTTCCGTCAGGCCCAGGTCAGCCTTGCAACCTTCCAGCTTGATTTGACCAACAGCATTCTCAGGACGCCAGTCCCGGATGCCAATAGCCACTTTGGCCGCCAACAAGTCGGGCGCATCGCCCAAAAACAATAGGTACGGTGTCTCGATCATCGCGCTGCACTCCTTTGATTCTGGCCTAAGCTAGAGAACCGATTTGACGAGGATTTCTCAAACTCTCCTTACAATCCGCCTACTGACAGGATAAACTTGCACAATAATTTTAAAACTCGCAAAACTATTCGAAGTTTACAAACTGATCAATCTTTAAGCATTCTTTTGTCGGTTTAAAATTCGAACATTCTGCACACGCATTGCCGCAGCTGCACAATCAAGCTTGCACAGCGCCACGCAATTTAATATCTCAGGCTCAGGAAAGAACGCAATTTCATTACTCAGACGAGGTTCAGATGAGTTTCCGCATCCAACCCGCCGCTCCGGCGCGCCCCAATCGCTGTCAACTGTTTGGCCCGGGCTCGAATACCAAGCTATTTCCCAAGATGGCCGCGTCGGCAGCGGATGTCATCAACCTGGATCTGGAAGACTCGGTGGCCCCGTCCGACAAGGATACCGCCCGCGCCAATGTCATCGAGGCGCTCAATACGGTCGATTGGGGCAACAAATACATGTCGGTTCGGATCAATGGGCTGGATACACCCTATTGGTACCGCGACGTGGTCGATGTGCTGGAACAGGCAGGCGATCGGCTGGATCAGATCATGATCCCCAAGGTCGGGTGTGCGGCGGATGTTTATGCGGTGGACGCGCTGGTCACCGCCATCGAGCGGGCCAAGGGCCGAACCAAGCCCATCTCTTTCGAAGTGATCATCGAATCCGCCGCTGGCTTGGCGCATGTCGAAGAGATCGCAGCATCATCTCCGCGTATGCAGGCCATGAGCCTTGGCGCTGCGGATTTTGCAGCCTCGATGGGCATGCAAACAACCGGCATCGGCGGCACACAGGAAAACTATTACATGCTGCGCGAAGGCGAAAAGCACTGGTCCGACCCCTGGCACTGGGCGCAAGCCGCCATCGTCGCCGCCTGCCGCACCCATGGCGTGCTGCCGGTCGATGGCCCGTTCGGCGATTTTTCGGATGATGAAGGATATATCGCGCAAGCCAAACGCTCGGCCACTCTGGGCATGGTCGGCAAATGGGCCATCCACCCCAAGCAGATTGCATTGGCTAATCAGGTTTTCACCCCGTCAGATGAGGCGGTGTCTGAAGCGCGCGAAATTCTAGCCGCAATGGAACAGGCAAAGGCCAACGGTGAAGGCGCAACCGTCTACAAGGGACGTTTGGTGGATATCGCCTCGATCAAGCAGGCCGAAGTCATTGTAGCGCAGTCCGAACTGATCGCGGCAGGTGGCTAACCTACGATGAAGAAAGGCGCTCAAACGAGCGCCTTTTATTTTATATGATCAGCGGCCGAAGACGTCGTTGGGTGTCCAGGTAATCCTCTCACCCTGTTTACCCCATTTCATCATCAAGCAGGACGTACCGTATTTCTGAAAGTACTTGATGTTGAGAGGATACCAACCAGCTTTCGGCACTTCGACTTCGGTCCGTTGGTTGGCCTCACAGCCTTGGCGACCATTAACATATCCAATTTGCTGGCCACCGACCCACGCATCGATCCCGTCATTTGACCAGGTTTCAAGCTCGTATATCCCGGGTGAATCAAAACGAATATAACCCGTGATTTCCGCGGCAACATTAAAGGCTTCGTTGAAAGTCAGGACAGGATCGCCCTCATTCGTATCACGGTAGTCCAGTCCCCTAAGTGGCGCGCCTGGCTTGGCCTTCCTCAATAGTTGTTTAACCTTGGCGAGGTTTTGGATTTTGCGAGGCGGATTACCTTCCCAGCTATACTTTGCATTCAACCCCGCTTTTGGATTGGGTTGAGGATTTGCAGGCGTTAACTTCAAAGGTGCAGCCGCTGCCGCACCCGCAAGAATTGCTAAGACGGCAACAAGCGCTCCGGTCCGGAAAAATTTCATGGTCTTCTCCCTGAATTCGCGCCCGCTTGGGGATCAGTCCCTGCCGGCGACACTGTTGCAAAGACCTTAGGCTGTGAATATTTGACCTGCAAGGTGGTTAGAATTCACTTTTTTGGCCTTTACGCGCGCATATCCTTAGGCGACCCCATTACCACGTATGAGGTAATCGAGGTTACATGCGGAAGCGTTCCCAATACCTCAGTATGGAAGGTTTTGTAGGATGCGAGGTCTGCACATTCGACCCGCAAAAGGTACTCGATCGTGCCGGTGATATTGTGACATTCGACCACCTCGGGCGCTTGCTGCAGCGCTTCTTCAAATCCTTCTTGGGCGGCCTTGGTATGCTCACCCAGCCCGACGCCGATATAGGCAACAAAGCCTATGCCCAAGGCTGTCGGGTTTAGAACTGCGCGATAGCCCGATATAACACCCGCGCGCTCCAACTCTTGCACCCGACGCAGACAGGCAGACGGCGACAGGCCAACGCGGTCGGCAAGATCGAGGTTGCTGATACGACCATCTTGCGACACTTCTCGCAATATATGTTGATTAATTCGATCAATCTTCGTCATTTGTTGTGAACAATATTCTATTGCCGCACAAAAAAGCAATTTCATTCGTCGCGATTGGCGAGAAAATGCGTTCATGACATACGATATTCTGATGGCCCTGATCGTGTTCGCCCTTGTGTCATCGATAACTCCCGGGCCAAACAACCTCATGCTCATGGCGTCAGGCGCGAATTTTGGCTTCCGGCGAACGATACCACATATGTTGGGTATCGGGTTGGGTTTTACCTTCATGGTATTGCTGGTGGGCGCAGGGCTGGTTCAGGTTTTCGACCGATTCCCGGTTAGTTATACGGTGCTTAAGATCGCATCCGTCATTTACCTGCTGTATCTGGCATGGAAGATCGCACATGCAGCGCCTGTAAAGGGACAAGCAGCAAGCGGTACGCCGATGACGTTTTTTCAGGCTGCCAGCTTTCAGTGGGTCAATCCAAAGGCCTGGGCCATGGCGCTTACGGCAACTGCAGCATATGCGCCGGGACAAACGCTTGAAGCCATCATACTGGTTGCGCTGGTGTTCGGAGCGATCAATCTGCCATCGGTCAGCGTGTGGACGGTTCTGGGCCAACAAATGGCGCGGGTCTTGACCAACCCGCACCGCTTGCTGATATTTAACTGGACAATGGCCGTACTTCTTGTTGCCTCGCTCTACCCTGTTCTTTGGCCGCACTAGGTCATTTGAGCGGTAGGCAGATTTCGGTCAGCAGGTCCTCGGGCGCAGTTTCGCGCGGATTATTCAGATAGATTTCATAGCAAGGCTGATCCGCAGGCTCCTCGCCAGAATCGGGCAACCAATTTCCGAACAGTGTCTGATAGGCGGCGTGTATGCCGGAATACGGGCCTTTGTAGGTCAGAACCGCCGTCTTGCCGCCAGGGATGCTGAGGTCTTCCATCCCCTCCGGAATATCTTTGCCGCAGAATTGAGCCCCGGCAAAGCTGCGCAATTCATCTTCCTGCACGTCTTCGGGGCTGTCGAGATAGAGCCCGATCATCGGGCCGACCTGTGGCCACAGCTTTCGGGATTCGCATAGGGCACCAAAGGCCTCAAAACTACGACCAATCTCGGCATAAGCCCCTTTATGCGGAAGTGCTACGACACGGCGGGACGGTTCGGTGCGGGTTGTCACGGGATGCATGGGGTATTCTCCGGTTTTGAATTTTGGATGAGCCGGCAGAATCTGCCCCGCCTTGCGAAACACGGTGGGGCTGCTGCCGTAGGCCTCAGAAAAGGCTCGCGCAAAAGATTTCAGGTTCGGATAACCAATATCGGTCGCTATTTGCGCAACAGGCCTTTCCGACTGCACCAACCAACAGGCGGCGCGGTGCAGACGTATCCGGCGGGCAGCCTGCGCGCAGGTCTCGCCGGTGATTGCGCGAAACACGCGATGCCAATGAAATCGTGACATCGCCGCGACGTCGGCCAAGGCATCCAGCGACAAATCCCCGGCGGGATGATCGTGGATATAAGCCAACACGCGCAACACGCGATCTTCATAGCTGACAGCCATCGGTATCCTTCCTAAATCTTCGCCCGCCTGTCGTCGCATATTGTGAAACCACAAATCTTGCTGAGTTGCATCCGGGACAAGCATTAGTCATATAGCAGGGAACTTCCGCGTTGAGAGGCGTCATGACCCAGTATCTGGATTTCGAAAAACCGCTGGCCGAGATCGAAGGCAAAGCTGAAGAGCTGCGCGCGCTGGCCCGCGCAAATGAAGAAATGGATGTGACCGAAGAGGCCGCCGCGCTGGATGCCAAGGCCGCCAAGCTGCTGGACGAGCTTTATGGAGACCTCACGCCGTGGCGGAAATGCCAGGTCGCGCGGCACCCTGAGCGGCCTCATTGCAACGATTACGTAGATGCGTTGTTCACCGAATTCACACCTCTGGCCGGCGACCGGAACTTTGCCGACGATCTGGCGGTCATTGGCGGTCTGGCGCGGTTCAACGATCAACCGGTGATGGTGATTGGCCATGAAAAAGGCAGCGACACCAAATCGCGGATCGAGCGCAATTTCGGCATGGCCCGCCCCGAAGGCTATCGCAAAGCCGTTCGATTGATGGAGATGGCGGGACGCTTTGGCCTGCCAGTGATCACCCTGATCGATACAGCAGGCGCCTATCCCGGCAAAGGAGCGGAAGAGCGCGGCCAGTCCGAGGCCATCGCGCGTTCAACCGAGATGTGCCTGAAGATTGGAGTACCACTGGTTTCTGTCATCATCGGCGAAGGCGGATCGGGCGGCGCGGTTGCGTTTGCGACAGCGAACCGCGTGGCGATGCTGGAGCATTCGGTCTACTCGGTGATTTCGCCCGAGGGCTGCGCCTCGATCTTGTGGAAGGATGCAGAGAAGATGCGTGAAGCCGCCGAAGCGCTCCGTCTGACGGCTCAGGACCTGCACAAACTGAGTATCTGTGACCACATCATTCCAGAACCCAAAGGCGGGGCGCATCGCGACCGCCCTGCAGCGGTTGAATCCGTGCGGACTGCAATTGCTTCGATGCTGAAAGAGCTTGACGGAAAAGATGCGGCAGCCCTGATCAAGGACCGCCGTCAGAAATTCCTGGATATCGGCTCAAAAGGGCTGGCGGCTTAAGCCGTCAGCCTCCCAAACTCTGCAACAACGCCACTGAAGGCTGACCGGTTACGGACAGCCCGTTGGCGCGTTGATATGCGCTGATTGCGGCCTCGGTGTTTTTCCCGATCACTCCATCTGCACCCTGCGTGTCATAGCCCGCAGATGTCAGGCGGCGCTGTAGCTCTTTGCGATCGTCAAGCGTCAACCCGGTTGCGTCCGGCCCGAATGAGGCTTGGAACGGTGCCCCGCCCACGATCCGATCCGCAAGATGGCCAACACCAATCGCGTAGCTGTCCGAGTTGTTATAGCGCTTGATCACTTGAAAATTGCGGAACACCGCAATGCGTGGTCCGGGCGTCTGCGGTTGTAACACTGCCACCGGAGAGCCCGAGACTGTACCGACTTCCCCACCCCAAGGCTGACCCCGCACCCAGCCTGCGCGCGACAGATACGCGGCGGTTGAGGCCAACGAATCTGCCGGATCTTCGGACCAAATATCGCGACGTCCATCACCGGTGAAATCAACGGCATAGGCTAGATAAGAGGTAGGGATAAACTGGGTGTGTCCCATCGCTCCGGCCCAGCTGCCGGTCATGTTGGCTGGGGTTGTATCGCCCTCTTGAATGATCTTCAACGCCGCCACCAGTTGCTTTTCAAAGAACGCCCCGCGCCGCCCATCATAGGCAAGCGTCGAGGTCGCCGAGATCACCGGCACATCACCGCGCCGCGCGCCATAGCGGCTTTCTAGCCCCCACACTGCGACAACGATTTCCTTGTCGACGCCATATTGCGCCTCGATCTGCGACAGAGTCCCTGCGTGCCGCACAAGCATCTGTTTGCCGGTGCTGATCCGCTCGTCCGACGCGGCAATGGCCAGATAATCCTCAAGCGAGCGTTTGAACTCGACCTGATTGCGGTCGCGCTCGATCACATCGGGCAAATATCCCGCCCCCTGAAAGGCGCGATTTAGGGTAGATTGAGAGATACCCTGCGACGCTGCCCGGCCTTTGAAACCAGCAACCCACGCATCCCATCCAGCGTTCGGGACAGCACGCATTCGTGACGCTGGAGCACTGGTTGGTGCGCTGCCAGTTGAACAGGCTGCCAACAGCGTCGCCCCAAGCCCGATAGAAAAAGTTCTTCGATTGATCATGATTGAAATCTGCTCTTGTTGTGATTTGCTTGCAGGATAACGCAGCCCGCCCGTTCAGACCAGCAGAGCAGCATCTGAAACCAACCTGTCAATGAGATGGGCAACAAGCCGCTCAGGTTACGAGCAGGCGCAATCCCTGCGTCACGTCCGAGCGCACCGCCAATCTAAGACCTGGCTCATCCCCAGCCTTGAGCGCTGCGATGATCAAACGGTGGTAATGCGGCGGCTCAGTTCGTCGCAGCCGGCCATAAAGTGCCCGCATCGTGGGACCAAGCTGCAGCCAAACGGTCTCGGCCATTGCAAGCATCGCAGGGGCCTGTGCGCGCAGGTAAAGCGTCCGGTGGAATTCCAGATTGGAACGGATATAGCCAACCGCGTCGCGTTTAGTGACCATCTCGGCGACTGCCATGTTGATGCTTTGCAGCCGGTCAATCAGTGCCATGTGCGCGCGCGGCAGGGCGCGACTGGCCAATTCAACCTCAAGCAGCGCACGCAATGCCGCCAACTCCTCGATCCGATCCCTTGTCAGTTCAGGGGTCGACACGCGACCCGAGGTGGACAGTGACAGCGCGCCTTCCGCCGCCAGCCTCCGCACTGCTTCGCGCGCAGGCGTCATCGACACACCGAATTCCTTGCCTATACCGCGCAATGTCAGCGCCTGCCCCGGAGCCATCTCACCATGCATGATCCGAGACCTGAGTGTTCGATATACTCGATCATGGGTGGCGGTGTGGGACTCGGCGGGGCGTGTGGTCAGCATGAGCTTATGTGATCACAAACATTCCCGGCGTCAAGCGGCGGGTTCAAAGCGATAGCGGTGAAGTTCAGCCCCATTGTCGCGCAACCAGCGGCGGGCCTCTTTGTACGGGCCGAATATCCGCTCGACCTGCGCCCAGAAGGCGGGAGAATGGTTCATTTCGATCAGATGCGCCACCTCATGAGCGGCCACGTAGTGCAGCACCTCAGGCGGCGCGAGGATCAGTCGCCATGAAAACATCAACGCACTAGCTGAACTGCAGGATCCCCAACGCGAACGCGTATCACGCAGCGTAATGCTACTATACGGACGACCCAACATTGCGGCATAATCATCACACGCTCCGGTCAAACGATCGCGGGCAAGTTCTTTGAGAAACCGGGCGAGTCTCCGCGCCTCCGCCCCGGCAGGAACACCGATCTCGTCCCCCTTCAGCAGCACCCGCCGACCTGAGATTTGAACGATTCGCCGTGCTTTTCCCTCTATTGATATGGATTGACCGAACTCAACGGTTTCCTGGTCTGGCCTGTCCTGAAGATGACCGCGAATCCAATCCTCTTTCTGATGCGCGAAATCCAAAGCCTCGGCTTCGGGGACACCTTTTGGGTAGGTCAGCGTAACCCGCCCATCCAATTGGGAAATCCGCAAACTGATCCGTCTTGCCTGCGCAGATTTGCGCAATGTCAGCGACACCGGAGGGGTTCCAGGCAATGCGTGTCGCCCCATGGGCCGATCTCCTTCGCGCAAAGGCTTTGACAGTGCCTGCCGCTTATGGCAGGTGACCTGAATCATTGATGAGATTCACCTGATATCAAGGGGATTTGATATGCCCAAGGAAGAATGGGGCGTAAAGCGTGTTTGCCCGACCACTGGTAAACGCTTTTACGACCTGAACAAGGACCCGATCGTCAGCCCCTATACCGGCGAGATCGTTGAACTGGAAACCGGCAAAAGCCGGATGATCGCGGCAGATGCCGAAGATGCGGCTTCGGTTAAAGCACGTGAAGCTTCGTCGGACGAAGATATCGTGTTGGATGATGACGACAACGTCGATGTCGAACTGGATGACGATCTGCTGGACGATGATGACGACAGCGACAACGTTTCGCTGGACGATATCAAGGACATGTCGTCAGAAGACGAAAACTGATGGGTTTCGAGGCAGCCCCGGCTGCCTCATCCCAGTCCACCGGATTGGTTCGCACTTTTTCACCGAATCCGATTTTTGGACTTGCACTCTACGGCGACGTCTCATAAACGTCCGTCCACCGCTTTGACGGTACCTGCATGGGGCCTTAGCTCAGTTGGGAGAGCGCTTGCATGGCATGCAAGAGGTCAGGGGTTCGACTCCCCTAGGCTCCACCAAATCTCCATGATATGCTTTGAACTCAATAACTTCATGGTTTTCAATAGTTTTCCTAAGGGTCTGTTACATTGAGGTGTTACAGTGAGGACTCTTGAGAAGATGCCTGGACACCCCCGTCTGTATCGCCGTGGATCAACCTATTATCACCGTGCAGCCGTCCCGAAGGACATTGCTGACTCGTACGGTAAGGTCGAAGAAACCTTCTCTCTACGCACCAAAAACAGGGCTGAGGCTCTCGTTGTTCAATCACGGGCATCACGACGGGCATCAACTTGGATTTGACGACCGAAGCTATTCTCCCTCCCCCTAGAGAAGAGAGAAGAACTTGAAGCTATACACTCAGTGTAACACTCCAAGTGCCACTTAGCGCCCGACCCCCTGTACCTGAGGACAACGATGTTCGCTACGTTGCCCCGCGAGAAGACCACCGGCTAAGTTGTCAGGTACAACCATCATCCACCTGATCCACGCATCGACGCGGCAATCATCGATATCGAACACGCCACGGCCGGTCGCCTCGGGATTGGCTGGCACTACTTGGTACAGGTCGATGGCACGGTCGAACTCGGTAGACACCCCCTGACGCGTGGCGCAGTCGGTCGCGACAATTTCACCCGAAGCCATATCCAGATCGGCGTAGTGGGAGGCCGAGACCGGGAGACCGGCAAGTTCTCTGAGACCCTAACGACTGCCCAGCGTGACGCACTCGAGGCTCTCCATCAGAAACTCGTGGATACACTCGGTGTCCCCCTCGAGATCGACGAGAGCCTCGAGAAGTATATGTCAGGTCTGACGAGATAGGGTTTCGAAAGCGGTTGCAAATTGTCTGACGTCAGCGCCAATGGGACAGTTTAGGTTGATTTGATAAGAGAGGGTTTATGGCTCATCGTACCCGCCAAGGAGTCGAGATGAGAAAGAAACCCGAAGGAGTGAAGTAATCAGCTGCTGTCCGAAAGCCGCCAGACTTCCAGTTCACCAAATCCTCGGATCGTTCTGACCCCAACATTTTCAAGATCGAATTGGTCCTTCAGGACATGTGCGACTTCGCCCTGAACACTGATTTCCATCGGCTCGGAGAATTCCTGCAACCGTGAAGCGAGGTTTACGGCAGGTCCAAATATGTCGTAAACATACTTCTGAATTCCGACGACCGAGCCGACAACCGAACCCGAAGACAGACCAACCCGGCAATGCCATTGATGCGGATGGCTCAGATTGCGCCGGTTCAGATAGCGCACAAATCGGATGGCTGTGTTGGCGATTGCCTTAGCGTGATCCGGTGTCGGATCAGGCAATCCCGCCACAGTGATATACGCGTCTCCGATCGTTTTGATGCGCTCGCAACCGAATTGCTCACCTATACGATCAAACGCGCTGTATATGTCGTTCAGTTCAGTGACGGTCACGCTGGGATCCTGCGAGGCGACCATTTCCGTAAAGCCCACAAAATCCAGCATCAGAACAGAGACAGGGTTGTACAGCTGTGGCGTCACCACACCAAAGGTTTTGTATTCTTCATAGACCGAACGAGGCATGATGTTGAGAAGCAGTTTCTCCACCTGCTCTTTTTCGCGTTTGATCTCTCTTGTGTTGCGCTCGACCATCATCGAATAGGAATCGATCATAGATTCCAACTCCTTGATCCGCGTGATGTTCTGACAGACAAGAACCAGGACGTCGTCTTTGGTGGAAGTGAAATCGAGTGCGATGATCAGCGTCCTGCGTTTCTTTTTGAACTTGATCTCCGATGCGTATCGCCCGTTATCCGCAAGGGCAGTCTGCATGGCCTCGGCATCCAGATCAGGAAAAAGCTCCTGCAACTGATTTGGCTCTGCTTCGTTGCTGAACCAGTCGTCAAACGTGTCATTGCGAAAATTGAAACGCAATGATTTACGATCCAGTAGCGCGACCCCTACGCCGATTGCGCGCAGGAGCTGTTCATTAATGGCTTCTATCTTCATGGGTCACCCGACAATCAATGGGCGGCGTTTGGCGAACTCTGCAACAACTGCCTCGACATCCTCGTCGGCCACACCGTGATCAATCAAGGTCGCACGCAGCACCACCTCAAGCTCATCAAAATGAGCGTCGTTGATATCGAGATGTGAGTGCAGCTGTTTCAGCTGTTTGTCCGTATAAGACGCTGGTCCGCCAAGCAGGGAAGCAATGAATTTAGTCTGGTGATCAACCATCCGGGACATATCGACCTCGTCGAAGAATGGCCCGATGTCATCGTTATCAAGAAGGGTATCGTAGAAAGAGAGGACGATCTTGCTAACCTGCGAAAATCCCCCGTACTTCTCATAGAGCGTGCGTTCAGCCATACCAAAACCCTTTCAAAATAGTACGAATAGGGAAGCGCTCCCATTGTCAAAGACTACAAATTCTACACAGTTCAATTCAAGTCTGCCGCCGTCGCTGCATTCTGACGCCACTCGGAGCTTTGCCGAAGGGCGTCATGGTTCTAAAAACTATGTCAGCGGCGTTCGACGATAATCTCGGCATACTCGGAAGAAATGCACAGTGAATCGTTGGTCGAGATGTCGAACCTTTTGATCAGCGCCATCATGTCATTGCGCAATGATGTCTGACCTTCGGCATCCAACGCTTCGAATGCTTTTTGCATCGGGCCGTAGAACGTGCGGAAATATTCCATGAAATGCTCGGCTGACCGGTAGCGGAACATGAAGTTCTTGCGCCGAAACGATTTCACCGCGCACCGAGTGCCGAAATTCTGATCGATCCAGTCCCGGTTTCCCCACATCGCCGGAGAGTTCACGCCCGCAGGCGGCGTTACATGCTTGCCAATCGTTTTAAACAGTTGCCCGATAAAGCTTTCTGGGGTCCAGTTGGCCATGCCGATTTTTCCACCTGCCTTAACGATCCGCTGAAGTTCGGCAGCGGATTGTTTTTGATTAGGTGTAAACATTACCCCGAATGTGGACACTACCGCGTCGAATGACTGATCATTAAAGGGTAGGTTCTCGGCGTCTGCGACCTTGTAGTTTACGAACAGACCCTCGGCATGAGCACGCTTGCCGCTGGCTTCCAGCAGGCTTTCGACATAATCAGTTGAGGTTACGTCGCAAAAGCGTCTGGCAAAGGCCAGTGTTGCGTTGCCGTTGCCCGCTGCCACATCAAGGATCGTTGAGTCGGCGCGCATGTCCATAGCTTCGGCAAGCTCTTCACCGGTTATCTGCAGCGTGACCCCGACCTTGCTGTAATCTCCGGCACCCCACGCTGCGTTCTGTTTGGCTTTGATTGCCGTGTAATCTGCTGTGGGTGCGATGGTTGATTGAATACCCATGATTGATGTCCTCCGGGTGTTGTGCTGACCCTAGATCAGCGGTTTCAAAATAGCCGCATCTTCTGAATGCGTTTGAGTTATGCAGCTTCGAGATCAGGCCAGCTGAAATCGGCGATCGGCCGCTCGGCATTGGCAACATGCTCGAAGATTCTTGAATTGACCCATTCCGGCTGGAAGATTGGCGCCATGTGTCCAAGTTCGGGCAACAATGCGATACGTGCATTGGGCAACGTCTTGGCGATGGCCACGGCGACATTCTGAGCGATCTCAGGGGATTCCAGACCGGTCATCACCAGGGCTGGCATCTCGAGATTGGCCAGATCCTTTAACGTCCAGCTCTCGGCAAACCCGTTGGCAAAATCCGTCATGACTGAGGAAATCAGGCCCGCAAATTTCTTTTTGGCCTTGTCGGGCAGGTTGTCCCAAAAACCGTCTCCGTTCCAGAAATCAAGGAAATGCTGCATTCCTGCGGCCGGATCACCTTCGGCAGCAGCGCCAGATACCAACCCAGACAAAAGCTTGATCTGTTGAAACAAGCGACGTCCTTTGTTGTTCCCATGAGCCAGAAAATGAAATGCGGCCGGTTCATAGACAGTCAGGCTTTTGACCAGATCAGGGCGCATCAGGGCGATTTTGATTGCGATGCCGCCACCGTTCGAGTGACCGACCAAATGAACCGCGCTGCCCAGCTTTTCAATTTCTCTGATTACGGAGGCCGCCGAAATTGCCGCCCCCTTTTGGCTGTGATCGCTCGCCAAAGGTGCACGACCATAGCCGGGCAGATCAAAGGCATGAACATCAAAGCGACCGTCAAGATCGGCTTCCAGTTGGCTCCACTGAGCGCTGCTGGATGCGGAGGAATGCAATGCGACAATCGGTGCATTGCTTGCTTCGGTAGACCTAAATGAAATCGTCATCGTACTTACTCACTTGCGTTTGAGATGAGCAATAACTGACGGTTCATTGTTTCATTGAAATTTCCGAAATAAGCGCAAAGTGTTTCAGTTGTTGCTCTGTGAAGCAGGTCACACAACGCGCTATCTGTCTCTGAAACATGGGAAATTACGGCCGGAATTTGCGCCACCCCGACCGGTTTGAAACAATTGAAACATTAGATGCTGATTTTGAAATGGCGCTGAAACAATGATACCGTAGAAAAATAGGATGACGATGGACATGGCGAACGATTTTCAGGAAATCGAGAAGGCAAGGGACCTTCTGCGCGATGCAATCGAGTCTCTTAAGGAAGGGTTCGCCCTTTATGATGACGACCGTCGCCTGCTCATGTTCAACCAGCGCTATGCAGAGATGAACAAGGGTGTCGCGGACCTGTTAAAGCCCGGACTAGACTGGGAAATCCTGATGCGCGAAACAGCGCGGCGCGGGATTTATGCTGACGCCATCGGCAATGAAGAACAGTGGGTCTCGGATCGATTGGCCAACGGGATCGAGTTCATTCAGGATTATGAACTGGCCGAAACGGACGGTCGAACTTATCTGGTGTCGGTCCATCCCACCAATCTTGGCGGCTTTGTTGTTACGCGCGAGGATATTACTGATCGGAAGCAGGCCGAGGCTGAAGAACGCGACGGAGACCTTCTGATCAGGAAGGTGCTGGATGCCAGTTCTGCGGTCGTGACGATGGCGCGCATTGGCGATGGCCAGATCCTGTATCGCACACCCGCCGCCCTTCTGATGTTTGGCGCCTCCAAGTTTGCGCGGGAGCATTACGCCAAGCCTGAGGAGCGCGCAGATTTTGTGACCTTGCTGTTGGCGGATGGTCATGTCGAAAACTTCAAGCTCGATTTGTGCAATGCCAATGGAAAGATTTTTCCGGCCTCAATTTCTTCGCAGCTGATCGATTACAAAGGCGAAGAAGTAATCGTTACCAGCATTATTGATCTTACGGTTCAGCAGGAAGCCGATGCTTTGATCAGGCAGGTGATGGAAGCGTATCCCGCCGCGATCAACATGACGCATGCAGAGACAGGTGAGGTCCTGTTTGCAACGCCGGAAATAAAGGCTCTGTTTGGTCCTGCCCGCAGTTCCAAATCTTACTATGCTGATCCGACAGAACGTCAGCGATACCTGAAAGACCTTCGCGAAGCGGGATCTCTTAAAGATCGGCGGATGGAGTTTGTTGATGCAAATGGAAGAAAGTTTTGGGCTGCAGATTCTTCCCGCCTGATCGAATTCAACGGCGAAGAAGTCATCGTCTCGAACACACGAGATCTGACAGATGAACTGGCGATTGAAGAAGAGCTCGCAAAGCAACGCGAGATGTTGTTCCAGAATGAGAAGATGTCGGCCCTTGGCGAATTGCTTGCTGGCGTGGCTCATGAGCTAAACAACCCGCTTTCCGTGGTTGTTGGGCATTCTCTCATGCTGAAGGAAGAGATTACCGACCCAGATATGGCTGCCCGGATCGAGAAGATCAGCAATGCGGCCGAGCGCTGCGCGAAAATCGTCAAAACATTCCTGGCAATGGCGCGCCAGCAACCCAGCAATATCGAGGATGTCGATGTTGCCGGGCTGATCGCGACTGCGGCGGATGTCGTTGGGTATGGTACGCCATCAGATGGAATCCGCGTTGTGCAGAAAATTCCTGCTGATTTGCCACCGGTTGCCGCGGATGCCGATCAGATCACCCAAGTTATCATCAATCTGATCATTAATGCGGAACAGGCCATGAGGTCATCTGAGCGCGGTGACCTGATCGAGCTTTCAGCGCGGCCGAGGTTTGATTCAGGTATGGTCGAGTTGACGGTAAAGGACAATGGCCCGGGAATCCCCAAGGCCATTCGCGCCCGAATCTTTGAACCGTTCTTCACCACCAAGGAAGTTGGAGAAGGCACCGGTATTGGGCTCGCGTTTTGCCACAGGATTATACTGTCTCATGGCGGTCAGATCCGGCTTGATCAGAGCGACAGTACTGGCACCTGTATGCGGATCTTGCTGCCTATCGGGGCACAGAGCGAGTTTATGGAAGATGAGCCGAAAGATTCAATTTCTTCTTCACTGTCTTTGAAGGCATTGGTGGTGGATGATGAAGTTGAAGTTGGTGAGCTGCACGCAGAGATTCTGAGAAGAGAAGGTTTTGACGTCGATTTCGTCTCATCCGGTGAGGAAGCATTGCGCAATCTTCGCTCACAAAACTATGACGTATTCCTGAGTGACTTGAATATGCCGGGTGTTGATGGACGAAAGATCTATCAGGCTCTGGTTGCCGAATTTCCGCACATGCTGAACAGAACGGCCTATGTGACCGGGGATACGATGGGGCAGGCTTCGCAAGCATTGCTTGGTGAATCCGGCTTGCCTCATCTCGAAAAACCCGTTTCGCCTTTGGAACTCAGAACCCTCGTGGGCAATTTGCTTGCCGAAGGGAAGGAAGCAACCGATGGATGAAAAGAGAACGCATATCCTGGTGTGCGATGACGAAGTCGATGTGCGTGAAATGCTTCAGGAATATCTGGGCAAGCGTGGATATGAGGTTTCGGCAGCATCCGGCGGAGATGAGCTGAGGCAGATACTGTCTGCGAACGGGGTCGACGTCATTGTCATGGATATCAACATGCCAAAGGAAGATGGCCTTTCAATACTTCGATCCTTGCGCCCTGAGAATACAACACCTGTTATCATGTTGACTGCAGCAGGCGACGTTATCGATCGCATCGTCGGATTGGAGATGGGGGCAGATGATTATCTGGGCAAGCCTGTTGACCTTCGGGAACTTGAAGCCCGGATCAAGGCGATACTCCGGCGCGAAGCAATACATGAAACGGCGACCAAGGAAGCCCCCGACATCAACGGAGCACCATTTGGCGATTTTACATTGGACAAGGACGCGGCCAAACTTCTGGCCGCTGATGGTTCCGAAGTTCAGCTGACCGCTATGGAATACAACCTGATCAAGGTATTCGCCGAAAACAAGGGACGCGTTCTGAACCGCGACCAGCTGCTTGAACAGGCCCATGATCGATCCTGGGATCCATTTGATCGCAGTATCGATATCAGGATTTCCCGTCTTCGCCGAAAACTTGAATCCAACCCGGAAAAGCCCGAGATCATCAGAACTGTGCGAGGCATCGGATATCTGTATGACCCAAAGTGAAGGCATGTTTTTAACGAGCTGATTGCTAGCTTTAACGGGGATAATCGCCAAAGAAACGAATTGGCTGCGTGCAGAACCCTTCCGTAATCGTTACGAAGTTTGCCCAAGAGCCGTTCTGTGGTCCATTGTAGCGATACGCCAGTCTGAAAAAGGACACGCACTGGTAAGTCGACTACTCTGGGGCAATCGATATGCTATCAATCTCCGAACTACCCGAGATAGACTTTTCATCGGAAGCGTATCAGAAGCGACCGTTTCAAACCCTTGCTGAGCATGCACGGAAATGGCGCATCGCCCGTAGTAAACGCGGCGTGGAAATTTTGGACTATGACATTTGCAGGAACATGATCCTGGATCGTCGATTTGGCACAGGACATCCAAAGTTGATGCATCTGTTGGGCCTGCCGGAAGGACGTGCTTTAAGTTACAAACGTGAGTCTATATCCTTTTACAACCGCGGTGATAAACGGCGCAAATTACGACAGCCGATAGCGCGCCTGATGAGCCCGCACGCCTCTGAGGCGTTCCGGCAAGACATTAAGGATGTTGTCGCTGACATCATTTCTGACATCCCGACGCATACCAGAGTCGACCTGATCGAAGCACTTTGTGATCCCACGCCGTCGCGGGTCTATTGTTATTGGGTCGGTGCGGACAAAGGCGACGCGTCCTATATCGCCAGGACGTCGCACACGGTTCAGCAAGTTCATACGCGAGATTCGGAAAAGACGCCGGAAATTGTCGAGGCGTTTGAAAGCCTGCTTGATTATGCGGATGCACGGATTGCTGCCGCGCGCGAAGCCCCTTCTGACAATCTGATTTCGGATTTGGTCCGGGCAGCGAACAATGGTGAGTTTACGGATGACGATCTTCGGAATTGGGTTATCAAACTGGCAGAGGCGAATACCGACAACTCCTCTCATCAAATCGCAAGCACCATTATCGAACTGGCCTCACGCCCCGCTATCTGGCAAAGGCTGCGCGAAGATCCTGACGCAATTCCGATTGCCGTGAACGAAGTTATGCGTATCCACCCACGGTCAATCTCAACCTCTCGCGAAGCACTGGAGGACGTAGAAATCGATGGCGTGCATATCGCCAAGGGCACACCGGTCTTTGCAAATATCGGGGCTACCCATTGGGATGAGCGCTATTACCCGGAGCCTGAAAAATTTTCTCTCGAACGTGCTGGGCAGCCAGTTCATCTGAATTTCGGGGGTGGTGTATTCTCTTGCCTGGGGCGCTACGCGATCACAATCGAGGTTGAAGAAGTTGTCCGATATATGACCCAAACCTTTCCGCGCATTCGGTTGGATAAGGCAGAATTCAGTCATTCACCGATGTTCACAAATGTGACCGATCTACATGCGACACTTGCTCCTCTGAGCTGATCAATGCGCATTTCAAAGAATTGAAAAACATACTCCCAAGGTTGTTGTCAGCCGATACCACATCCGCCAAGGTGCACATTCTACTCATCAAATGCAGGGGCACCCATGTTGCAACTTTCTGAGCGAAAAGAATTTGCGGTTATGACTTGCCAGGAAGCGGGAAAAGTCGCGGCCGAGTATTTTGCAAATCGGGATGCGCTGCTGGTCGACCAAAAGGGCGCTCAGGATTGGGTGAGCGAGGCAGATCGGAACGTTGAAACCTTTATTCGCGACAAGATCAGGGATGCTTGGCCCGAAGATGGAGTTTTTGGTGAGGAGCATGGTGCAAGCAAAGGGACAAGCGGGTTTGATTGGGTGATCGACCCAATCGACGGGACGACAAATTTTGTTAACGGGATTCCAGCCTGGACCATCGTTCTGGCCGGTGTGTCAAATGCGCAGACCCAGATTGGGGTCATCCGTGATCCAAATGTCGACGAAAGCTATGTCGCCGTCCGGGGTGGAGGCGCAACGCTGAATAACGCCCCGATGCGGGTCGCTTCAGGCGTCGCGCTGGAGGAAGGAACCGTAGCTGTCGGATATTCGAACCGCATCGAAGCCCGCCAAGTTGTTCCGATTATCGCAGATCTGATCGAACATGGAGCGATGTTTCACCGAAACGCCAGCGGCGCTCTGTCATTGGCCTATGTGGCTGCGGGTCGGCTGCTGGGCTATGTCGAAGAGCATATGAACGCATGGGACTGCCTGGCCGGTCAGTTGATGATCGCGGAAGCTGGCGGCAGGATCGAAGATCAGGATGCCGATGCCATGATCCGCAATGGCGGCCGGGTGATTGCAGGTACACCGGATGTGTTCGACACTTTGCGCGAGATAGCCGAGCGTGCATGGAAGACCTGAGCGACTAGTCGAGCGAGCACCACCCACTCAACGGTTCAAGCGTCTTTAGATCGGCCTGCCAATAGTGGCCTTGCGCGGGTTGATCGTATCTCCGGTCAATGGGACGGCCCGATAAGATGCACCATAGCAGTGTGCCGACAGCCCCGTGCGTAACAATGGCAAGGTCGTTGCCATCTTGTTTTTCAACAATCGAAATCGTTGCACGATGAATGCGTTGTTGAGCCTCTATTGCCGTTTCCCAACCGTGAAAACTGGCAGCCGGGTGGTCAAAGAAAGCATCAGCAGCGGCTTCAAAAGCATCGCGCGGCAGAAAACCGGTGGTGCTGCGGTCATTTTCGCCAAGGTCAGCATTTAGATTTACCGGCAGGTCTCGGGGCGTCGCTAGAATCTCAGCCGTATCGCGGGCCTTTTGCTCGGTGCTGGTCCAGATTTGAGAGACCTCCGAGAAGATCTCGGCATTCGCAAACGCGGTAGCGCGGTAGCGCCCTGTTTTACTAAGCCCCCAATCCGTTACAGGAATGTTGGGGTCGATTACGACCTCGGGATGCGTGATGATCAGAAGCTTGGGCATTTATTCGGGCAAAAGCACGGGTCCTTTCTCGGCAAAACCCATCCGAATTTCTGCACCGGGTTCAAGCGGTGCATCCACATCGTCATGCACCGCGAAGACCTGACCGAACGCTCCAGTCAGAGTGTACTCCATGCGAACACCAACATAGGTTGCCTTGGCGACGGTGGCGGCGATGCCCTGCTCGGCGCCGATCACCAGACGCGAGGGTCGGATGGCGACAGTTGCGGGCCCCTGAGGCATATCGCGAGATGACAGCGTGTGGCGGTAGCCCTCGATCTCGATCGTGGCCATATCTCCTTCGACAGAGATGATCTGACAAGCCAGCAAGTTGGCTTCGCCAATAAAATCCGCAACGAAGCGATCATTGGGTGCATCGTAGAGCTGGCGTGGCGTACCGATCTGCGCGATGGCGGAATTCCGCATCACGACAATTTCGTCTGATACCGCCAAGGCCTCTTCCTGATCATGTGTCACATAGACGACCGTCAGGCCAAGGTCCTGTTGGATGGCCCTGATATCCTCGCGCACCTGGCGGCGCAGTTTCGCGTCGAGATTAGACAGAGGTTCGTCAAATAGCAGCACCTGTGGCTCTAACACCAAAGCCCGCGCAACGGCGACGCGCTGCTGCTGTCCGCCAGACAACTCGGATGGCAAACGGCTATCAAAACCTTTCAGGCCAACCAACTCCAAACCGTCCAGAGCGCGGTTGCGGGCCTCGTCTTTGGCAAAGCCCGAGAACGTGAGGCCATACATAACATTCTCAAGCACACTCATATGGGGAAACAGAGCGTATGACTGGAACACCATCGACACGTCCCGGTCCGTTGCGGGCAGTTTGGTCACGTCGCGATCCCCGATGGTGATCTTGCCCGAGGTTGCCATTTCGAGCCCTGCGATCATCCTCAGGGTCGTTGTTTTGCCACAGCCTGAAGGGCCCAGCAGCGTGACCAGCTTTCCAGCTTCGACATGCAGGTTAATGTTGTCGACAGCAACGACATCCTTGCCGAACATCTTCGTCACGGACTCGAACCGAACCGGCGCGGCTTTGGACTGCAGGCTCATGTCAAACTCTCCTAAACATTGGTCCGCGACTGCGTCATTCGCCGCCCGATCTTGGTCCGACCCACGATCAGCTGCATCAAGGCAACTACAGACAGCATCACAAAGATCAGCGTGGTGGAATAGGCAATGGCGAGACCATAGTCGTTATTCTCGACCCGCCCGATGATATAGCTGGTTGCCATGTCATATTCCGCGCTGACCAGAAAAATCACTGCCGAAATCGCCGTCATGGCCCGCACGAAACTGTAAACAAGCGCCGCCAGAATTGCCGGGCGCAACAGCGGCAGGATGATCCGGCGGAAAGTCTGCCAGGAATTTGCACCAAGGGTCAGCGAGGACTCGTCCAGACTGCGATCCAATTGCGACATGCTGGCAATGCCTGCCCGGACACCCACTGGCATGTTGCGGAAAATGAAGCTGACAACAAGGATGACTCCAGTGCCCGTGATCTCGATCGGTGGTACGTTGAAGGCTAGAATGTAGCTGACGCCAATCACGGTGCCGGGGATGGCAAAGGATAGCATGGTGCCGAACTCAAAAGCGTCTTTTCCCGCGAAACTCTGCCGGGTCAGAAGATAGGCCGTCACGAGCCCCACGGCAGCCGTCAGTGGAGCAGCAATTGCGGCGATGGTGATAGTCGTCCAGAAACTGTCCCATGCGGCTCCTGTCCAGCGAATACCCTCTGCTTCAAACCGAACCGAAAAGGCAGTGACGTAGTGTTTGAACGTAAGGGAGTTATTGACCCCCCACAATTCAACCACGCTGCCGTATACTATCATGGCATAAACGACGATGGTAAATACGGCCCAGCCAAGGGCGACCGTCAGCACCGGGATGGAAAGGCCGGTTGGCATCAATGGATGTACGCCTGCGTCGCCCTTGCCGGTGACAGTGGTGTAACTCTTTTTACCAAGCCAAGCCCGCTGCGCGTAAAATGCAGAAAGCGTGAAGAACAACAACACCATAGCCAGAACCGCGGCGCGGCCCTGATCGTATTGCGCACCAACAATTGCAAAGAAAATCTCGGTCGACAGCACATCAAAATTGCCACCCAGCACAAGTGGGTTGCCGAAATCGGCCATGCTTTCGATGAAGCCCAAAAGGAAAGCATTGGCGAGGCCCGGGCGCATCAACGGCAGGGACACAGTTTTGAAGGTCTGCCATCTGTTCGCGCGCAATGTCTGGGCCGCTTCTTCCATCGAAGGAGACACCCCTTCAACGACGCCAATCAGCACAAGGAAGGCGATGGGTGTAAATGCCAAAGTCTGAGCAATCAGAACTCCCGGCATGCCATACAGCCAGCGCGTGGGTTGTGTGCCGAATAGCTCAGCAAAGAACTGCGTGACCGAGCCCGAAAGGCCAAACAGCAGGATCAGCGCTAAACCGATCACAAAAGGTGGCGTGATGATCGGCAGAACCGTCAGTGCGCGCAATGCGCGCTTGTAGCGAAAGCCCGAGCGGGTCACGACAAGCGCAAAGCAGAGGCCAAGTGCCGTGGTGATGAAACCAACCAAAATGGCTAGGAATAGTGAGTTCCAGGCCGCCCCGCATCGTGCACCCCAGAAACATCCCAGCCCCCAAAGCCGGTCGTCAAAGAACTTCGAGAAGAAAACCGCGATGGAGTACGCGCCCTCTTCCGTCACAAAGGCAGCGAACAGCATCTTGGCGATGGGAAAGAACACAAACGCGGTGACGATGGTGATCACACCACCGATGGCGCTGACTACGAAAACGTCTCCGTTAATCGCCCCACGTGCGGCGACACCCTGGGTCAGAAGGAACAGAAAACTCGACGCACAGATCATCGCGCCATAGCCCATGCCGAACTGCCGGTCCCCGAGTTCTCCGAATACGGACTCCAGCCAATCGAAATTGTAGCCTCGGATTCCGATGCTAAAGCCTTGTGCGATCAGCCAGCCGAAGCCCAGCGCCCCTGACAGGATCAGAATGCGCGCATAGAGCGGATCTGATTTGGCGCGCCTTAGTACCGAAAGCGGCAACAGTAGAGCGATAAGAAGCGGCGCAAGCCACAGCTTTTCACCCTGCCCGATCAGAAAGGCCACTGGAGCATAATCTTCGTCGAAAGGGTAGCCGTCCAGAAGCCACTCGAACGACCACAGGCCACCGTCAACCATGTACCACGGCAGCAGGCAGAATCCGACCCACCCGGCGATGATCCAGAAGATCAGAACCGGATGGGTCGTTTTTGTCGTGTCGTCAGTCATTTACTGCGGCAGTACCGAAACCTCTTCGTCCCATTTCTGCAGTAAGCGCTTGCGCTCATCCGACGAGCCGTATTTCTTGAAGTCATAGTCGATCAGCTTGATCTGGCTCATGTCCGGAGCGCTTTCGGACGTCTCGGCGCCTTTGTTTGACGGCACCTGAAATGCGTTGACCTGAAGGGCAAGGTTCTGTGCTTCGGGCGACAACGCCCAGTCATAAAACTTCTTGGCCTCTTCTTCGTTGCGAGCTCCGTCGATGATCGACATCGAACCAATCTCGTACCCAGTTCCTTCGCACGGCGCGACGACCTTGATCGGGAAACCCGACACGGCCTGCTTTACCGCGTCATGCATAAAGACAATACCGATGGTATTTTCGCCGCGCCCCGCAGCCTTGATCGGGGCCGAGCCCGATTTGGTGTATTGGTTGATGTTCGAATGCAGGCCTTTCATGAAGTCAAAGCCCTCATCCTCGCCAAAAATCTGCACCATTGAGGCAAGTGTCGTGTAGGCCGTACCTGACGAATTTGGGTTCGCCATCTGAACATGACCCTTGTATTCGGGCTTCAGTAGGTCCTTCCAGCACGCCGGTTCGGGCAGGTTGTTTGCGGCGACAAGATCGGCATTGTAGCCGTAACCAAGCGCACCGGAATAGATGCCGATGGTTCTGTTACCGGCACTTTCAGCCTGAGAAATCGCCCAGTCATGAAGCTGATCGCGCATGGGCGAGACGTATTCCATTGTCAGACCCTCTTCTGCGGCCTGAAGATGCGGATCACCGGTGCCACCCCACCAGACATCGCCCTTGGGGTTGGAGCTTTCAGCACGAATCTGAGCAAATGTCTCACCCGAGGATTTACGTGTCATGTTGACGTCGATGCCGGTCGCATCTTCAAAGCTGCGCGCCATCAGCTGGCACCAATCCTCTTGAGCAGAGCAATAAAGAGTCAGCTTGTCTGCTTGGGCTGCTGACATTGAAGCTGCAAGGGCGATTAGCGAGCCCAATGCGGTAGACGTAAATCTCTTCATTATTTTCTCTCCCTGTTTGGTTCATTGCGTCCGGTTTTCCCGGTGTATTATGTGCTTTTTCCTTCAGACTTTCGTTGTTCCTCGAACGTGGCCATCGCGCATTCTGTATGTCCGTTCAATTACCGTTCTCTGCGATGCCAACCAGCCAATCCATACATTGATCCGGGACTTCGAAAGAGGCAATGTTTTCCGAAGTCTCACAACAATATGAGGGTTTTGCAACAGAAATAGTTGCAAAACGCCCGAAACACCACAAAAGTGAATGTGAAGCCGAGTCGGGTTGCCGGATGTCCAAAACAGAAACACGCGGGATGAGGTCTGAAAAAAGTCAGGCTCGGGTTAAAAAATCCGATCGCCGTCGAGAGATCCTGCTTGAACTGAAGTTGCGCCCGCATGTCCGGATCAGTGAGCTGGCGCAGCGGTTCAATGTGTCGGCAGAAACCGTGCGCCGGGATTTCGATGCCTTGTCAGAAGACGGGCTGATCGCACGCGCACATGGCGGGGCATCTGCGCCCACACAGGGGCGATATCCAAGTCTTGATGAACGGACCAATGCGCGTACGGAGGAGCGTGAACGAATTGGAAGATGCGCAGCCGCGCTGATTCAGGATGGCGATACGGTGATGATTGATTCCGGTTCGACCACGGTTGAGATGGCGCGCGCGCTTTCTTATCAGGGAACTGAGTGCACGGTGATAACAAACTCAATCCCCGTAGCGATGACACTCGGCCATTCGCCCACCCAGGTTCTCTTGTGCCCAGGCGAGTATCTTGCCGAGGAATCGGCCATTATCGGCACTGATACGCTCGAATACCTGTCCCGTTTCAATGTCGATCAATGTATGATCGGGGCATCCGGAATTTCGGCCGAGGGCCCGTCTGAGACCGTGCAGGGGTTTGCTGCGGTCAAACAAAAGATGTTGGCGCGATCAGCTAAACGGCATTTGCTGATTGGTTCAGAAAAATTCGGGCGCAAAGGCCTGTCGCAGGTAGGTGATCTTGATGGGCTGGATTCCATCATCACCGACACAAAGCCGAAAGGTGATTTGCTGGGCTCTATCAATGCAGCTGGCGTTGCCATTCTTATCGGAGAATCCATTTCAAAGAACGACTAACTGTGGACAGTGACGGCCACGCATAACTGGGAGGAATAATATGAATATTGACGTCAAATTACTGATCGGAGCATCAGCATTTGCACTTTTGTCGTTGGGCGGGGCTGCGTCGGCTCAGGATTGTCCGCGCGGTGATCTGGATGAACGGTTCTGCGATGCCGACGGTGATCTGATCGCGGACATCCCCACCGATCCTTCCGAACAGATCGATCCCGACACATTGATCTTCGCCTACACTCCGGTCGAGGACCCAGCCGTTTACAAAACCGCGTGGTCGGACTTTCTTGACCATTTGAAAGCTGAAACCGGTAAAGATGTTGTCTTTTTCCCGGTTCAGAACAACGCCGCCCAGATCGAGGCGATGCGGTCTGGACGCCTGCATATCGCGGGTTTCAACACTGGTTCGAACCCGCTGGCGGTGAACTGCGCCGGGTTCCGTCCTTTCACGATCATGGCCTCAAAAGATGGTAACTTCGGGTATGAAATGGAGATCATTACCTATCCAGGCTCTGGCATCGAAAAGGTCGAGGACATCAAGGGCAAGCAACTGGCCTTTACTTCACCCACTTCGAACTCGGGTTTCAAGGCACCGTCGGCTATTCTGAAAAGCGACTTTGATCTGTTGCCCGAACGTGATTTCGAACCAGTCTATTCCGGCAAACATGACAACTCGATCCTCGGTGTGGCCAACAAGGACTATCTGGCTGCTTCGATCGCAAACTCGGTCAAATCGCGGATGATCTCGCGAGATGTGATCAACGAAGACGACGTCATCACGATCTACAAGTCGCAGACTTTCCCGACGACCGGCTTTGGCACCGTGTACAACCTGACTCCGGAATTGCAGGAGAAAATCCGCAACGCTTTCTTCAGTTTCGAATGGGACGGCACGACACTTGAGGCTGAGTTCTCAAAATCGAACGAAGGCCAGTTCCTCGAAATGACCTATCAGGAATTCTGGGACGTGATCCGCAAGATTGATGCGGCAAACGGCGTTTCCTACGCCTGCCAATAATCCGATACTATAATGACGGGCCCCTCCGGGCCCGTCTCAACCCTTACAGGGGTGTTAAATGCTGCGGCTTCAAGAGCTTACTAAAACTTATAAAACCGGAGATAAGGCCCTAAAGGCAATCAATCTTGAGGTGCCCAAGGGACAGGTGCTTGCTTTGATCGGGCCATCCGGTGCAGGCAAATCCACGATGATCCGCTGCATCAACCGACTGGTTGAGCCGACAAGTGGCGCTGTCATGCTAGATGATACCGACCTGACCAAACTTGGCTCAGGCGGGTTGCGCAAGGCGCGACGCGAAATGGGTATGATCTTTCAAGAATATGCGCTCGTTGAACGCCTGACGGTTATGGAAAACGTCCTGTCAGGGCGGTTGGGATATGTCGGCTTTTGGCGCAGCTTCCTGCGGCGATACCCTCAATCTGATGTCGATGAAGCCTTTCGTCTGTTGGATCGGGTCGGACTGCTGCATATGGCAGACAAACGTGCGGATGAACTGTCGGGCGGTCAGCGCCAGAGGGTCGGCATCTGCCGCGCTCTGATTCAGAACCCCAAACTTTTGCTGGTGGACGAGCCTACTGCCTCGCTGGACCCCAAAACCAGCCGTCAGATCATGCGGTTGATTACTGAACTTTGTCAGGAACGCGGTTTGGCGGCGATCATCAATATTCACGACGTGGCGCTTGCGCAGATGTTCGTGCCGCGTGTCGTGGGCCTTCGGTTTGGCGAGATCGTATATGACGGCCTCCCCACCGGTCTTACCCCCGACAAACTAACTGAAATCTACGGTGAAGAAGACTGGGAAGCCACGATTGAAAAAGTGGACGAAGACGAAGAGATCGAGGCCGCAGAATGAGCCACACCGAACTTGATGACGTTCTTGGCAAGGGATGGCGCAAACCACCGTTTGTCAAGAACGCGATGCTCCGCTGGACTCTAATAGTAGGTTTTGTCGCCTACCTGATAGCCGCCTATCTGACCATCGAGGTCGACTGGGGACGGGTTTATGAAGGGCTGGATCGCGGCTGGGCCTTTGTGCTCGCCTTCACCAGCCCCGATTTTATATCACGCTGGAGCGATATCTGGAGCGGACTGCTGGAAAGCATTGTCATGACCGTTGCGGCGTCTGTCGTGGGCATCCTGATTTCGATCCCGATCGGGCTGGGTGCTGCACGCAACATCGCCCCTTTGCCCGTCTACGTCATCTGCCGCGGCATTGTCGCCATCAGCCGTGCCTTGCAAGAGATCATTGTAGCGATCCTGTTGGTTGCGATCTTTGGCTTTGGTCCGCTGGCAGGTTTCCTAACGCTCTCATTTGCTACCATCGGGTTTCTTTCGAAACTTTTGGCTGAAGATATCGAAGCCATGGACAAAGTGCAGGCTGAAGCCATCAAAGCCTCGGGCGCACGCTGGATGCAGTGGATCAATTACGGCGTGCAGCCGCAGGTCATGCCGCGACTGGTTGGTCTTTCAATGTACCGGATCGATATCAATTTCCGCGAAAGCGCCATCTTGGGGCTTGTGGGTGCGGGTGGCATCGGAGCGACGCTGAACACAGCATTCGATCGTTATGAGTACGACACCGCAGCCGCCATACTGATCCTGATAATCGGGATTGTCATGGCGCTCGAATACCTCTCGGGTATCATTCGCGCGAGGGTACAGTAATGCCGGTTCTGGAACAGGAAGGTACGCAGATCTGGCGCAGGCGAACGACCGGTCAAAGCCTTGTTCGCTGGTTCGGCTGGCTTTTGGGGGTCGCGGTTTTTGTCTATTGCTGGCAGATCATCTCGGCGTCGACGACATGGTTCTTTGTCTGGGACGCACCGCGCATTGCAAATGATATCTGGACCCGTGCGACGCCACCAAAATGGGACTACATCACGCAATTGGGGCGCCCGATCTGGGACACGCTGAATATTGCCACGCTCGGTACAATCATCGCCTTGTTTCTTGCCGTACCAGTCGCTTTTCTGGCGGCGCGCAATACCACGCCCTCGGCCGTTTTCATCCGGCCTGTTGCGCTGCTGATCATCGTTTCAACCCGTTCGATCAACTCGTTGATCTGGGCCCTTTTGCTGATCGCAATCATCGGTCCGGGGGTTTTTGCAGGCGTTATCGCCATCGCGATCCGGTCGATCGGGTTTTGCGCCAAGCTGCTTTATGAAGCCATCGAAGAAATCGACCACACTCAGGTCGAGGCCATAACGGCCACCGGCGCATCGCGTTGGCAGATCATGGCTTATGGCATCGTCCCACAAATTCTGCCCGCCTTTGCAGGCATCGCCGTTTTTCGCTGGGACATCAACATCCGGGAATCCACGGTTCTTGGCCTGGTCGGTGCGGGGGGTATCGGACTGCAACTATCGGCTTCGCTCAATGTCCTGGCATGGCCGCAGGTCAGCCTGATCCTGATTGTCATCCTGATTGCCGTGATGATCAGCGAATGGGTCTCTGCTAAAGTGCGGGGGGCGATCATTTGAGCCAAATCTCGATTGAAGAGGCGTTCGATGCGTACGAAGCTGCGCGGCATCGTCTGCCCTCTGCTGCCGCTAATGGCCAGTCCTTTCGTCGGGTGGAAACACTTGAAGATGTAGCCGATGAGTTTGACGTCTTCCTTTTGGATGCGTTCGGAGTTCTTAACATTGGTGAAACCGCTATCCCCGGTACGCCTGAACGGGTCGCAAATCTAAAGGCCATAGGAAAGCGCGTTCTTGTGGTTTCGAATGCTGCCGGGTTCCCTCATGCGGCATTGATCGAGAAATACACTCGGCTTGGCTATGATTTTGCTTCGCAGGATGTCATCACCAGCCGCGCAACGCTGCTTGCAAATCTTGATTTGCAACGCGAGCTGTACTGGGGGTTGATGGCAACACCAAGCACGGGCCTTCGCGATCTGGAAGGTTTGAACCTGACCTATCTGGAAGAAGATCCAACACCCTATGATGCGGTCGACGGATTTTTGATGATTGGGTCTGCGGCCTGGACCGAAGCGCGGCAGGCTTTGTTGGAGTCTGCTCTGTCAAAGCGGCAGCGACCTGTATTGGTCGGCAACCCGGATATTGTTGCCCCCCGGGAAAGTGGCTTTTCAATTGAACCTGGCCTGTTCGCACATCGTCTCGCCGACCGAACTGGTGTGGTCCCTGAATTCTTCGGAAAGCCGTTCGGCAACATTTTCGATCTGGCATTCAAACGGCTGGGATCCATCGACAAATCCCGCGTTCTTATGGTCGGCGACAGCTTGCATACAGATATTTTAGGCGCAAACGCAGCAGGGATCGCGTCGGCTTTGGTCTCAGGTTACGGTTTCTTTGCTGGACACGATATTGAAACAGCAATCGACAAGGCCGGTATCGTTCCGGACATCATCGTAAGCCGTCCTTGAAACTGGCCGAAACCCCATCGAATGCTATCCAGAGGATCACCAAGACATACCAAACCAAGAACTGGTCAGAGGCCTATTCGCTAAAAATAGAACCTGACCAGCAATTGGTGGGCTATGCGTGCCGCTACAACGTATTGGAAGACGCTCTACTGCGTTTTCAATACTGCCCTAGAATAGCTGCAAGTCCTTCGCGCCACTTTGAATTTCGGCGAAGTTCGGCATGTTCTGCACAACCACAGGAGCCGGAGCGGTGCCCGGCATCGCGACTGTTGGTTTCGCAACAGCCGCTTTACCAAAGGCGGGTTTCTCCAGCTCTCCTCGAATATCGCGTAGCAGCGTTTTGTGATCTGGCATTGATTTGAGGATTTGCGCGAGGTCCATTTTCGCACCTTTCCACCACTGGAACCAAATCGGTTTCTTCAACGGCCTAATGCGATCGCGTATGCCCGTGCCATAGCCGGTATCATAGACCTGCTTGCCCAAAAGGACGGTCTGATAAACGCGGAAGTTGAACAGCGTTGCAAACTCGATATCGTGTTCCATCGGCAGACGGTGCTGCCACAGTTCTAGGTTCTCAGCCAACCGATCCGGGATTTTCATCTCGGTGCGGGCGTCGATCCAGTATTGATCATCGGTGCGGTTGCCCAATCGGTAGTGCAGACAGATGAAATCTAGAACTTCGTCGTAGAGCTTGTTCATCTGACGGTTATACCGATTGCGCAGCGCTGGCTCGATATCGCGTGTCGGCAAATGCTCAGCGAACCAGCGTATTGCATGATCGATCATATGGATTGCGGTACTTTCAAGCGGTTCTATGAAGCCACCGGACAGACCGATCGCAAGACAGTTCTTGACCCACGCATTGCGTACGCGACCGACGCGCATCGGGATCACGCGGGGTGTCAGACCCTTGCCGCTATCACCCAGCCACTCCAGATATTCATCCGCCGCTTGATCATCGGTACGATGCGCCGATGAATACACATAGCCCGTGCCCACGCGATTGTAGAGTGGCACCCGCCACGTCCAACCTGCACCAAGCGCCGTCGACCGCGTGACGCTTTCGATCTTCTCCGGATCGGGATGTTCGATTTGCAATGCCATGGCGCGATCGTTGGGCAGGTATTCGGAATAATCCATAAATGGCTCGCCCAGCGCCTGATTGATGATCAACCCGCGGAAGCCGGTGCAATCAATGACCATCTCGATGTCATGGCGGCCCTTGCGCTCTAACATCAAATGACTGACGTTACCGTGTTCATCCAGCTCGACCGATTGAACTTCGTCCTGAATATGTTCAACGCCACGCTTGGTGCAGACTTTGGTCAACATACCCGCAAATTTCACGGCATCCAGATGATAGGCATAGCCAAACCGCTGCTCGAATTCGGGCGCACCTAAGGGCCGCGCCCCTTTGCACAGGCGAGCAAGATCATCATGCGGTGAGATCGATTGCGTAAAATCCCTATCGCCATTGCCAAATCGTAGGAAATACTCGGCTGCTTCCAACCCTTCCAGCAATTGACCATGCGCAAACGGGTTTACATAATCAATACGATTGCCCTTTGCGTCGTTGTTCCAGTTACAGAACTTCACACCCAGCTTGAATGACGCGTTGGTTTCGCGGAAAAAATCCCTCTCGGCAATACCCGCCTGGCGGAGCGTGACCGGCATACGCGGTACAGTCGCTTCCCCAACGCCCACGGTTGAGATATTGGGGCTCTCGATCAGGCAAATACGCGGACGATCCTTAGGCGCCGAAGTGCGTGAAAACACCATGTCCAAGATCAGCGCGGTCATCCAACCGGCTGTACCACCCCCAACGATGGTGATTTTGCGCAAACGATTATTCATGTTTATTTGTCCCTGTTGGCTCGGGGGATTTTGTAGCTGTTGCCCCTTGTTTTATCGGAGCTTGCGGCGCAGCTTTCCCTTTTTTGCTAGAGGAAACTATAGCAGCATTCCTGCATTCAGCTATAGCTTATGGTGCCAGACACTACAGTTGTTCCCGATAGACTATATGAAATCCCGCGCACTTGTTTGCGCTGCCCATAACAAACATCAAAGATGTTCCGCGATTAGTTGATCGCCAGGTTCTAATACCGCTCTTTCAATGCGCCCCTAATGAACAGATCCAGATCCCGGTTAATCGCAAGCATTCAGTTTCAGATGTTGCCGAAAAACCCTTCGCTCACACCAGGTGACATACATCCGGTAGAATGAATCATCTGCCGTATGGCGCTCAACCGATCATTGGTGAATTATGCATCTCTCTAAAACAATCATTAATTCGAGAATAGTGTGGCTGAAACCGCGCAGAAATGATCCGACATCGAAGCGCCATAATAGCCAGCAGCATGGTCAACTTTGCGCAGAAATCCGACTTTGCGAAGCCAAACAATACCTGGCCTCAATCACTGGCCAAAATTTGGAGATCATTTGGCGAAATGCAAAAACAAGGGCGTACCTGCACCCGTCATAGGAATGCCTACAGCATTGCACTATTGATCATAGCGCATGGATATCGAACGGATCGGAGAAACCCTTGATCATTGTTCTACCAAATGTCTCCAACACATTTGCCCCTTCCAGCAGATCGAAGGTTTCTTGATCAATCAATATACGGCTTCCGGTTTTCTGCGTTTCTGCCTCGAGGCGAGCAGCAAGGTTTACGGTCGATCCTATGCAAGTATACGTCGCTCGATTGTCCGTACCGGCATAGCCGGCGACGACTTCGCCAGTCGCAATTCCGATGCCGATTTTCAGGTCACTTTTCGCTTCTGAGCGCCTTTCGAGATTTAACATCTCGATCATGTTGTGCATTTCATGCCCTGCCGCCACTGCACTTTGCGCAGTATTAGGCAGTGGTTGCGGAACTCCAAAAAGAGCCATCAAACCGTCACCCAGCATCAGGCTGACAATTCCGCCATTGCTGGTAACAGCCTCGAACATCAACGTGTAGAACGTATTGAGCAGGTCAATTGTTTCCTCTGGTGCGAGATTTTCAGACAAGGTCGTGAAACCGCGAATGTCACAGAAGAGGACCGAAGCATTGGCACGCTTGCCACCTATCGCAAAGCCAGACTCTTGCAGGTCTTGTGCAACCTCCGTTGTTGCAAAGCGCTCTAGCAGACGTTTCTGCTCGTCCCTAAGTCTTTTCTTTTCAAGACCGCTGGCGACGCGTGCACCGAGTAGTGTCTTATTGACCGGTTTTGGCAGGTAGTCTTCCGCACCCAATTCGATACAGCGCACGACATTGTCGAGCCCCTCAACAGATGACGTCACGATCACCGGCAGATCACGCAGGTCGGTGTCTGATTTGATGGCTTCGAGAACCTGAAAGCCGTCCATTTCAGGCATTTCGATATCCAGCAGAAGCAAATCAAACGGCTGGTTAGACAACATCTCCATTGCGACCCGGCCGTTTTCCGCGACCGATGCCTGGTGACCCAAAAGCTCTACGCTGCGCGACAAAAGCAAGCGGTTCACCTTGTTGTCATCGACGATGAGCAAATGACCCGGGGCGTCAGACATCAATCAGGCTCCGTAAAGCAGCTGCAGCAATGGTAAGGTCGGTTTCCAGCGCCGTCGCGTCTGTAAGGTCCCCGGCTTCAGGCAGCTCTCCGAGTTCGATTTTCCTGGCTCGTTCGGCGAGAGCAATCGCCCCAAAGGTATTGGCATTCGACTTAATGGAGTGCGCAGCACGGCGGTATCGGTCGGCATCAGCCGCGCCCGCAGCCGCTTTCAATTCGTCAATCATGCCAGGCGCTTCGTCGAGAAAGGTGTTCACAAGCTCGGCTGCAAAATCTTCGCCTGTAGCGTCTTTAAGCTCCATGAAGATTTCATGATCAATCGGGCTGTCTGTCATGGATCACCTTCTTATTCTGGGGGAATTTAACAGGGCTTCAATTAGGACCGATACGCGGATCGGTTTAGTGATGTAGTCGTCCATCCCTGCTTTCAGGCACATCTCACGGTCGCCCTGCATGGCGTTCGCGGTCATCGCGACTATGCGAGGACGACTGCCATCCGGATGCGCTTTATTGATACGACGAGATGCTTCAAGCCCGTCCATCTCGGGCATTTGCACATCCATGAAAACGACATCATATGTTTGCCGGTTGACGCTTTCGACCGCTTCAACACCATTGCTGGCCAAATCAGCGCGATAGCCCATCTGTTCCAGCAGTCGCAGCGCAAGTTTCTGGTTCACCAAATTATCCTCAGCCAGCAAAATCCGCAGTGGATGTCGTGTGGCCATATCCGGATCTGTTTGTGGTTTGCCCTGAGGTTTGGACTGCTCTACGCGCACCTTTTCAGTCGCGAACAGTGTGACCAGGGTGTCGAACAGGTGGGATTGGCGCAGAGGTTTGGCAAGGTTGGCGGCGAAGAGCCCATCCTCAAGGTCTATATCGCGAGGGCCAAGTGAACTGAAAAGGATGAGTGGCAAGCCCGGTTTCTTGGCGCGAACCCTTTTTGCGAGCTCTTCTCCATCCATGTCAGGCATATGCATGTCGAGAATGGCCAAATCGAACTCGACGCCTTCTTCAAGTATGCTCAGCGCCTCTGACGGAGATCCATACGTCGTTGTCTGCGTGCCCCATTTCTCGGTTTGCAGAGAAAGGATTTTACGATTGGTGGCATTGTCATCCACCATCAAAATTCGCTTGCCTTCGAGTTCAGGCTGAACACCAACAAGATTGCGAGAAGACGATTTAACTGGCTTTGCAGGTTTGGCCTGGATCTTGAAAACAAAGGTGGAACCGCTCCCCTCGCCATCGCTTTCAGCCCACATGGTCCCGCCCATGAGTTCTGCTAGGCGTTTCGAGATCGCAAGACCCAGACCAGTACCGCCATATTTTCTGGTCGTTGAACTATCTGCCTGACTGAAAGACTGAAATAATCGGCTCATGCCCTTTTGGGATAGGCCGATTCCAGTGTCTCGGACTTTGAACGTTAGTTCGAGCGATCCCTGTACCTTGGCGGATTGTTCAACAGACAGAACCACTTCGCCGCTTTCGGTGAACTTCACTGCGTTAGAAAGCAGGTTCAGCAGAATTTGCCGCAATCTGGTCAGATCCGCGCTAATTGCCAGTGGTAGCGCGTCATCGAACTCATAGGCTAAATCCAGTTGTTTCTCGGCGGCTTTGCCGCTGACTAAGTCGAGAGCGTTTTCTATGCATTCGCGCAGGTCGAACGGATGGTTTTCGATATCCATCTGCCCGGCTTCAATTTTCGAGAAGTCGAGGATCTCGTTGATGATACCCAACAGCGCGTCACCACTATCGCGGATGGTGTTTGCATAGTCGCTTTGCTCTGCATCCAATTCTGTGTCCATCAACAGGCCGCTCATCCCGATCACCGCGTTCATGGGCGTGCGTATTTCATGTGACATGGTGGCCAGGAATGCGCTTTTTGCTTCGTTGGCAGTTTCAGCAGCCTCGCGCGCTTCTTCAGCTTCGCGGAAAAGGCGTACGTTCTCGATCGCAATAACAGATTGATCGGCAAAGGACTCGGCCATTGCAATATCGTCATCCGAGAAGGGTGTTTTGGATTTTCTGATGAAATAGAGGCCGCCCAGACATTTGCCTCCGCGCATCAATGGCACGCCAAGGAAAGCTTCAAACCCGCTTTCTTCGTGAAGCTTCTTTGCCAACCGCGGCAAGTCACCCGACGACAAATCATGCACATGCATGGTTTTTCCAGACAGCAATACCGACGACAGAAAATTGTCTTGCGTATCCAGCGGGTGCCGAGTTCTTCCGAAATCACGTATCAGCCCTTTGGGCGAGGCCAAAGCCACTTGCCACCAGAAACTCTCATCCGACAACGCCGCACCGGCCATGTCGCACGAAACGAGCCGCGTCGCGGAATCTACGATCACCTCAAAAACAGGCGTTGTATCCGTGGGCGATTGGCTGATCACCCGCAATACATCAGCACTCGCAGTCTGCCGGGCCAAGGAAGACTGAGTTTCATTGAACAGGCGTACATTTTCCAGCGCGATTATGGCCTGAGCGGCAAATGACTCGGCAATGGACACTTCGTCTTTGGTAAAAACCTTGGACGTCTTTCGAATAAAGACCAAGTTGCCGAAACAGTCTTTTCCACGCATCAAGGGCACCATCAAAAACGATTTAAAGCCCTTCTCGCGAAATATCTTCTTGTCGCGCCGCGGCAGTTCATCGTAGCACCAGTTTGGCATGTGTAGCGTCTTGCCGCTTTTGATTGGCCAGGACGGCAGGTTGTCTTCGGGGTCAATCGGAAGCCGATCCGTCCACTCGACTTTTTCCACACCTTCTGGCGTTGCGACAGCAACCTGCCAAATTTCGGTTTTGTTTGCTTGAATAGCAATTGCCAAGTCGCAATCTATCAGCGTGGTTGCCAGACCAACAATCTTCTCGAACACGGGTTTGGTATCGGTTGGGGATTCAGATATTACCCGCAGCACATCTGCACTGGCGGTTTGGCGGGCAAGCGCGGTTTGCGTGTCATTGAAAAGCTGCGAGTTCTGAATAGCGATGATCGCCTGTGACGCAAATGTCTCCATCTGCTTAATTTGCTTCTCGTCGAAAGCCGCAGTTATTCGGCTGCCCATGCTGATGACACCGATTGTGACACCATCGCGGATCAGTGGCACGGAAAGGACGGATCGATAGCCCTCGAGATTGGATTTGAGCAGCGGATCGTAATTGGGGTCAGCTTGCGTATCTTCAACATAGTCGGCCCGTCCATGCAGAAGCGCACGTGCCGTGGCCGATGTTTCCCCGGGCTCAAAAGGATGCGCCTTTAAAAAATCCGCGAATTTGCCCGACAAATTGTGCCCGGCAAAATAATGGTACTTCCCATCTTCGGGTGCCTTAAGCGCAACGAAGGCATCCTGCAGGCGACAAATGCGAGACGAAACGGCCAGCAACGCCTCCAGTACAGGCTCCAATGCATCAGGAGATCGGGAAATAACTTCGAGCACCTCGCTTGTGGCTTTCTGGTACGCTAAGGATTCCTCAACTTCCTCAGTTCGGGCTGTCACCTCGTCGAAAAGGTGCGCATTTCCAAGCGCAATTACCGCTTGCGAAGCGAACGTTTCAACCAAAGCTATCTGCTTGTCCGAGAACGCCCCAACTTTCGAATGAGCAAGTGAAATCACGCCGAGCGTGACCCCATCCTTTACCAGTGGGACTCCTAAAGCCGAACGAAATCCGGCACCCAGTGCTTCTTCTTTCCAAGCATAGTCCGGGTCGTACTCAAAATCTTCAATGTACACCGTTTTGCCTGTCAGCGCGGCGCGTCCCGTGGTCGTGCCCTTGTCTGGAACAAGCACCTGACGGGTTATGACGTCGTAATGAGCTGCGGCGGAATTATGGGTCGCAGCAATGTCGTATACTCCGGTTTCTTCATTCAGTAGTGCGACGTAAGACGCCTCGGGTTTGCAGATGCGAACCGCCACTTGCAAAATAGCTTTGAGTACGGGATCGAGTTCATTTGGCGAGCGCGAGATCACTCCCAGCACTTCAGACGTGGCTGTTTGATAGTCGAGCGCTTCTTCAACTTCTGCTGTACGGGCCTGCACTTCTTTGAACAACCGGGTGTTGTTGATGGCGATCACAGCCTGGGAGGCGAATGTCTCTAACAGGTTGACCTGTTTTTCGCTAAACGCCCCGGGCTTCCGGTGCGCCATGACGATAACACCAACGGTCACGCCTTCGCTGACTAAGGGGACGCCGAGGGTGGTTAGGTAATCACCGATCTCCGCCGCCACCTTCCATGTGTAAGATGGATCCTTACTTGTATCTTTTATGTAAACAGTCTTGCCGTGAAGGGCCGTGCGGCCGATGCACGAGCCTTCCTCTGGGGCAATTGGGTTGTCTGACAAATAGTCAAGAAACGCATCACTCACGTTGTGGGACATGGCCACACGGTACAACCCATCGTCAGCATCCCGCATTGCAAAGAATGCATATTCTGGGTCGCAGATGCGTGAGGAAACTTCCAGGATTGCATCTAGCACTCGTGGAAGATCGTTAGGCGAACGAGAGATGACATCTAAAACCTCTGACGTGGCAGTCTGGTATTCTAGTGACTGCACGACCTCGGCAGTGCGTTCCTCCACTTCCCGGAACAGGTTGGCATTTGTAATGGCGATAATCGCTTGGTCGGCGAAGGTTTCTAACAACTGAATCTGCTTGGTGGAAAATCCCGAAACCTCGGTTGACCCGACCGAAATTACACCCACAACCTCGCCATTTTTGACCAACGGGACCCCGAGCACGGACCGATATTCCCCGACGCCGCTATCCTCCATCCAAGTATAAGACGTCTCGGTTTCGACATCTTCGATATAGATGGTGCGTTTCGACAGTATGGCACGCCCGCTGACACCGCTTTCATCAGGCGAAATAGGATGCGCTTTGACATATTCCGCAAAGGTCGTGTCCTGCGTAAATATCGCAAGAACATGAAAAAGCTGATCGTCGGGGTTCAACATTGCAACATAGGCATCCTGCAATTCGCAGATGCGCGACGCTTCATTGAGGATAGCATCGAGAACAGGCGCCAACTCATTTGGTGACGCCGAAATAACCCGCAGCACTTCGGATGTAGAGGTCTGATATTCCAAAGCCTGCATAACTTCCGCTGTGCGATCCTGAACTTCGCGAAACTGTCGGACGTTTTCCATTGCGATAACGGCTTGAGCCGCGAAGGTTTGGACCAGTGCCACGTCGTCGTCTGAGAATGGCGCAACTTCACGACGATAGAGCACGATCACCCCTAGACCGGTGCCGTCCTTCATCAACGGAACTGCCAGAACCGAGCGGGCTCCTTCAATCTCAACCATCTGAACCCGTTTCGGGTCACGATCCCTGAGGTAAAGGGGATCGTCCGCGATATCGTCCTGGCGAATGACCTCGCCATCAATCATTGGTTTGATCGCAATTAATTCAGTGCGTGTAAGTGGCTCCAAAAAATTTTTGAGCGCTTCGTCAAAATCGATTCTCGCACCAATATTGGCCGGGATCGTTGCGATCCCGCGTTCGTGATCAGCGATACACAAGAAGGCGAGTGGCGCTTTGCACAGACGGCTGGAGTTTTCGAGAATGCTCTGGAATACAGGTCTTTCGTCGTCGCGGCTACGGCTTATGACTTCGAGGATTTCTCGCGATGCTTTTTCGCGCTCAAGTCGTTCCTGAACCTCTCGAAATTGGCGCGTATTTTCTATCGCTATGACTGCGTGTTTGGCGAACTCTTCAATGAATTGCACGTCGGGATCAGAAAACGGGCGGACTTCGCGGCGGCTGACTGCGATCGCACCAATCGCCTGTTCCCCCTGCATCAATGGCACAACAACCCGTGACCTGATGCCTTCGACCTCGACCATTGTAACAGCAGTAGGATCACCCGAGCGGTAGAACTCAGTGTCGGCGATGTCCTCGACGCGTACAACCTTGCAATTTCGTATCGCCGCCGCCGCCGTGACTGAACCATCAAGAGGCCACTCTTCTCCCAATTCGACGTCGGTTCTATCGTGCCCCCATGCACCGGCCAATTGAATATGGGTTCCTGCAGCGTTGACCAAAACCAGTGCCGCCTGATCCGCGTCACAGATTTCCGTGGCCTGCTGCAGCACCGCTTCAAAGACGCGTGCATCGTTGTCCCGGCTTTTGCTGATGACGCTCAGTACCTCCTGCGTCGCCGTTTGGCGTTCTAACTGGGTGTGCAGCTCTTTCATTTGACGGGTGTTATCTATTGCGATCACAGCCTGCGCCGCAAAGCCCTCGACCAAAGAGATTTCATCATCAGTAAATGACCGCACTTCACGCCGGTAAATCCCAATGACACCGACGGGGTCACCATTTGCCGACATCAAAGGAACCGTTAGAAACGAACGGACACCTTCCTCATCAACCAGTTGCCGGCGCCAAGGATCCCCGTTGATGTAGTGGTCTGTCTCGCGCAAATCGACGTTGTGAATAACGCGCGCTTCCCGCACGGACTCGGCAATTTGTAAATTTGACTCCAAAGACCAGCGATCCACGCCGACCTTGTACGTAGCCAATTGATCACCAAAATGGGCCGCGTATTCCAAATGAGTTCCTGCCTCATTTAGCAGGCTCAACGTGGCTACATCTGTTTCGCAAAGCCGGGCCGTGTTTTCCAGGATCGTCTGAAAGACTGGCGCTTCATCTTCCCGAGATCGACTGATCGTCTCCAGCACATCGCGCGTTGCCCCTTCACGAGCCAGACGGACCTGCAACTTGCTAAACTGGCGAACATTTTCAATTGCAATGACCGCCTGCGCGGCGAAAGTTTCAACCAGCTGGACCTGATCGTCGGAGTACGGTCGCACCTCATCCCGTGCCAGCATCAGGCATCCGATTGCACTGCCACCCACTTTCAAAGGAACAAACAGATTGCTTCTGCACCCATGCGTGTCGACAATGAGTTTAAAGCGCTCATCGCCCGATTTGTGGAAATCGGTGTCGCCCATGTCGACAACACGCCTGGTCTTACCGCTGAGTATAGTGTCCGTCACGATGGAGTTGCCTGGCTCCATCGTGTATTTGCCGTCGAGCCACAGCTGCTGAATATCCGGGTGCAGATTGACGCTGGCAATCAGTTGCTGACGCGCATCCCCTTCTTGCCCGAGAACCAGACCAGCAAAAATGGCATCGCAGAGATCTTTTGCCAGCGTTAGAATCAAGTCGCATACTGGTTGGATGTCATCCTTGGTCTCAGAAATCGCCTGCATAACCCGCGCAGTAGCTTCGAACCGCGCCTGCTGATCATCCGCGCTGAGCCCCCTGCTTTGCGAGGATGACGACGCTGAATCAGCCGTCTCTCTTAATACCTTTTTTCCACCCACCTGCGTTCGAACCCCCACGCAAACTAATGAAACACACTAGACCGGAGTTTAGAGGGCATACGATAGAAGTCACAGAGTTTCTTTGTGGGCAGTACCCGCGACTGAGCAACCTCATCTGACTGGTCCAATTTGGCGGCTGGTGCATCATTTTTGCTCCACTGAGGTTGCTATGGCAAAATGAGCGAATGATACCAATTGGTATTATAATTTAATGCCCGAACGGAAATTGCAGTCCTTCGACTCAGGGCCATTTGCGTTGCCCACCATTTTGCCCGCATCGCAATCGGGTGCGGCTACAGCCAACCTTCTCTGTTATTGAATATCAATTTTCACAGGCTCTGAAATTCGTGTATGGGTGTTGGTTTATCGACGCCTAAGGGCTCTATTTAGGATCTCAAAAAAGGTAGAAAGGCGTAGGTATGAAGCGGGTTGCCTCGGTATTGGCTGCATTTTTGCTGGCGGGATGCGTTTCAACCACGCCTCCGCCATCGGCACCCATCCCAAATCCCGGTCGCACGAGTGCTCCGGCCAGTTCACAACAGGCACAAGTTAGATTTCGGCAGGTTGCCTCTCGAATTGTGCCCGTTGCTGAGCACGAATGTCGCCGCCAAATTCGGGGAGTGAATTGCGATTTTTTGATGCGAATTGATCCAAACAAAAAAACACCCTCAAACGCATATCAGAGTTTAAGCAAATCAGGACGCCCTGTTATCACAATGACCCAAGCGCTGACACGGAATGTGAACAATACCGATGAGCTAGCATTTGTTATGGCGCATGAAGCCGCTCACCACATTCAAGTGCAAATGGCGCGACAGGCCCAAAATGCTGCGGCTGGTGCGGTGCTTTTGGCGGTTCTGGCAACAATTGCAGGGGCTGGGCCGAATGACATTGCCGTAGCACAAGATCTCGGAGCCTTTGCGGGTGGTCGCGGCTATTAAAAGAACTTTGAATTGGAAGCTGATCGACTAGGCACGGTAATAGCCTACAAAGCCGGCTATGATCCACTCAAAGGCGGGTTGTACTTTGCGCGATTTCCTGATCCTGGTGATCGTTTTCTAGGGACGCATCCTCCTAACGCACAACGATATTATGCGGTGCAGGATACAATGGCTCAGATCGGTCGTTAACCAATTTGATGTCACGTCTTCGCACGGCCGCAAAGGCTAATCACGGCTAAAGAGAGTTTCGAACTCGAGTTAATAAGACGCTCTGTAGATCGCCCCCGCTGCCACTAGCCGTTATGCGGCAATAGCCGTGATGCGCTCGCGCACAAGCGAATCCTTCTTGGTCAGATCGCAGTAGCTTGCGATCTTTCAAATCGAGTATATGCTCGTATTCGGCATGGCACTGGTCAATTCGCGATCACTTCATTGTCGATTCCACATTTCGCGCCCGTTTTTAACGACAACCGACGCGAATTTGTAATTGATGTGCCAATAAGGACGGCAGCTCAGTCGCAAGCCAGCGTTGCGACCCAAATGCCGTTGCCCCGCACGCCTTGGTATCAATTTACCTGACAATCTGCAGATGAAACCATCCGGTCCGCCAAATAGGCAGGCCGGACAGTTTGAGTGGTTGTACTTAGTCGTACAGAACGGCCGAGATCTTCGGGTCGTCAATGTTCGAGGCATCGTAGTAGTAGAAGCCTGTATCGATCAGACCTGGAACCTCTTCCCCGTTCAAAGCCGCAACCGCTGCTTTCACCGTCTCATAACCGATGCCCACAGGGTTTTGCGTGATCGCGCCCGCCATCAGACCGCTCTTGATTGCGTCTTTCTGAGCTTTGCCGCTGTCATAGCCAATGATGACCAGACCTTCGGTGCCCAGCTCTTGAACGCCATTTACAACACCGATGGCCGAGCCCTCGTTGGTGCCGAAAATGCCATTCAGATCAGGGTTTGCAGTCAAGATCGCCTTGGTGACCTCGGTCGACTTCAGGTGGTCACCCTGGCCGTACTGAACCGTGACAACTTCGATATCCGGGTACTTCTCGGCCATGCGATTGACGAAGCCATCACGGCGGTCGATGCCAGTGCGGCTGGTTTGGTCATGCGCGACAACTGCGACTTTGCCTTTGCCACCAATTTTCTCTGCCATTTTGTCGGCTGCGAGCCCGGCTGCTGCCAAGTTATCCGTTGTCGCGGTTGAAAGCGGAATGTCACTGTCAACGCCGCTGTCGAAAGCGATAATCGGAATGCCATTTTCATTGGCCTGCTTCAATAGCGGAATTGCAGCTTGGCTATCCAGAGCGGCAAAACCAATGGCTTTGGGATTGTTGGCCAGAGCGGCAGCCAGCATGTCGATCTGACGGTCCACCATTGTCTCATTATCCGGACCTTCAAATGTGATGGTGACATCAAATTCGTCAGCCGCCTGCTCCGCACCCGACTTAACGGCCTGCCAGAACTGATGCTGAAAGCCTTTGGATACCAGCGGGATGTAGATCTCTTCGGCTGCCGCCATCGAGGCGGGTCCTGCCAGGGTGGCTGCACTCAGCGCACCCAGAATGAAACGACGTGTTAACATGTTTTCTCCTCCAGTTGGTTGTTTTGGTCTTTGATTTAGTTGCTTGATCATCCCGATTTCTTGCGCCGTGCCATATCGGCATAGACAGCCAGAATAATGATCGCTCCGGTCACAACGGTCTGCCATTCCTGCGCGACGGACAGCACGCGTAGGCCATTAGTCAGGACCGCCATGATCAACGCTCCGATCAGTGTGCCGAGGATGGTGCCGCGCCCACCGGACAAGGAGGTGCCGCCGATCACCACGGCGGCGATCGCCTCCAGCTCGTAACCCAGTCCCAATGCCGGTTGTGCGGAATTCAAGCGCGAGGCGATGAGGATTCCGGCGATGCCGCAGATCGCTCCGGCAAGAGCGTAAATGCGCATCTTCCACATGTCGGTGTTCACACCTGACAGACGCACTGCTTCCTCATTTGAGCCAAGAGCAAAAGTGTAACGGCCCAGAACTGTGCGCCCCAGGATGTACGATGCTGCAATGGCAACCAGGAACAGGATCAGCACACCGTTGGGGATGGGCAGCGATGGGAAAACCTCTCCAATCAGTGACCCGCGCGAAATCAGGTCAAAGCCCGGCGTATCGTTGAAGTAGATCGGCCGCGTCCCTGAGATCACCAGCGACAGGCCTTTGAGGATCAACATCATGCCAAGCGTCGCAATGAACGGTGGGATTTTCATCTTGGCGACGAAAGTGCCTGAGCAAAGCCCGCAGAATGCCCCAGCCGCAATGGCTGCAGCGACGCCCAATAGTAGTGGCATGCCGAGATATGTCAGTACCACGCCAGCGATCACTGCGCAGAAAGTCATCAGCGTGCCGACCGACAGGTCGATCCCACCGGTAATAATGACCAGCGTAGCCGCGACGGCCAGAACGCCATTCACCGATGTCGCCTGCAGAATGGCAATCATGTTCGATGTCTGCATGAAATTCGGCGACGCAATGGAAAATCCGATCAGCAGGACGATCAAACTGGCGAAGGCCAACAGCTTTTGATACGCGCCGCTGTCCGCAAGACCCGAGAGTGGCTTTTTCTTTTCGATGTCGGTTGCTGTGGTCATTGGACTGTCCCTGTTACCTGCATCGTCGCCGCACGTTGCGTGGCCAGATGCATGATGTCTTCCTGAGTGGTGTCTTTTCCGCCGGGCAGAATGCCGGTCATTCGCCCTTCGCACATCACGGCGATGCGATGGCTGAGGCGCATGATTTCGGGCAGTTCGGAAGAGATCACGATGATCGTCTTGCCCTGCCCCGCCAGTTCTTCCAACAGCTTGTAGATCTCGGATTTTGCGCCGACGTCGATGCCGCGGGTGGGCTCATCGAAAATCAGAATATCGCAGTCACGCAGCAGCCATTTGGCGATAACAACCTTCTGTTGGTTGCCGCCTGATAGCAGGCGAACCTCCTGCACATCCGATGGTGTTCGAATGCCCAATAGCTGGATGTAGCTTTTTGCGGTGTCGCTGATTTCACCATCATGCAGAACTCCGCCTGCACCGGTGAACAGGTCCATCGAGGCAAGCGCGATATTGTCGCGCACGTTCATACCAGTAGCGAGGCCGAAATGCTTTCGGTCCTCGGACAGGTATCCAATCCCCGCTTTTACAGCGTCGGTGGGTGATTTGATCGACACCACCTGACCATGTACCCGGATTTCTCCGCTATCCTTAGAATCGGCCCCGAAGATAGCCCGTGCAACCTCGGTTCGACCGGCGCCCATCAGACCGGCAAAGCCCAGAATTTCACCCTTTTGGACCCCGAAGCTGACGTCCTGAATTTTGTTGCTCCGGCTCAACCCGGTAACCTGCAGAGACATTTCGGCATCACCTAGATCAGGGACGTCCAGCGGTTCTTCTTCGACCTCCCGCCCAACCATCATGGCGATGATCTGGCTGATCGGGGTTTCGGCGGCCCCTACCGTTCCGACATATTCCCCATCGCGCATGACCGTCACGCGATCCGAGATCTGCTTGAGTTCGTCCATCTTGTGGCTGATGTAAACGATGCCCACGCCCTCGGCCTTGAGGCGGCGGATGATCACGAACAACTCGGCAATCTCGGCGTCATTCAGGGCCGCCGTAGGCTCGTCCATGATCAACACCTTGGACCGAAAGGACAGTGCCTTGGCGATCTCGACCATTTGCTGTTTCGCAATGGTCAAGCTGCCAACCAACGCCTTGGGATCAAGGCTAAGGTTCATCGAAGCAAAGATTTCGGCGGTCTGCGCATTCAGCACCGCCTCGTCCAAACGGCCAAAGCTCTTACGCGGTTCACGCCCGATAAAGATGTTTTGGGCGACGGTCAGGTCGTTCATCAGGCTCAGTTCCTGATGGATGATCCCAATGCCCAGATCCTGCGCTTCGCGCGGGGTTGTCGGACCGACTTCACGCCCTTCGATCTTAAGCGTCCCGCCATCGCGCTGATAGATACCCGACAGGATCTTCATCAGCGTGCTTTTTCCGGCCCCGTTCTCACCCATCAGTGCGTGAACTTCGCCCGGTTCAAGATCGAACTGTACGGATTTCAGCGCGTGCACGCCGGGAAAGAACTTATCAATCCCCGCCATTTCGACCAATTTATTCATTTTCCCTCCCATGTGCCCCTCTCCCTTGGGCCCGACGTGGGTTACATCACCGCGCCGATTTGCCAGGGGACGAATTCAACGCCCCCAAAGCCAAGTTCCTCGCTTTTGGTCTTTTCTCCCGAGGCGACGCGGATGAGCATTTCAAACAGCTCTTCGCCTTTTGCCTCGATGCTGACCCCGTCGGTCACGATGTCACCGCAGTTCAGGTCCATGTCGTCGGCCATGCGGGCATACATCTCGGAATTGGTGGCCAACTTGATGCAGGGTGTCGGCTGATATCCGGACACCGATCCGCGCCCGGTTGTGAACACGATCAGATTCGCGCCCGAGGCCACTTGGCCGGTGACCGAACACGGATCAAATCCGGGGCTGTCCATGAAGACAAACCCGCGCTTATCGACCATCTCGCCGAATTTGTAGACGTCGCGCAGAGGGGCTGTGCCCCCTTTGGCGACTGCCCCCAGCGATTTTTCCAGAATGGTCGTGAGCCCACCGCGCTTGTTGCCGGGGCTTGGGTTGTTGTCCATCTCACCGCCGTTGCGGACGGTATAGTCCTCCCACCAGTGAATGCGTTCGATCAGCTTTTCGCCAACTTCGACCGTTTCTGCCCGCCGGGTCAGCAAGTGTTCAGCGCCGTAGATTTCCGAGGTTTCCGACAGGATCGTCGTGCCCCCGTGGCGCACCAGCAGATCCGAAGCAAACCCCAGCGCGGGGTTCGCGGTGATCCCCGAATACCCATCCGAGCCGCCGCATTGCATGCCGACCGTAATGGCACTGATCGGAGCGAGCGCGCGTTCGGCCTGATTGGCCAGCTCGGCGATGCCGCGCAGCTCTTCCAACCCTCGTTCGATGGTACGCCGGGTTCCGCCCTCGTTCTGAATGGTCATATAACGCAGGGCACCGTCAGCGCGGATTGGCCGTCCGCCAACCAGGTCTGCGACCTGCATGACCTCGCACCCCAGACCAATCAGCAGGATACCCCCGAAATTCGGATGCTGGGCGTACCCGGACAGGGTTCGGAACAGGGTGGCATAACCCTCATCCTTGCCAGACATTCCGCAGCCGGTCCCGTGCACAATCGGCACCACACCGTCCACATTTGGGAAGCTGTCCAGCAGCCCGAATTTTTCTGCCGCCTCAGCGATAAAACGAGCCACGGACCCCGAACAATTAACGGTGGTTAGAATTCCGATGTAGTTTCGGGTACCCACCTTGCCGTCGGTACGATGGTATCCATCGAATGTCCGCTCTTCAGTAAGAGTGGGTAGTGGCGCGTTCGCGCTGGCATGTGCGTAGTCCTGCTGATGCGCACCCATGCCAAGGTTGTGCACGTGGATATGTTCGCCCGGCGCGATATCGCATTTGGCCTGCCCAATGATCTGGCCATAGCGAACAACGTTTTCGCCAGTATTGATTGGTGACACCGCAATTTTGTGACCGCGGGAAACAGGTGCAGCCAAGGGCGCCGGAACATGCACCGGTTGTTCGCCCGCCTGCAGGTCGCGCAAAGCGATGACGATATTGTCCCGCGGATTAAGCTTCACGACGTCGCGCGTCTCCTCTTCCAAAACATCTATGCCGCCGTGTGCTTGCATCTCTTCCCCGCTTGCTTGGCCAATGTTGCTAAATCCAAAATTGTCACTTGTCAACTAACATGTTAGAATGCTAAATTGCCAAGCATGAGCAAACACCAAGATATTGATGCCGCGCTGCTGCCTGAGATCACGACTATCGAAGGGCCGCTGGCTCAACGGGTTCACCACTCATTAAAGCAGGCGATTCTCTCGCTTGATTTCCCACCCGGAGCGAATCTCCGGAAAGCTCCCGTATGCGAACGATTGGGCGTATCTCGTGCGCCTGTTGCCGACGCCATCGCGCGCCTGGCCTCTGAAGGGCTGGTGGATGTAGTGCCGCAATCCGGCACCCGCGTGTCTTACTTTTCGATGGACGAAATCCGCGAAGGTGCTTTCCTGCGCGAGGCGCTTGAGCTTGCAACTGTTGCGAAGGTTGCGCGCGATCTGACCGACGATCAGCGCAAGCGATTGAGCCGCAACATGCGCCTGCAGGAACTGTTGATCGTGGATGAGGACATCCCCGGCTTTTATCAGGCAGACGAAGAATTCCACGGTCTGCTGATGGAGTTTACCGGCTTCCGCCGCCTCGCGGATGTCGCCCAGACCGTTTCATTGCAAGTCAGCCGCGCCCGAATGCTGTTGCTGCCCACCCCTGGCCGGATCGCTGAAACACTGGCAGAGCACAGAGCTATTTTCGAGGCAATCAGCAATCACGATGAACAGGCTGCGCAGGACGCTATGCGTACCCACCTTGGGCAGTTGATGCCACGCATACAGCGGCTGGAACAGCAAAACCCCGATTTGTTCAACCTCACCCCACAGCTGAATAGCGAGGCAGGATGACCGTTTCCCAGACAGAATTACTAAACAACCGGACCACACGGCCCGTTCCCCTGACCCGCATGGGATTCGGTGGAGCGCCGCTGGGGAACCTGTATCGCAAAGTCTCGGACGAGGACGCGCAGGCTGCATTGCAAGCCGCCTATGACGCAGGCATCCGGTTTTTTGACACCGCGCCGCAATACGGGCTTGGTCGGTCAGAGCACCGGTTCGGACAGGCGATAGGCCGGTTTGGCCGCGAGAACATTCAACTTTCGACCAAGATCGGTCGCCTTTTACTGGATTGCGAACCGCATGAGGTGACACCTGAAGCCTTTGTCGATGTCCCGCAGAAAAGGATCGTCTTCGACTACACCTATGACGGGGTCATGCGGTCTTACGAGGCCAGCCGCGACAGGATCGGTGTAGCCAACTCAGACATTCTTCTGGTCCATGATGTCTGTGTCTTCAGTCAAGGCAGTCAGGAAGTGTCTGATGCCAAGGTGCGCGAGCTTTTTGATGGCGGGGGGTACAAAGCGCTAACCGAACTGCGCGATGCCGGAGAAATCGCTGCAATTGGGGCGGGCGTAAACGAATGGCAGGTATGTGAAAAGCTGCTTGGGCTGGGGGATTTCGACGGATTCCTGCTGGCCGGGCGCTATACGCTTCTGGAGCAGGAAGCGCTCGACAGTTTCCTGCCACTTTGTGAGCAGCGCGATGTCGGGATCATTCTGGGCGGGCCGTACAATTCCGGCATCCTCGCCACCGGAGCCGTGCCCGGCGCCAAGTATAATTATGCAGACGCACCTGAAGATATTCTGGACCGGGTCCGCAAGATCGAAGCCGTTTGCGCTGCTCACAACACTCCGCTGATTGCAGCGGCGCTGCAATTTGTTCTGGGTCATCCTTGCGTCAAAACGGTCATACCTGGCGCTGTCAACGCATCCGAAGTCCAATCCAATATCGCATTGATGGAACATGCGATTCCTATGGACCTATGGTCGGATCTGCGATCCGAAGGCCTGATCCGACCCGACGCGCCTCTGCCAAGCGAGGCCTACGATGCTGCGTAACATCGACCCGATCCTGTCGCCGGAGCTTCTGTATACCCTCAGGGCCATGGGCCACGGGGATGAAATCGTCATCGCAGACGCGAATTTCCCGGGTTCCAGCAGCGGGCCGGACTGCATCCGGGCGGGCGGGTCTTCGGCCAGTGAAGTGTTGCGAGCTGTATTGTCGGTGATGCCGTTGGATACATTCGTTTCTGATCCGGCGTTGACCATGCAGGTTGTCGGCGACGCGGAGGCAGTTCCTGACGCAGTCGCGGACTTTCAGCGTATCATCGAAACGACCGCCGACAACCCTGCCAAAGTGCAGGGATTGGAACGGTTTGCATTCTACGACCGTGCGGCCAACGCTTTTGCCATTGTTCAGACGGGCGAACGCAGGCTTTATGGCAACATCATCCTGAAAAAGGGTGTGATCGGATGAAAATCGACGCGCATCAGCATTTCTGGGCTTTAGCGCGCGGCGACTATGGCTGGTTGACGCCTGAACTTGGCGCGATCTATCGGGATTTCACGCCAGAAGATCTAATGCCCCTGCTAAAGGCTGCCGAGATTGATGGCACGGTCCTTGTCCAGGCGGCGCCCACCGTTGCTGAGACCGAATACATGCTCGCTCTGGCCGACCAGATTGCATTCATCAATGGTGTTGTCGGCTGGGTTGATTTTGAAGCCGATGATGTTGGCGCGCAGATTGCCGCTTTGGCCGCCCATCCGGCACTGGTCGGTCTCCGTCCGATGATACAAGACATTGCTGACCCATCGTGGATGCTCGGCGACATGCTGTCTCCGGCTTTCGAGGCAGTTCGACGGCACAACCTGACATTCGATGCATTGACCTTGCCCCAACATCTGCGCCCGCTCAGGCAACTTCTTCAGCGTTACCCCGATATGCGTGTGGTCATCGACCACGGATCGAAACCATTTATCAAAGACGCGATCTTGGACGGCTGGTCCGAAGACATGTTGACATTGGCCCGAGAGACCAGTGCGTGGTGCAAGCTGTCCGGTCTTGTGACGGAAGCCGCTGCAGACTGGACGATCGAAGACCTGTGCCCCTATGTGGATCACCTGCTGAACACTTTCGGCCCGTCGCGTTTGATCTGGGGCAGCGATTGGCCGGTTTGCACTTTGGCCAGCAGCTACGAACGCTGGTGTGAAACCACCGACACTCTGCTGAACCAGCTGAGTAACGCAGAACGCAAGGCAATTATGGGTGGTAACGCCGCCCGCGCCTATAACCTCAGGGATTGAAATGACCATACCTACATTGGAAGCAAACGGGCTGTGGCTCGGACGTCTTGAGCGTGCTGAGGTCGGACCCAGCGTGGTCACACTGCGCAGTGGGCGGGTTGTCGATATTACATCAAAAGCGGCACCAACCGTCCGGGATATTCTAGAGCGCGACGATGCCACGGATTATGTGCGCAACGCTCAAGGTGAAGATATCGGGGCTTTGGATGCCGACCACCTGTGGCTCGCGCCGTGTGATCTGCAAGCGGTTAAGGCCTGTGGCGTTACATTTGCAGGCTCCATGGTCGAGCGCGTGATCGAGGAACAGGCCGCAGGCGATCCTGCCAAAGCCGACGCGATCCGGGCGCGCATCGGAGATCGGATCGGAGGCAGCCTCTCGAACATCGTACCGGGATCGAACGCCGCCGCAGATGTCAAAGAAGCGCTGATAGCAGAAGGTCTCTGGAGCCAGTATCTGGAAGTCGGGATCGGCCCCGATGCCGAGGTATTTTCAAAGGCGCAGGTCCTGTCATCTGTCGGCTTCGGTGCAGATATCGGGCTGCACCCGATTTCGACCTGGAACAACCCCGAGCCCGAAGTTGTTCTGGTCGTGACATCACAAGGTCAGATCAAGGGTGCGACACTAGGGAACGATGTCAACCTACGCGACGTTGAAGGGCGCTCAGCCCTGTTGCTGAGCAAAGCCAAGGACAACAACGCCTCCTGCGCGATTGGACCGATGATCCGGTTGTTCGATAATGGGTTCACTCTGGACGATGTACGCCAAGCCGAACTGACGCTGACCATCACCGGACCGGATGGGTTCGTCCTGAACGGCAGCTCATCCATGTCGCAGATCAGCCGCGATCCTGCCGATCTTGTTAAACAGACAATCGGGCGCCACCACCAATATCCTGACGGGCTGATGCTGTTTCTTGGCACGCTCTTCGCCCCGACCCAAGATCGGGATAGGTCGGGTGGCGGGTTTACGCACAAGCTTGGTGACGTTGTCACCATCGCCAATGCACAACTTGGGGCACTTACAAACACAGTGCGCCTGTCGACGGAATGCCCTGAATGGACGTTTGGGGCGTCACACCTGATGCGAAACCTCGCCCATCGCGGCTTGTTGTAAGAGAGAATGAACATGTTGACTGGAAAACATCTGATCGCAGGCGAATGGCTTAGCGCAGACACGACTTTTGCGTCGGAACCCGCGCACGGACCAAGCCACGACTTTTCTGTCGGGACAGCAGCATTAGTCGACAGCGCAGTGGAAGCAGCCGAGGAAGCGTTTGCAACTTTCGGGTGGTCTTCTCGCACCGAGCGTGCCACGCTGCTGCGTAAAATCGCGGAAGAGATTGACGCGCGCGGGGATGACACCACCGAGATTGGCACTCAGGAAACCGGCTTGCCCGAGGCGCGCCTACAGGGGGAACGTGGCCGTACGGTCGGCCAGCTGCGCCTCTTTGCCGATCACATCGAAGCGGGTGATTATCTGGACATGCGCCATGACCCGGCCATGCCGGATCGCGCACCCCTGCCCCGCCCCGACCTGCGCATGATCCAGCGCCCGCTAGGTCCTGTTGCGGTGTTCGGCGCGTCGAATTTCCCACTGGCTTTCTCGGTTGCCGGGGGCGATACCGCGGCGGCACTGGCCGCGGGATGTCCCGTCGTCGTCAAAGGCCATTCGGCCCATCCCGGCACGGGCGAGATCGTGGCGCAGGCCATCAATGCCGCCATCAAGGCGACTGGAACTCATCCCGGAGTTTTTTCACTGGTCCAGGGCGGCAAACGGGACGTGGGCACGCGTCTGGTGCAACATCCGCTGATCCGGGCAGTAGGTTTCACTGGCAGCCTTGGAGGTGGACGCGCATTGTTCGATTTATGCGCGCAGCGGGATGAGCCCATTCCGTTCTTTGGCGAACTGGGCTCGGTCAATCCAATGTTTATCTTGCCTCAAGCAGCAGCCGCGCGAGGGGCCGAGATCGGCACAGGTTGGGCGGCTTCGCTGACGATGGGCGCGGGCCAGTTTTGCACTAATCCCGGCATTGCCGTGATCATTGATGGGCCCGATGCCGAAGCGTTTCAGGCAGCATCCGAGACCGGCCTATCCGCCGTAGCCGAACAGACAATGCTGACCGATGGAATTGCGACCGCGTATCGCGACGGCGTTTCGCGCGTCGCCGCGGGAACTGGTGTTTCCAAGATCATGGGCACCAATTGCGAGACGCGCGATGCCGCGCCTTACCTGTTCGCAGTTTCCGGCGATGACTGGCTGGCCGATCACAAGCTGCAGGAAGAGGTTTTCGGACCGTTGGGTATTATCGTTCGCGTGAAAGACGCCTCACAAATGCAACAGATCGCGCGCGCCTTCGAAGGGCAGCTAACCTGTACCCTGCATCTGGACGCAGGCGACAAACCAGAGGCTCAGGCGCTGCTTCCGCTGCTTGAACGAAAGGCGGGGCGCCTACTGGCCAACAGTTTCCCGACCGGCGTTGAAGTGTGCGACAGCATGGTTCACGGCGGTCCCTACCCCGCCTCAACCAACTTTGGCGCAACATCCGTGGGCACATTGTCGATCCGCCGTTTCTTGCGGCCGGTTTGCTATCAGGACATTCCATCCGACCTTTTGCCCGAGAAACTGTGAGGCAACCAATGACGACATTCGAACCATCCAACCGGCTTGCGGGCAAAACCGCTCTGATCACAGCTGCCGGGCAAGGCATTGGCCGAGCAACCGCTGAATTGTTTGTAGCCGAAGGCGCACGCGTGATCGCCAGCGACATCAACGATGCTTCGCTTGCAGAATTAGGCGGTATCGCGGGTATCGAGCCGCTCAAGCTGGACGTAACAGACAATGAGGCTGTGACCGCCGCTGTGGTCGACCTGCCGAAACTGGACGTTCTGTTTAACTGTGCGGGCTATGTTGCGGGAGGCTCAATCCTTGAGTGCAGCGAAAACGACTGGGACTTCAGTTTCGACCTCAACGTCAAAGCCATGTTCAGACTGATCCGCCTGACCCTTCCGGGAATGCTGGAAGCAGGTGGTGGATCAATCATCAACATGTCGTCGGTCGCATCATCCATGAAGGGCGTGCCGAACCGATTTGCATATTGCGCATCAAAGGCAGCGGTCATTGGCCTGACCAAATCCGTCGCGGCCGATTTCGTAACACGAGGCATCCGATGCAACGCAATTTGTCCCGGCACAGTCGACAGCCCCAGTCTGCATGAGAGGCTGCACGCCACAGGAGGCTACGATCAGGCAATGACCGATTTCATTGCCCGTCAGCCGATGGGCCGAATTGGCACCGCGGAAGAGATCGCAGAACTGGCTCTGTATTTGGCCAGTGATGCCAGTAAATACACGTCGGGTCAGCCCTTTGCCATAGATGGTGGCTGGACGATCTGAACAGGAAGGACTTTACAATGAAACTTCTACGTTATGGCCCCGAAGGCGCTGAGAAACCTGGTATATTGGCCTCTGACGGCTCGGTTCGAGATCTTTCCGGTGTGGTCGAAGACATATCGGGCAATACTCTTGGCGACGCAGTTCTTGAAAAATTGCGAGCACTCGATGTGGACAGCCTGCCAGCGGTGGATGGCGATACACGCATCGGTCCCTGCGTTGGCAATGTCGGCAAATTCATCTGCATAGGTCTGAACTATGCCGATCACGCGGCGGAAAGCGGAATGGAACTTCCTGCTGAACCAGTGATTTTCTTCAAAGCCACCTCTGCCATCATCGGTCCCAACGATACGGTCGAAATCCCGCGTGGTTCGATCAAAACCGACTGGGAGGTGGAGCTGGGGGCCGTCATAGGCAAAGAGGCCAAATACGTATCTGAGGCCGAAGCCATGGAACATGTCGCCGGGTACTGCGTTGTAAACGACCTGTCAGAACGTGATTTTCAACTTCATCGCTCGGGCCAATGGGTCAAAGGAAAGTCCGCAGACACATTCGGCCCGATCGGCCCGTGGCTGGTGACAAGAGACAAAGTGCCCGACCCGCAAAATCTGCCAATGTATCTTGAGGTGAACGGGCACCGGTATCAGGATGGGTCAACCAAAACGATGCATTTTGACGTTGCAACGGTGATATCACACCTGTCGCAGTTCATGTCTCTCCAACCCGGAGACGTAATCTCAACAGGAACACCCCCTGGCGTCGGAATGGCGCAAGAGCCGCAGGTCTACCTGAAACCCGGCGATACAATGGAGCTCGGCATTGAGGGGCTGGGCGTACAGCGTCAGGATGTCGTTGCTGGATAGTTGAGCCTCTCGCATCTGCGGCGAAGTTCCGCTTCCCGCCCAAATCAAGACCAAAGGTCTTCCTTGGGCTGACAGCAGCCATTATCCCCAGACAGCTAAAAGCACAGGAATACCTAATCTCTGACTGACCCAACGAAATCACTCAGCACGCTTTTCGGAACAGTATGTACCTACTATACTTTTAAGGAACATGCCGAAGTGGATTAGTGTTTGGTTTATTTAAAAAAAGTGGTGAGCCGTGCAGGATTCGAACCTGCGACCCACTGATTAAAAGTCTTATTATCTCTTTTTCAATAGCGTTATGGGCAGTTCGATTGAGCAGCTTATTACCTTTAATAATTGGAGTATTTACGTGCTGTGGTTTCTACAAGGCTCTTCCCAACTCCCCGCATTTTGCTTACCCTATGCTTACCCAAGTCATCTGGATGCAATATGCCCAACGCCAGACTAACAAAATCAAGTGTCGATCGCATTTCAGCATCAAACCGGGACACGATCTATTGGGACGACGGTTTGGCTGCGTTATAGTTCAAAGTTGTCGCATAACAGTCGTTTCTCGATACTCCATCGATCAACTCATGCATAGCGAGAAAAAGTCTGCTTTGGGCTCAAAGCAGTCTTTCGCTGCTTAGTGCATCAATGACCGCTGTGCGGACATAGCGGACACTGGTTCGGGGCAAGCAATGTCCGCTTTCAAAGTGTTTTTGCCCAAAGTGGGCGCTTGTCGTCCGCGCGGGTGACAAAGCTGCACTCTTACCAATGCTAGTTGACTCCAAGGATCATTAACTTGGAGCAAGACAATGGCGAATTGGGCAAACATCTCACGTAATGCCAAAGCCCACGGTGACTTTGCGGGGCGTAGCAAAGAGGAACAAGACGTGTACTTCGAGTTCTTTGCCGGACCGGAGCCGAGCAAACTTAAGTCAATTTTCGAAATTGTCAGAAGTGTCTTCGACAAGGTAGAAGGAACCCGCACTCCAGATGGTTTGCGTTGGCCCATTGCTGGAGTAGCATCTTCCAAATCAACTACGAGCTAGTGCGTATGCCTCGGTCCACGATCACAAAACTTGACGTCCATGATGCTATCCGGAGCGTGCTTGAAACCGACATAGAAAGCTATCTGGCGCGGGATCGTGAAGCTTGGTTGACGTGTTGGGTCGATGACACTCGTTTTCGAAGCGTTATGGAATGCGGAACCATGCAAATTGCGCGTTCGTTCGATGAATTTCGTCGGAATGTGTTTGATGCGATGGACGCCGAACCCGATCCAGTCCAAGCAGACGTACGGTTCGACTGCCTTGAAATACAGATTAGCGATAACCTCGCTTGGGCAACCTATGAAGAGATTGTCAAAAGCACGTCTAATCCGCGAGCAACACCAAGTCATTCACACAATTTTCGCCTCTTAGAACACAAAAACGGAGAATGGCGAATTGTATTTCATGGCTGTTGGGCTGAACCGCTCCGAGATACTGAGGACCCGGTACTAGAAGTCGCTGTGGACGGTTGCGTGCTTTGGATGAATAAAGCCGCTGAGGCGGAACTGAAGATTTTCGAAGGCCTTGCCCTCAGTAATGGTAAACTCCGTGCCTCGAAGCCGTCGTGGAATGCGAAACTGTACGACGCTATTTCTGGCGCTCACAAGCTAACCGCGTTCGGAAGTTACAATCTTGCCAAAAATGCTGGCGGAGGTGAGGTCAAGTATCCCGTCGTCTTGGGCGAAAACGACGACGGCGGCTTGATGCTTTGTTGGGTCAAAGTTGCGGACGCGCGCGTGTACATTCTATTTGGACCGGGCAGCGATCTCTCTGAACAGATCGACATTGTTCAGGCGATATTTTCGCTCTCTAATACGCAGACTGATATTGTCAGATTGATTGCTAAAGGGATGGAAATCTCAGAAGCTGCAGAAGCTTTGGGCGTCACAAAGAACACTGCACGTACGCACCTTAGACGCGTGTATGAAAAAGTCGGCGTTAACAGCCAGATCGAGCTGTTGCGGTTGGTAATGAGCTTTTCAATCTGAAGGTTTAGGCTGTCATCGCCAGACAGTCATTCGCTGGATTCGGAACAACGGACTTGCGGCCGATACAAGCAGAAAACCGTGGTTGATCGAAGGACATGTGCTCAAAGAGTTCCTGGGGCACAAGCAAAGCAAGGCGCGGTGCAAGCTGGCACTGCATCACTGCTACTGCCTCAGTTGTAGAGGTCCGCGTGAACCCGACGGCAAGATTGCGGATTACGTTCAGGAAACGGCTTCCAGCGGCCGCCTAACAGCCCTCTGTCCGACGTGTGGTGCGGTTATGAACAAGATCATTCGCCGTTCAGATCTGGAGGCCGTTCAGGCCAAACTGGAGGTCACACTTCAACAAGCCTCCCCAAGATTAGTGTCCTGTACCGAACCCCATTCAAAAGTCACCTTGAAAATGGAGCCCGAGACCCATGTCAAAACACACCTCGGATACTCCCCGACATCCAACGCGCGCTGACTGAGATGGCACAGGAAGGGGGCGGGTAATGACTGCACTGGCTCATAGCCCCTCGCCACAAATCCCTGCGAAAGAGATTGCCCGCCTTCACAGTGCCGGTTTCGACCTGTTGCCACTGGGCGGCGGGCCAGACGCGAAAGCCCCACTGTGTAGCCTTGTCGAAGGTAAAAACCTGAGTGCAACCGTTATTGCCGCAGGACATGCTTTGGATTGCCCGAAGTACAGTGGTGGCCGCTATAAGCACCTGGAAACCGTAGCGGCTAAATCACGGATCAAACGGGCCAGTTACTGTTTAAAATCATGAGGAGTAGTTGAATGGGTGGCCTTTTAGTCGCCGTTGTGGCTGGATGTTTCGCCAAGAGTTGGCGGCAGGCCTTGGTCTATGGTGGATTGGCCGGGGCTTTGATTGTCGGCGCAGTTCTATTTTCAGGTGCTGGTGATGCAGTCACCGCAGGTGCAGTGTTGGCCAGGATCGTGATATCAATAATCCTTTCTTTGCTTACTTATGCGATGGGAAAATACGCTAAGATGCCGACAAAACAGTAAGGGGCAGCGAAGCTACAAACACCCTTCTGATTTTGTTTTAGCCATGAACTTGAAAGAACCGTTGCCGCACAGGTCAAATTCACCCTGAGCCAGTTCCAGACCGAATGACTCTATGAACGGTGCAATAAGTTGCTCGTCCAGCAGATAGAACGACATCGCGTCCCGAGCGCCGCGAGACAGCACATTATCAGCGTTCCAGCCCCAGCGACCTCGCCCAGCATGAGTATCTAGCCAATTGTGGATCTCATGAAGCCGATATCCGAACCCTTCTTCAGGAACTTGAACCCGCACTCTGATTGGAAAATACTTTTCGTCCGATGCTTTCTTCGGGGATCTGCTGCGTGTGGCCATTACGCCTCGATAACGTCGATTAACTCGGGCCCGTCATCGTCGCGACCAATCGGGGCGACCTTGTGGAAGCGCATCCGTCCATCCCATTCGGCTCCAAGTTCCTGCGCGCCGTCGTGGTCAATCTCGCCCGTCATCCACGGCATCAGGTTTTCATTCGTCAGAATAACCGGCGACCTAGCATGGATGTGTTCGATTTGATGCAACGCAGGTCGGGTGAGAATTGTGCAGGTATTCAGACCAGATGAGAGGCGCGAATAGAGGCCTGCGAAATACATGCACGGATCATTGGTATCCGTTTTGATAACCCAAGGCTGCTTGGCCCCCTTAGGGCCTGTCCATTCATAGTAGAAACTGGCCGGGATAATGCACCTGCTGCTTTTCCAGGCGACTCGGAATGAGCCCAGTTTATATGCCGTCTCAATCTTCGCATTGAAGGTGGTCGGTTTCCACTGCTTCACGTCTTCCTTGAACCAGTGTGGCACAAGCCACCAGCGCGCCGTAGAGCTTATCAATCGGTCGTCACGGATGAACGCCATGTCCAACATTTGAGTGGGCTTGACGTTCCAGCTCATTAACAGGTCTTGGGCGTTTGGATCGCGCTCGGTTGGGATAGGAACGCCGTTCACGATCCAGTTCTGCAGGGCGTAAAGCTCCGCCCATGTCATATCAGGTCTGCCGAGTCGTCCGCACATTAAGCAAGCTTAGCAAAACAGGGGGAACGTTTGGTGAGCTTTTTGATGTTTGGCGATGAGACTAACGGCAGTTGTGCGGACAAAGCGGACATTCGCCTCTATGCGAACCAAACAATGGCTCGGCGGCCTATTCGGCCCTGCGCTTATGTTAGCCAGCAGCATGAACGAACAGCAGCGAAATTGACCCAACAAGGATCAAGCTTAGCGCCCAAACTACGTCCAGGTTGAACCAACCTTTTGAGAGAAATCGCAGACCCAGCCAATGATATACTCCGAACGCAAGCAAGCCGCCTGAGATTGTCATGGCCAGGGTGTGGGCTAAGGCGACGCCAACAGCGATTTTGGCGTTTCCGGTCATCAGATCAGCCGCCGCTGCATGGCCAGCGTCAGTGGCTATCGTGCGGCAGATACCAAGATAGATTGGGACCAACATCAACCCCGCACCGTGCGCCATCGCTGCTAAAAACGACCAGAGCGCAAGCCGCGAAGGAGGTACCCGCGCAAGGATCCGCGGATGACGCCGGTTGAAAAACAGATACACGCCCAGTCCGATCACGAGACAGGCCGCGAAGATTTGAATCTCACGCTGCCATTCGGCCAGAAACAGCAGGGCGACAAAGGGAAACAGAATAGCACCCATCGCCACCAGATGCCCGGCTGCCAGCGCGATTAACGCCCTGAAAAGGCTATTGCGTTTTTTGTCCATCAGCGCCGCAGACACTGCCAAAGGCCAACCCATACCCGGATTGACCCCGTGATAAATGCCCGAGGCGACAACAGCCCACCACAGGGCTGTCGCCGTGTTTAATCCTTCCACGCGCTAGACAGACGGGTAGCAGAAGCTATCTGTTGAGCAGTCTCCGCCTTCCAAGCGGATCTGGTGGCTACGATAGCCTTCAGGGAACTCAACATAGAAATCCTTGTCCAGCTCCAGGCCACCGTTTTCCCCAACATTGGCCATGACCATTTGTCCGCCCTCATCATCAGGATAGAACTGATCATCCCACGTTGAATACAACGAGTTGGTCCAGTAAACCCGTTTGCCGTCCCGGCTGATCTCAACCATCTGGGGGCCATAGGCAAAATTCTTGCCGTTCGGATGTTTCGTCCCTCGCGCGATCCCCCCAAGCTCGACCTTGCCGGTCAGCTTGGGGTTCATCGGGTCAGAAACATCATACTGATGCATTTCACCCTGCCCCCAACAGGCGACGTAGAGGTACTTGTCGTCCAGGCTCAGGTCGATGTCGGTGACCAATGGGGGGACGGCCTCAAATCCCTGCAACAGGGGTGGAAGGTTCTCGGCCTTCTCAGGTCGCGGATCAATCGTGATCGTCTTTTTAGCCTCGAACGTTCCGTCATCCTTCTGCCACCATGTGAAAATTGCGCCCTGCAGGTTTGTGGTGTCCACGACGACGCCGCAAAAACCATAATCCTTTGCCGGATCATGAGCGGGCCGGATTTCCAAAGCCATCTGGTGGTTCGCACCCAGATCAATGGTTTGGACGTTGCGGCGTTCGCGCAGGTTCCAGAAATGGATCTTGTGACCGTATTTGTTGGACAGCAAATCCTCGGCCACGATCCCGTTTTCAAACTGTGGCGGCAGTCCCCATTCCGAGCTTACCATGTAGTCCCGCGGAAGGTTCCACCAGAAATCATAGTGCTTGTCCTGTTCACCTCGATCCATCTCGTAGCGGCCAAGGATATCAAAGGTTTCGCAGTCCATGATGAAAATGCCCGGAGGGCCATCCGTGCCGTCTTTGCCGCCGCCGCCGAGCGTTGAAACATAAATCCCTTCGGGACCGCAGTGGATTGTGTGCGGGCGGGAATAGCCCGTTTTGGCGAACACCTCTTCGGGTTCGATGATCTTGTGAATCTTGGCCTTCAGCGGTTCCTTTACGTCGATCACGTAGATGCGAGAGGACCGGATGCCAGGCACAATCAGATACCTGCGCTCTAGAAAGGCATGCCCGGTCAGGGGCGAAAGCGCAGAAGAGCACGCGTTCCAGCCAAAGTGGTGAAACTCATCACCCTTGTTGGGCATAATAAGCTGATGGACAATCTGACTGTAGGTCTTCGATTTCGGGTCAACGTCCACAACGGCCAGGCCATCCGGCTGTGAGCCGTCGGGACTGAGCATCAATGTGAAAGCGAGCGTTTCCGCCGGTGCCTCCATAGCAAGCTTCGGTGTGGCGTGAAAAGTCGGGTCAGGTCTCAGGTTCATAGCTGGCTCCTCCCAGGCCGCGGACGCCAGACTTAAATCAAGTTTTGTCTGGTATCGCCCAGAACTGAGAATGGCACATATTCAAGATTCGCGAAAACGGACCAAACTCTGGCACTCGAATCTATCCTTTTGAGTCGAATCTTCTAATGGCTGAAATGGGCTCAGAGCCGACATCCGACTAAACCGGAGTGATGACTTAGAATTCGTCACCTTCTGACAGTTAGTCTGCCGCCCCCCCATATATAGCGGGCTGAATATGACGGGGATTTTTTGCTATATTGCGCAGGCTTCCCGGTTCGGGAGTAGGGGAAGAACCCACCGTCTCACAAATGATTGAGAGCGAAGGTGGTGAGGGGCTGGATGAGGGGGTCTTGGCCAGCCCCTCTCTTTTACGTACGCTCATTTTATTACTCCCTTAAAGCCTCTTGGCTCCCCAATAAACCCAAATGCCCTTCCTATCAGATGCGGCATACATCTCTTGCGTGACATCAGTAATGCGCGACTTTAAGTCGGTAAGTCTCTCACCGTCCTCCCGCACGACTTTTCGAGTTTCCATGCCCGATACCGAGACAAGCGCGGAGCGAGCCAAGCCCCGCGTATCAGCAGATTATGCCCGCCGCGCAGAGAAAGCAGCAGTTGCGCACCCTGACGAAGTTGCACAGGGCTATGCCAGCGGCAAGATTGACGCCCTGCAGAACCGCAGAGACACACCAGGCGCTGTTGATACCCTATTCGGTCCACGCCGCCAGCAAGACGCCATGCAAGCCGCTCTGGGGCCGGAAGGCGCTGCTACGGTTCAAAAGCAGATTGCTAACGAACGCACCTTTGCTGGAACGCACAGGGCGCTTACTGGCAATTCGACAACGGTCCGTCAGCTTATCGAACACGGCATACTGTCAGGTGTTGGTGGTGGTGCAGGGTATGCAACAACGGGCGACCTGCAAGGCGCTGGCATGGGCGCAGCGGGGCTTCTGGCTGCGCGCCACGGTGGGAGCGCTATTCTTAGAAAAGCGACCGCTGGCCGTGAGGCACGCGTTGCTCCGGTCATTGCAGAGCTACTGACCAACGGGGCTTTACCTGCTCAAATCAGGGCTGCTGTTGAAGTGGCGTCAGAGCCATTCAAAGGGATACTGGCAAGGGCATTGATATTAAATGCCACAGGCCCTCAATTGAGTGCTGAATAAAGTATCCAGGTCCCGTACAACGCGGGGCCTATTATTCCCCCGAGCGCGCCGAGCCCAACAAAGGCGTATCCAAGCCAAGAAAGCTGAGTATCTGTATCGGTCACTACGCCGCGCAGCGCCCAAGAAAAGGCCGCAAATATCGAGGCAGACGCTACAACCACGCAATAGAGTTGGAAAATAGACAGGTCAGCAACAGTCATGCCAACAACATGGACCCCGACACACAGCCTGTAAAGCCCAGAGGGGTAGTTAGATTTTATTGGGGTTTGAATATCAATAGCTTAACCCGGCTGTGAGTGCCAAAAAACAGGAGTGCAAGAAATGCCAGGACCAGAGCCCGGAGCGGTTTGGATAGAAGAATCTGACTGCGCGTTCAGTGCTATGTTTGAATGCTATTTCTGGACCGGGAATACCGGAAACCGGATGAAGCGGGCAGCCGCAATGTTGCGCCGATACAAGCAAGGCACATGGGTTTGCCGGTGGTGCGGTGATGAGCTTCCCGAATATCGCAGGACGGATGCGCAGTATTGTGCTGAAGGCTGTAGGAAACGGGCAGCGCGAGAACGGCGGACGCTCAAACCCGAAACTATTGCCTTCAAAACAAAATAGCATTCGATTTGTGAGATAGCTTACAGAAGATATTTTGCCTTTGAGCCAAGTTGTTCTTATTCAGGAGCTTTGGAGGTCATATGAAATTCATACTTTTTTTGTTAACGGCGGCGATTTTCGTCACGCCTCGCTCGTTGCTCGCTGAAGATGTTTGTGAGGGCTTTCTAGAACAACCTTCAGAAACCTCACTTAAGCTCCACAAGACTGTGCAGATGGGTTATGACTGCCTAAAGATTTCAATTACAGAATTCCAAAACGCCACGGCAGCACTCGAAGCGGAGCGGAAAGAGCTTGAAGCGCAAAGGGAGGAGCTAAGAGCGCATATTGACGACCGTTTTTCGACCGTTTTGGCCCTGACGCCGGAGAGGGTTACATTTAAAGTTAGCAAAAACCAACGCGGCTCAACCGTGAAGATTCCAGAAAGCGATATCATACGCCTGTGCAGTGACGACGATGGGTGTGATGTTCGGATCGGGATGTACAATTGGGATGGGACTGAACGCGTAGCATCACGGCAGTTCTTGCTGCACTACAATCCATCCAGTGGAAACTGGAGGGCTTCATTGGGTGACACGAGTGGATCGAACTCGGATAATGTCGCTCAAAACGTCAACGTTTCGTGGGCCTGCATCCTTACAGATGGTGATTACAGCAACTTCACCAACCAAGGCGACGGGAATCGTGATTTCGGGCTTTTATCCTGGACTGCATTTAACGCTGATTGCAGACTCACAATCATTGACTAAAAGCGAAGCTCGCCATTGGCAGACGAAAGGTCTTAAGTCTGTCAGTTGGTTTCGAAGTCAACATGAATGTGGTTGCCGTCAATGTCACGTAGATTGACCTGAACAATTGGTATCCCCGGTACCGGATCAACGGTGTGGGTAATGCCCATTCTTTTCAACTTGCCAACAAAAGCGTCGAAGCCATCACCTTTGAAGGCAAAGTGTTCCAGAGATGGGTTCGCTCCAACCCTAGGTTCTTCACCTACTCCGACCAAATGCACAACCGCTGTGTCACCGAGATACAGCCAAGCCCCAGGGAACTTGAAATCCGGTCGTTTCCCTGGATGCAGGCCCAATACTTGTCCATACCACTCAACCATATCTTCAAGGTTTGTGGTGCGTACGTTTACGTGGTCAAATGCAACTAATGTCATGACGGGATTCTATCAGCTCGCATCGTCAAAAGACACCTAGATCAGCTTAGCCAACTAGGACCACCCCAACCCCATTGGCCGTATCACCTTCATCCAGAAACTGGATGCCTTGGTTCTCCAACGCCGTGCGGATGGCTTCAATCGTCTCTACTCTGCCGCCCAGTTCTCCGGTTGAGGCCTCTAGCCGTTTGATTGTCGGGATCGATACACCTGATTTGTTAGCCAAATCGATTTGCGACCATTGCAACAAGGCTCTCGCGGCTTTGACCTGCTCTATTGATACTTTTAGTATTGACACCTATATACCCCTGTGCTGATACTTTTAGTATTAATACTAAATCGGAGGAAACAGCAATGACTGAACAACGCGTTTGCGCGAACGGAGAAAGTTTGTCTGGGCCAATCTTCGACGCTCCTACATCGCCCGACACCTACGACAAGGCACTCAAGATATTGGCGTTATCCAGGATGGGAGTTGCCGCCTCCGACACTGCAATGAACATCGACTTGTCAATGAGGGGATACGGAGAACTGCTAGAAGTGATTGGGCAACTGGCCTCCGACATCCTTGACATGCAACCCGGCTTTGAACCGCCCAATCCAGGAGAAGTGCAATGAGCAAAGCAAGTGAGCATCTAGACCGCAATCACCATCGGCGTCGCGTCAATGAACTAACAACCGTCGAACATCGCATCCATGGTTTTTGCCATTGGTTTGACCGTGAGGTGCCTGAATTGGCTTATGACGACGCTGGCGAGCTGCTGCTAGACGATGGCATAGTAGATTGGTGCATGGTTCAGGGAGCAAGCATAGACTGGATCGTCTGCGGTGAATCATTGGTTTGGCGAACATTTGCGCCGGACAAAAACTGCGTGGATAGTCTTGGGCGTTCCGCTGTCTACCAAGCGGCAAAATCGGGAAGAACAAAGACTTATCTTGGAAGTAGGTCCGCCACAGTCGGCGAGTTGCGAGGATATCGGAATAAAAACGGCCACGGAGTAAAGGTATTTCACGCGCCGGATGAGGGTATCCATCACGCGCATATCACCTATGACCGAAATCCAAACTCGGTCTTTACCAAAAACGATAAAAGTGAACTAAAATACAAACTGAAAGAACTGTTTGTCGTTGACAGGTGAGCCTAGCCGTTCAGTGCAAGCCTTTTCCCGTCAGAAAAAGTTGGAGAGAAAACGTCCAAAGCTCATAAATCTGTCCCCCATATGTCCCCCAGAATACAAAGCAGGTATTATCGCACGCATGTCCATCTAACGCCATGATGACGCAAGTCGTTGGTTTGTCATAAGAAAAAGTGGTGAGCCGTGCAGGATTCGAACCTGCGACCCACTGATTAAAAGTCAGTTGCTCTACCAACTGAGCTAACGGCCCACTCTTTTGTTGGATCTCGATGATCCGTGGCGCTCTGTAAGGTATTTACCCAACCGGGTTCAAGACCTTAATTTGCACCTCGGCACGCTTTTGTCTGATGTCAGTCCAGCGCCCCGATAGGCGGCCTAATTAGGCAGGTGGCGCTGGGGGGTCAACCCCTATTTTGTGGAATCTTTAGGACAGGCTGGATTCATTTTGTCGCCGGGGTTATATGCCCGCAATGCAAACCCTAAACGATACCGGATTGCCCATTATGAAGATGCACGGGCTGGGCAATGACTTTGTCGTTGTGGATGCGCGCGCGCATACGATTCCGATCACACCCAAGATGGCCAGGGGAATTGGGCATCGGCAGTTTGGCGTGGGTTTCGACCAGCTCGCGGTGATCGAAAGCGGAAATGCAGATGCGCATCTGGTGTTCTACAACGCCGATGGGTCGACCTCGGCAGCCTGTGGAAACGCAACGCGATGTATTGCCAGATTCTTGCTGGATGAAACCGGCAGATCGGATCTGACTCTCACGACAGAACGCGGCATTCTGCAGGCACGGGACGCAGGAAATGGCCTGACATCGGTCAACATGGGCCAACCTCAGCTTCTTTGGAATGAGATTCCCCTGACCGAAGAAATGGACACGCTTGAACTCCCTATCGAAGGGGGACCAACAGCAACCGGAATGGGTAATCCGCATTGCACTTTCTTTGTCGACGATGCGGAGGCGATCCCTCTCGAAGATTTCGGTGCGCGTTATGAACACCATCCGCTCTATCCTGAACGTACCAACGTGCAGGTAGCGCAGATCACAGGGCCAGACAAAATCCGCATGCGCGTCTGGGAGCGCGGTGTTGGGATCACCTTGGCTTCGGGGTCATCATCCTGTGCCACTGCCGTCGCAGCGGCCAGGCGTGGACTTACCGGGCGCCAGGTACAAGTTGATCTTGACGGTGGGACTATATGGATCGACTGGCGCGATGATGGCGTCTGGATGACGGGGCCAACAGTCCACGTTTTTTCGGGTACGCTCACGCCGGAATTTCTGAGGTCTCTGGAATGAACCCGCCCAAGTTCAGTACTCTGGGTTGCCGCCTGAACGCCTACGAGACCGAGGCGATGAAAGAGCTGTCACAGCAGGCGGGCCTTAGCGATGCGGTGATCGTAAACACTTGTGCGGTGACAGCTGAGGCTGTGCGCAAAGCGCGGCAGGAAATTCGCAAGCTGCGGCGGGAAAATCCCGACGCTCGCCTGATTGTCACCGGCTGTGCCGCGCAGACTGAGCCCGAGACATTCGCGCGCATGGATGAGGTCGACGCGGTAATCGGAAACACCGAAAAGATGCGGCCCGAAACCTGGAAAGGAATGGCTGCTGATTTCATCGGTCAGACCGAAGCCGTGCAGGTAGATGACATCATGTCTGTTACCGAAACGGCGGGCCATCTGATCGACGGTTTTGGCACCCGCTCACGCGCCTACGTACAGGTCCAGAACGGGTGCGACCATCGGTGTACTTTCTGCATCATCCCCTATGGCCGCGGAAACTCTCGCAGCGTCCCTGCAGGCGTCGTGGTGGACCAGATCAAGCGGCTGGTCGATAGGGGCTATAACGAAGTTGTCCTGACCGGAGTTGACCTGACCTCATGGGGCGCGGACCTGCCTGCGCAACCCAAGCTTGGTGATCTGGTCATGCGCATCCTGAAACTGGTGCCGGACCTTCACCGCCTGCGGATCAGCTCGATCGACTCGATCGAGGTGGACGAGAATCTGATGCAGGCCATCGCGACCGAACCGCGCCTGATGCCCCACCTGCATCTGTCGCTACAGCATGGTGATGATCTGATCCTGAAGCGCATGAAACGTCGCCACCTGCGCGATGATGCCATCCGCTTTACGGAAGAGGCTCGTAAGTTGCGCCCGGATATGACATTTGGGGCCGATATCATCGCAGGCTTCCCGACAGAGTCCGAAGACCATTTCGAGAATTCTCTAAAATTGGTCAACGACTGCGACCTGACCTGGCTGCATGTGTTTCCATATTCAAAACGCGAAGGAACTCCCGCTGCTCGCATCCCACAGCAGGTGAACGGAAACGTAATTAAGGAACGGGCCGCCCGCTTACGTGCTGCCGGGGATGCCAAGGTTGCTAAGCATCTTTCAGAACAGGTTGGAAGGTATCACAACATACTGATGGAAAACCCTAATATGGGTCGGACCGAACAGTTTACTGAAGTCACTTTTTCCCAGCCTCAAATTGAAGGGCAGATCGTGCGCGGGGTGATCACAGGCACATCAGGTATGCAGTTGCAGGCCCAACCCAGTAAAAGATAGGCGGCCCAGAATTCCTGCTCAACCGTCTCAAAGGTTATTTATACTTAGCTTGCCGACCCTCGTTTATTTGCGCACTACGCTTGAAGATGTCGCCCGTAATGCCACTTCTGTAGGGAGTCTGTTACTCTCAAGAATTCATCACCCTCTTAAATATGGATTTGCCATCTCTCTGCCCTCCGAATTTGCAATTAATGAAGTCCCGTTCGCCAAGAGCACAGCTATGGCCATATGGGGATTCGACCGGAAATCGGTGAGCTGCTTGGTAGTCGATTCGTCAAATAAATTGGATCCATCAGGACAAAGAAGGCTGACAACGGCACCTGGGCGAATGGATCCTCCCAATTAACGGTCGGACATAGTCGCGTTACCTGATCTGCCTTACGTTTGATACGTAGGGGCGGTTCACTCAGGCAGTGGTGTTGACCCATTCGCAATCATCCCGCATCCTGACTCCGACTTGATCCGCCTGGCGGGTTTGGTTGGTTAATCAAATATTTACCAAGGTCAATTTAATGCTCGGAGATTCGCAGAAGACTTATGTGCTGGATACCCACCGGCTGCGCGATCCAGAAGAAACCCTTGCCATCGTCAAACCGTTTCTCAAAGAGATGGGCATTACACGGATCGCAAATCTGACCGGACTGGATCGGATCGGGTTGCCGACCGTGATGGTGACGCGGCCCAATTCGCGCTCGGTTGCGGTGTCGTTGGGCAAGGGATTGTCGTTGAGTGCGGCGCAGGCCTCGGGGGTGATGGAGGCGATCGAGTCGTGGCATGCGGAACGGATCGAGCTGCCGCTGCGGCTGTGCAGCCACACCGATCTGGCGCAGGAAAACGTGGTCAATGTGGACCGCCTGCCTCGCGTGACCGGTGGGCAGTTTGACCCTCACGGTGCGATGCTGTGGGTGCAGGGGCAGGACCTGAACGCGGATGCTGCTTGCTGGGTGCCCTATGAGATGGTGGATACGGATTACACGACCTCTATGGCCAACGGACAGCGCGCGTTTCCGCGTACGACAAATGGTCTGGCATCGGGCAACGATGCCGCTGAGGCTAGCTGCCACGCGATCTGCGAACTGATCGAGCGCGATGCCACGACGCTGTGGCATCATCGGGGTCCAACACCCCGCGTCGATCCTCATACGGTCGATGATCCGCGCTGCCGTCAGGCCATTAGCTTGATCGCAGAGGCGGGGCTGGAGCTGGGGATCTGGGACACGACATCGGATATCGGCATCGCCAGTTTTCGCTGTGTGATCTGCGAGACCGGCGAGGCAAACGGCCATATCGGGATCGGGGATGGCTGTCACCCCGACCGCGCCATCGCGCTACTACGCGCGCTGACCGAGGCGGCGCAAACACGGCTGACCTATATCTCAGGCGCGCGGGACGATCTGGACCCTGAGGAGTTCACGGATGAGGCGCGCCTGTGGCGCGGACGGTATGTTCGCGAGCTGATCGAAGGCGCAAAGCCGACAGAGCGTTTTACGGATTGCCCCTCGCACGTAACCGGGTCTTTCACAGAAGACCTCGATCTACTTTTGTCCCGGTTGTCTGAGGCCGGGATCGGCCAAGTGGTAACGGTTGATCTGTCCCGACCCGGGATCGACATCGCGGTCATCCGCGCGGTCATTCCGGGGCTGGAAGCCCCGCATGACGATCCTGACTTCATCGCCGGTCCGCGGGCTCGGGCGATATCGGCATGACCGTCGTTGTTTTTGTTGGGCCCACGCTGCGACCCGAGGCCGTGCAGAAACAACTGGACGCCACCATCCTGCCCCCGGTTCAGCAAGGCGATGTGTATCGTGCGGTGCGCGACAGGCCGCAAGCAATTGGCATTATCGACGGGTATTTCGACGGGGTGCCTTCGGTCTGGCACAAGGAAATCCTGTGGGCGCTGGAACAGGGCATTCCGGTATTCGGCAGCGCCAGCATGGGTGCGTTGCGGTCGGCGGAACTGGCTGATTTCGGGATGATCGGCGTCGGACGGGTGTTCGAGGATTACCTGAGCGGCGCCATTGCAGATGACGATGAGGTCGCGGTGCTGCACGGCCCCGCCGAGCTTGGCTTCATACCGTTGAGTGAGCCTATGGTCTCGATCCGGGCCACGCTGTCCGCAGCGGTGAAGGCCGAAGTGGTGTCGGAGGATGAGGCACAGATATTGCTAGGTGCAGCCAAGGCACTGCACTATCGCGACCGGGTTTGGGACAAGGTGATTTCGGCTGCAAAGACCAACACAGACTCGGCGACGTTTCGGAACTGGTTGCCCGGCGGCCAGGTGGATGCCAAAGGCGACGATGCACGCGAGATGCTGGCGCAGATGGCGCGGTACCTGGAAGCAGGTTCCGACGCGCCGGAATCGACACGCGTCGAACGAACTCTGGTCTGGCGTGAACTGCAGACTCGTATGGATTCCGAGACCGCTCCGCATGATCCGGATGCGCAGGCACTGGTGGATGAGCTGCGGCTGGACCCCGCCCTTTATGTCCAACTACGCGACCGCGCCGCGCTGCACCTATTGGCGCGCGACGAAGCATATCGGATAAATCACCTGCCCGATCGGGATACCCTGCGAAAACAGATGACTTTACACCGTCGCGCGGCCCGCCTGCCCCGCCACTCCGATCTGATGGAATGGTTGCAGGACAACGATCTGACGCTTGCTCAATACGAGGCGTTGCTGGCGGACTGTTCCTACAAAGATACGGCCATCACAGCGCGCGCGGATGAGCTCGACGTTGCCCTGCTAGCCCAACTGCGCCACGATGGTCGCTATGGCGCGCTGCGAGATCGGGCGCGACGCAAGGCCAGCCGGATGGCGGGGCTGGATCGGGTGAATGGTTCTGCAAACAGAATGCAATCGCTGCTCTGGTATTTTGAAACGCGGCTTGACCAGGCGGTGCCAGATGATCTTGAATCCCATGCAATCGCGCTTGGTCTTGACGGGCGTGAGGCGTTTCTTGACCTGATTGAAGCTGAATACATGTTTTGCCACGCCGAAGGTGAACCGGGACAATAACGGGAGGGGACAATGACGATCTGGCCCGACTACTCGGACAACGAAACTCCGGGCACACGGTTCTTGCTTTATCCGCAATCGCCCTTCTTAGAGCCGAATTCGAAACCTGAACTAGTCGAGATCTCTGCCCCGCAGGGTACGATCGGACCGGGCCCCTCGGGGCCGCGAATGTATGCGATGTACCCGGTCGACAAGACGACCCCCTATGGCGCGATGATTGAAGGCGAAGAAGGGCCCGAGATGTATCTGCCCGCCTGGGATGGCTATATCCTGCCGCCGCCTGAGCCCGACGAGTTCGGAAATTTTATCCATATCGATCCCGATGATCCGGCCTTTGAAGCTGCCCATCTGTTTGGCGCAGCACATTTTACGATGGATGTGTGGGAGGGCTATTTCGGTCGGCCTATCCCCTGGCATTTCGAGCGTGATTTTGAACGGTTGGAACTTTCCCTGCTGCCCAGCCTTGATAACGCGCATATCGGCTGGGGATTTCTGGAGACCGGCGGCACTCGAGAACATGGCGAGGAATACCGCCCCTATAGCCTTAATTTTGACGTCGTAGCGCATGAGATCGGCCATGCCATCATCTACAGCGTCATCGGCATGCCGTCAGAAGAGGACGCAACTGGCGAGTATTATGGATTCCATGAATCAGCAGCAGATATGGTGGCACTGCTTGCATCACTGCATTTCGGTTCAGTCGTAGATGAACTGCTGAAGAACACGCGCGGGAACCTGTATACCTATAACCGGCTCAGCCGATTTGCAGAGCTGTCCCAAAACTCGCAAATCCGCATCGCCGCTAATGACCGGACTTTGTCCGAGTTCTCACATGGCTGGTCCAGTGAACACGCGCTGTCGGAACCGCTGACCGGGGCGATGTTCGACATTCTGGTCGATATCTACCACGAGCGGCTGGTTGCACATGATGTGATCGACCCCGAGATGGAGGAGCTTTCGGATGAGCTGGAAGGCTCTGACGAATACAACGCGATCATGCAGGATTTATTCGACGAGCATTACGCCGCTGAACCGGAAGGATTCCGCGTGGCGCTGATAGAAGCGCGGGATTTGCTGGGCACCTATCTTGCCGACGCTTTGGAAATGCTGGATGCTGATATGTTGAGCTACTTCGGGGTTGAGCGCGCGTTGGTTTTTGTTGACCAAGAGATCACAGGAGGGGCATTCCGCCAGATCATCGAAGGCAATTTCCGCATGCGCGACATCGGATTGACACGCCCTGGCCCGCGTCTGACTAAGCCGGATGGGTCTAGCCATGCCGCATCGGTTCGAACACTAGCGCCCGAACCAAAAGAACCTTAAAGTCTTTGTTTTTACCTCGGTTTTATGTCAGGTTACGGGCACGGGGTGATAATTCGACAAACGAAGCGCAGACCAATGCGCAAACCGGGACGGACGTGGCAGAAAGCTCCGTCAGCCCCCGATAGGGAGAAAGTGATATGTCTGAGTCGTTACTCAGTTTTTCCGAGGTATTATTGTTTGGGCGAGAGTTAAGCGATCTTAAACTGCGGCAGAAATCGGTCCGGCTGGCAATTGAGGTGGCGACGAATTTTGATTTTTCAGATGAGATCACAAAGATTGATGGTGTGGCTGTCCGCGAAGATGATCGGATTCTTGTGCAGGTTGGAGACAGCGCTAACAACAAATCCGGGATTTACAAGATCATCAAGGACCAGAACGACGGCGGCAAGCTGAAACTGGACAAACGTAAGAAAATCTCTTTTGAATCATTTGTCTACGTTCGTCGGGGACGCGTTTTCAAACACACATTCTGGCAGCAGACAGCGAACAGCCACAGCAAGCAGTTGTTTGTTGAACAAGACGACCGCAGAAAGGGTCGCGGCGTCAACAACTTCATCGGGGACCAGTTCGGAGGCGATGCCCGGCTGGCCCGAATATATGGCTTCGCATACGACGGCACTTACTACGAAATGCCGGAACCGACGATCTTTCTGGTCCATGGCGCAGGCGACAGCGCCACCGGTGGAAACCTGCCCTATGGGTTCAAGCTACAAACCAGCAATGACGCCGACGCCCAGGACACCACGCAACAGGCGGCACGTGCCCCGATGAGCCCCTCGGTATCAGGTGTTGCGGCCGCGGACTACCAGATGGCGAATGACATCCGTGTCTGGAACTATGATCAGGCCGACTACACCATCCGCATGGATATTGCCGCAGGTCAGATCGAGGAAGTTCTGCTGGACGTCTATTTCGAATACGACGCGCCAATGATGGCCGGAGCCAAGGTATCGGGTGCCAAGGTGAGCGGGGCCAAGGTTTCTGGCGCCAAGGTCAGCGGAGCCAAAGTGTCGGGTGCTAAAGTTTCAGGTGCCAAAGTCAGCGGCGCAAAAGCCCGCGGGGAATAGGGCTGACCGCATGGGTTGTACAAGGCAAAGACCCAACTCAATGCAAATATGTTGCTGATCACACGTGTGATCAGCAAAACCCTCTTTGCAATGTGTGATCGGTTTCATTTCCTTTAAGAATTTGTCAACTGGATTATGGGGATCTGCCGTCGCTTTGTTCGGAGCACTCGCTAGTATTGAAGACCGGCTCGCTGTACGCGGAGCTATTGCAAATTGGGAAATCGGCCGGAATTTGGTGAACGGAGCGGTGACCATTTCACTAATTGCATCAGACTTGGCCAGCAAAGAGTGGCTGACAAATGGCATCCGAATGAATAATCGACGATGGGACACTATGGCTCTGGCGGACATAGTTGCGACTGAGAACGTCCTCGATGTTCTCACCCCTGCTTCAGCATAATATCAAAATAGCTCGACGCTTGGTTTGCCATTCATATGCTTCTTCGGAATTTCTGTATTCGCTATCTGGGAACTCGTGGCCTGAATTCCAGTGGGCATCAAAGAAGAAACCCCGCAACCGAAAGGTGCGGGGGTCCTTGAATAGACAATCCGGTTGGATATTAGTCCTTGCGGATCTTCCCCTTGTGGGGTGCCCACAGTCGCTTGTTCACCAGATAAAGCAGCACAGACAGAATCGTCAGGAACAGAACACCAACGAACCCGGCATTCTTGCGGTCCATCATCTTTGGCTCAGCGGTCCACATCAGGAAGGCCGCAACGTCTTCCGACATGGCTTCGACCGTTGCTGGATGACCATCTGCGAATTCGACCTGATCCTCGGCCAATGGCGGTGCCATCGAGATCCAGCCACCCGGGAAGGCCTTGTTCTCATAAAGAACCGTGCCCGCCTCTTCTTTCTCTTCGCCTGTATAGCCGTCAAGCAATGATGCAATATATTCCGCACCACCCATGCCTTTGACCAGTTGGTTAATCCCCAGGCCGTATGGGCCATGGAATCCGGCACGGGCCTTCGCCATCAAGCTCAGGTCCGGTGCGCCAACGCCAGTATTGGCCGGGAAGTGGTCGGTCGGGATTGCCGGGCGGAAATCGTCCAGCTCGGGATCGAACACTTCGAAATTATCGGCCGCATAGGTGATGACCTGTTCTTCCGAGTATCCCAGATCCTCAAGCGTCCGCAGCGGTATGTATTGCAGACCATGGCAGGCCGCGCAGACCTCAGTATAGATCTGCAGACCGCGCTGAAGCTGGTTCTGATCCCAGGTTCCAAACGGTCCCTCGAACGAGAAGTCGAAGTCTTCGATGTGCTGCTCACCACCACCTGCCGCAAAGGTCGAGGCGGGCGCAAGGGCCAGAGCGAACGCGGCACCGATTGCAAGTTTCTTGAACATGTTTCCGGTCCCTCTTCTTACTCGGCCGGCGTGGCGTCGGCGTCAGCCTTGCCATAATGCGCGTTGAAGTCTTCTTCGATGGTTTCCGGCTGTGCCAGAGGTTTCTCGATCACGCCAAGGATCGGCAGGATCACGAAGAAATATGCGAACCAGTAGGCGGACGCGATCAGCGAGAAGGTCGCATAGGGCTCTTCCGCGGGCATCGCCCCCAGCCACATCAGGGCAAAGAAGTCGATGACCAGCAGGTAGAACCACCATTTGAACATCGGGCGGTATTTGCCCGAACGCACTGTCGATGTGTCCAGCCAAGGTGCCAGAGCCATTGCCAGGATCGCACCGAACATCGCCAGAACACCAAAGAACTTGGCATCGATGATGCCGCCGGTGATGAAGCTGGCAAACTGAACGACCCAGACCTCGCCGGTGAAGGCACGCAGGATCGCGTAGAACGGCAGGAAGTACCATTCAGGAACGATGTGCGCAGGTGTGACCAGCGGGTTGGCCTCGATGTAGTTATCCGGGTGGCCCAGATAGTTCGGCATGTAGCCAACGATGGCCCAGAACACGACAAGAATAACCGCCAGAGCGAACAGGTCCTTGATCACGAAATAGGGCCAGAACGGCAGCGTGTCTTTCTCGGCCTCGGCTTTCGAACCACGGCGCACTTCAACACCCGTAGGGTTGTTGTTGCCAGTGGTGTGGAAGGCCCAGATATGCACGATGACCAGCGCTGCGATAACGAAAGGCAGCAGGTAGTGCAGCGAGAAGAAACGGTTCAGAGTGGCGTTGTCCACCGCAGGTCCGCCCAGCAGCCAGGTCTGAATCGCGTCACCCACAAACGGGATCGCGCCAAACAGGCCAGTGATCACAGTCGCACCCCAGAAGGACATCTGACCCCAGGGCAGAACGTAGCCCATGAAGGCAGTGCCCATCATCATCAGGTAGATCAGCATACCGATGATCCACGTGATCTCACGCGGTGCTTTGTACGAGCCGTAAAATAGGCCGCGGAAGATGTGAATGTAGACCGCAACAAAGAACAGCGACGCGCCATTCATGTGCAGATACCGCAGCATATAGCCGCCATTCACGTTGCGCATGATGTGTTCGATGCTGGCAAAGGCCAGATCGACATGCGGGGTATAGTGCATCACCAGAACGATACCGGTGACGATTTGCAGCGCCAGACAGAACGTCAGAACGATACCCCAAATCCACATCCAGTTCAGGTTCTTTGGGGTCGGGATCATCAGGGTATCATACAGCAGGCCGACAATCGGCAGGCGGCTGTTCAGCCACTTTTCGCCGCTTGTCTTCGGCTCGTAATGATCGTGGGGAATTCCGGACATAAGTTGGGTCTCCCTTAGCCGAGTTTGATTGTGCTGTTGTCCACCCATTCAGCGGGCGGGACAGGCAGGTTCTCGGGCGCGGGGCCCTTGCGGATACGGCCGGCCAGATCGTAGTGCGAACCGTGGCAGGGGCAGAACCAGCCGCCGAAATCACCGGCATCGCCCAGCGGCACACATCCAAGGTGAGTACAGACGCCCATCTGAACGATCCATGCACCCGGCGCTTCGCCTTCGGGCGACGGCATGACGCGGTTGGCGTCAGTTGCCGGTGCATCGGCTGCAATATTGAAGTTACGCGCCAGCGGATCAGGCAGAGCATCCACGCCTTCGGCGTCCTGCTCTTTGGCTTCCTGGATCTCGGCACCAGTTCGGTGGCGGATGAAAACAGGTTTGCCCAACCATTTCACGGTCAGCTGCGTGCCCGTCTCAACCCCGCTGACGTCAACACGGATCGAGGACAGCGCCTGAACGTCTGCCGAGGGATTCATTTGATTTACCAGGGGCCAAACGGCAGCCCCCGTCGCAACGACACCTGCGCCGCCAGCGACGTAGTACAGAAAATCTCTGCGGGTGCCTTCGTGGTCTTCAGCGTGGGACACGAGGTTATCTCCGAATTGTCTGGCGCCCGCGAACGGGCATATAGCTCGCGCACCGCATGAACTGCGGCGTCTTAAAGGGGGTATCTATCGGGGAGAATAGAGTTCGTCCAGCGCTCTTAAACGCGCAATACGCCGCATCTAAGCAATCATGTCACGGTGAAAGGGTAAAATTTCAATATCAAATGCAGATTTTAGTCTTCTGGGCAGCCACTAGGCCCGGTGGACATGTGGTGTGATTCGGGGTTGGCCTGCGGAGTGGCGCATCCGGGTTTATCCACCTTCACTCCCTTTCAAGATCGTCGAAATGACACTGAATTTGCCAGAGTTTTGCCACGATATTTTACAAATTAACGCGAACATGATGAGATTAAATTATCAATTTAAAATAGATATTTCAAAGATATAGCAGAACATCGAATTCCGATTGCACTCATCGCGGGAATACGTGAAAGGCCGAAGGAAATCACCAAGCAGCCGGAGAATTCCAATGCCAAAGATTGCAGCAACCGCGGTTCTATTTACGATTCTGAGTACAGCACAAGCTATTGCAGCCGGAGACCCCGCAAAAGGCAAACAACTCTATAACCGATGCTCATCCTGCCACGCGATCATCAAGGATGGCGATGTTTTGGTCAAAGGCGGCATCACGGGGCCGAATCTCTATGGCGTAGTTGGTCGCGTGGCCGGAACCGAAAGCGATTATCTGAACGGAAGCGAGCGTTTGCCCATTGGCATGTTTACCGATGACATGATCCGTGCCGGGCAAGAAGGGCTGGTATGGACCGAAGAAAACATCGTCGCCTATTCACAAGACCCGATCAACTTCATCAAAGAATATCTGAATGATGAAACCGCCCGCCCGAATATGAGCGTGAAGCTGAAGAAAGGAGCGGATCACATAGCTGCCTATCTCGCCACCTTCACTACTCAGTAAACTAGGTGATTTTTAAATTTTGGCCTCGCGCATAAGCGAGGCCAATGACCCGACCTCAGCCCCAATCCCAGCAGATTGGACGTGATCAGCGGCGCGTTGGCGCGCAACGTCGGGCTTATTCTGGTTAAGTTTCCAAGTGCCATCAATGTCCGAGACCGTAAGTCGGCATGGCACGATCATCCGCATCATCCGATCCAGCGCTTCTGGTGCCATCTTCGACGCCAGCCATGGAGGCTTAGGCAACAGGCGATTCTCGAAATCAGCAGCCTGTCGATCCAGCAGGCCTCGCAACTCTTCCACGGGGCGCATCTCAAGCACGCCGGTCAGATGCACCGCAACATAGTTCCAGGTCGGGACCTGATCATCGACACCGTACCAATCAGGCGAGATATATCCATCAGGCCCAGAAACGGCGATACGCACAGATTGTGGCTGCTTCAATGCACGCACGATCGGGTTTGACCGCACCAGATGCAGATCCGCCCATCCGGCATCTTCGCTCAGCAAGAAAGGAACGTGGCTCAGTAATGGCGCTTCCGGTGTCGAGACTGCTAGAACGCCAAAGGCGCGCTCCCGGGCAAAATCGATATGACGCGCACGCGCCTCGTTGCGAAAGGCAGGGTTAGGATGCATTTGGGTCCTCCGTCCAATTTCTCTTGCAGAACCAGTATCGAATTGGCAAGGTCCACCTCGTTCTCAGGGCGGGGCGAAATTCCCCACCGGCGGTATGCGGGCATGACCCGTAAGCCCGCGAGCGGCCCCAACCTTCGGGGTGTCAGCAGATCTGGTGAGAGGCCAGAGCCGACGGTTACAGTCCGGATGAAAGAGAACGTGTAGAACGCACCGTTGAAACGGTGCGTCTGCTCGTGATCGCCTTGGGTGAAGTGTCTGTTTGCTAAGGAGATCATGATGACACACACCCGCTATGCTTTCGTCAAAGCCAATTGGCATTCTGATATCGTGGATCGCGCCCTTGATGGGTTCTTGCAACTCATCCCCGCCGAACAGGTCGATATATTTGACGTCCCCGGCGCGTTTGAAATGCCCTTGATTGCGCGCGATCTGGCTCAAACCGGTCAATACGCGGCCATAGCCTGTGCAGCCTTCGTGGTGGATGGGGGCATCTACCGGCACGATTTTGTTGCTCAGGCCGTGGTTGATGGTTTGATGCGCGCCGGTATGGATACCGGTGTCCCAGTGCTGTCGGTCTCGCTGACGCCGCATCAATATCAGGAAACCGATCATCACAACGCCATCTACCGCGAGCACTTTGTGCAAAAAGGGCGCGAAGCCGCACAGGCGGCCTTAAAGGTCACCGAGACCCGCACGCACATCGCTGCTGCGGCCTGACAGCAAGCGGTCGGGGTCACCCTCGACCGCAAATCCGCTTGAGGCCAAGCCCCGCGCCCGCTAATCACGTTCCGCAAAGGAGCATGCCCCATGTCGATGAACAGCTTTGGACACCTCTTCCGAGTCACCACCTGGGGTGAAAGTCACGGCCCTGCATTGGGGGCCACCGTCGACGGCTGCCCACCGGGTGTGCAAATCGATGAGACTATGATCCAGCACTGGTTGGACAAACGCAAACCGGGGCAGAACAAGTTTACGACCCAGCGACGAGAGCCCGATCAGGTCAAAATCCTGTCCGGTGTTTTCGAAGGCCAGACCACCGGCACGCCTGTACAATTGATGATCGAGAACACTGATCAGCGTTCGAAAGACTACGGCGACATCATGGACAAGTTCCGCCCCGGTCACGCCGATATCACTTACTGGCAGAAATACGGTATTCGCGATTATCGCGGTGGCGGCCGAAGCTCGGCTCGGGAAACGGCATCGCGCGTCGCCGCTGGAGGATTAGCGCGCGAGGCGATCAAGCAGATTGCCCCGAATTTGCAAATCACCGGTTATATGACGCAGATCGGCCCGCACAAAATCGATCGTGGAAATTTCGACTGGTCGCAGATCGAACAAAACCCGTTCTGGACGCCGGACGCTAAATCTGCCGAGGATTGGGCGGTCTATCTCGATGATCTGCGCAAGTCCGGAAACTCGGTCGGCGCAGTGGTCGAGGTCGTGGCACGTGGTGTCCCCGCGGGGCTGGGCGCACCAATATACGCAAAGTTAGACACTGATCTTGCTGCCGCGATGATGTCGATCAACGCGGTAAAAGGCGTCGAGATTGGCGAGGGTATGGCGGCTGCAGAACTGACCGGCGAAGCCAACGCTGATGAAATTTTTATGGGTCAGAACGGCCCGCAATACAGCTCGAACCATGCAGGCGGCATTTTGGGCGGCATTTCCACCGGACAGGACGTCGTCGTGCGGTTTGCGGTCAAGCCGACCTCGTCGATCCTGACCACTCGCAAAACCATCAACAAATCTGGTGAAGAGACCGATATCATTACCAAAGGACGCCACGATCCCTGCGTCGGCATCCGCGCCGTACCAGTGGGAGAAGCGATGATGGCCTGTGTAATCCTCGATCACCTGCTTCTGCATCGCGGCCAGATCGGCGAGAACCGTGGACGGATTGGCTGATCATCGCGCGGCGCTTCGGGCGGTCGTCACGCAGCGAATGCTGACCGATCCGGCGCATGATCTGGCGCATCTGGATCGGGTTTGGTTAATCGCTCAGGCTATTGCTGACCAGCGCACCAACCAGCGTGTATTGCTTGCCGCCTGTTATCTGCATGATCTGGTCAATCTGCCCAAGGACGATCCCAACCGGCATCTGGCGTCGCAACAATCGGCCACTGAATCAGAGCCTATTCTTGCCGAACTTGACTTTACGGCGTCGGAAATTTGCGCCACGCAACATGCCATTGCTGCGCACAGCTACTCCGCCAACATCCCTCCTGAATCGCCCGAGGCATGTATCCTGCGGGACGCGGATCGACTGGACGCACTTGGCGCGATCGGGATTGCCCGCACCTTCGCCGTGTCGGGAGCATTGGGGCGGGCGTTGTATGATATCGCCGATCCCTTCGCCGAAGACCGCGACTTGGATGACCAGAGATATGCAATTGACCATTGGAAGACCAAGCTGCTGAATCTGCCAGATGAAATGGTGACTGATGGCGGACGGGATTTAGCGCACAAGCGGGTTACTCAAATGCTCGGGTTTCTTGAGATACTCTCGGAAGAAATCGGCCACCCAATCCCAATCAACTGGAAATCTGTCTGATTGGTACAATCCCATCGTTGATCTTTTGCGCGCGAAAGCGCAGGTTCGCGCCATGGCGAAATCCTTAACATCGCATCGTCCGGCATTAGCCGTGGCGCTGAAACTCAGTGCGCTGGTGCTGTTCACAGTAATGTCCGCCTTGGTCAAGGCGCTGTCGGATGATTTCCCTCCGGGCGAAATGGTGTTTTTCCGCTCGCTCTTCGCCATTCCGGTCATCATTGCTTGGTTGTCATGGCGCGGAGAGCTGACGCAAGGTTTCATCGTAAAGAAGCCCATGGGCCATTTCTGGCGCGGTGTATTGGGCACGTCGGCCATGGGGTTGACCTTTACCGGACTTAGCCTACTGCCTTTGCCCGAGGTCACGGCCATCGGCTATGCCACCCCTATCTTCACGCTGATCCTGGCCGCAATCATGTTGGGCGAACGGATACGAATGATCCGCATCGGCGCTGTTGCGCTTGGCCTTGTCGGCGTTCTGATCATGATCTGGCCGCGCCTGGGCTCGGGTACCGCTGAAACCGCCGCAATGATCGGCGCACTCTGTGTATTGGCGGCTACCGTCGCGCGCGCTTTTGTTCAGATACACATTCGGCAACTTGTGCAGGTGGATCATCCAGCTGCGATTGTGTTCTACTTTTCGCTCACGGCAACTTTGCTTTCAAGCCTATCGGTGTTTTGGGGCTGGGTTGTCCCAAGCTGGGAACAAGCCGCATTGCTGGTCACAATGGGCTTGATCGGCGGAGTGGCGCAGATTCTCGTGACATCCTCGTACAAATTCGGCCAAGCCTCGATGTTGGCGCCTTACGATTATACGACGATGCTGTTTGCCATCATCATCGGTTATATCTGGTTTGATGAGCTTCCTACCTTGGTGATGCTGGGTGGTGCGGCGCTGGTGATTGCAGGCAACGTTGTGGTTATCCTGCGCGAACGCCAACTTGGACTCGATCGGACCAAGGCGCGATCTGTAACCGACCCCAAAGCGTGACTTTACCTTTTGCAAACTTCCCCTAGGTTGGGGCGCGACATTCCCATGAGGTTTCCCGATGAGCGACGCACAAAACCACAAAGAAAAGATGCAAGAAGTGCAGGCGAAGCACCGCAAAAAAGTCTCGGAAGCGGTTGATCCCGGTCGGGGATTGGTGCTGATCAACACCGGCAAGGGCAAGGGCAAGTCTTCGGCCGCATTTGGTGTAGTAATTCGCGCCTTGGGTTGGGGTCAGAAAGTGGCCGTGGTTCAGTTCATCAAAGGCAAATGGAAGACGGGTGAGCGCAGGTTCTTTGAAGAGCGTGATCTGGTCACCTGGCATACAATGGGTGAAGGCTTCACCTGGGATACGCAAGACCGAGAACGTGACATTGCTGCCGCGACGGCAGCCTTTGGCAAGGCGTGTGATCTGATGAAAAGCGGCGACTATGATCTTGTTGTTTTGGACGAGATCAATATTGCGCTGCGCTATGAATACCTTTCAGTAGAGACTGTTATTGACGGTCTTAAGGCCCGTTCGGACAAAACCAGCGTATTCCTGACAGGCCGGGATGCACCCCAAGCTTTGCGCGAATATGCGGATCTGGTGACCGAGATGACCGAAGAGAAGCATCCGTTTCAGGCCGGTATCAAAGCCCAGCGGGGTGTGGATTTCTAAACCCGCACTTCCCCTTCATTCAGCGCGCGCAGTGATGCGCGCCTGACAGGCTCAGGTGTCACGACGGGGTGTTCCTCGAGCTTGCGACAACGTTCGGCATCACAGGTCTTGTGATCAAGATAAGCGGCGACATCTGAGGTCAGCGCATCGCAATCACATGACGCGCAACAGGGATCGCCCATCAATTCTTCGAAACGTTCGCGCAATCGCAGCCTCTTTGTGGTCGTTTCCGGGGCGATGGCAGGCCTTCACATCTGCACCAACTGAGCCTACAGATCGCCCCAGAACCTGGAGCTTGATATCAAAATCTGGCGTTGCATTATATCTGATTGTTTTTATCGGAAATTTCAAGCCTTAAATTCGATTACATCACCGCCAGCTCAATTAGGGCAAATCGCCTTATTAGAGCCAAAAAAGGAAGAGGGCCACGCAGAAATCCGCACAGCCCATCAATGATTTACAGATTTGGTATTCGGTCAGACAACAACACCTTTTTCGGGCGCACTAAGTGATATGACCGCGACAACAGCGGCACCGTTCACCCAGTAGAACAGGGCGTCAATGCCGGAAAATCCAAGCAGGCTGGGCGCCATCAGAAAGGTAATACCGACAAGAAGATCTACAGCGAGGTGGAACTTGTAGGACAGCACCCTCCAGATTCCGAGATGATGATCTGTCAGAACGGTCAATACGAAGGCGGCCACGCCTGTAACCACGGACAGCCAGAGCGCCAAGGGGTTGGACTGACCAAGCCCTAGAACAAAGGGCAACACCATCAGCGCAATCGCAACCGGGTAGTCGAGATACGCATGGACAGAGCGGGTGACAAAACGCAGGGACATTTCAACTTCCTTTCCTTAATCAGTGATGGCTAAAGGATAGGAGCAGCGATCCGAACGGAGTATACTTGGTCGTTTGATAAACTTTGCAGATCGTTCGAAATTCAAGAACGATCAGTGCAGTGCCCGATAGGCGGCGGGAGATACGCCAACCTGCTTCTTGAACACGCGCGAAAACGCGGCCTCAGAGGCATATCCCACCTCGGCAGCCGCATCCGCAACATTCCAGCGGTTTTCGGTCAACCCATGACAGGCGATCTGCATCCGCCAATCTGTCAGATACTGTATCGGGGTTGTTCCCATCTTCTGGGCAAAAAGCTGGGCAAACGCGGTGCGCGACATCGCTGCCTCGCGCGCGAGTGAGGCAACACTCCACTCCTGTGCGGGGGACTGATGAAACGCCGCGAGCGCCCGCGAGATGCGCGGGTCGGCAAATCCAGCCAGCGCGGCATCATCCGGGCTTTGGTGTTCCAGATAGGCCCGAATTGCTTGCGCAAACAGCACTTCAGACAGTTTCAACGCAATTAAATCGCCGCCAATGCGTGCGCCGGACACTTCTGATCCGATCATGCGCAGGGTCGCCTCAATCCAGGTGCCAGCGTCCTCCCCGTAATTCTCGATCAAAATATAAGGCGGCAGCCGATCGATCAGCATATGCCCATTCCCATTCCGACCGGCGGGTCCCGTAAACGAGAAATGACCGCAGATCAGCTGCGTATCGCGTTCTTCTTCCGCCCCGCCATAGACCAGCACCCCGTCGCCTGTGTAGCCGGACTGATCCAACACCTGCTCAAGTGGCAGAGCGTCATAGGGTTTGACCTCGTTGCACAGCAGCGCGTGTGACGCGCCATGTGGGATCAAGATCAGGTCGCCCTGCCGCAACCGCAGCGTCTCGCCAGTTGCAGACAGGTAAACCTTAAGCTCACCGCGCTGAACAAAGTGAAAGCGGGCCACGTTCTCGTAGCTCGGCACCTGTATCCCGAACGGAGGGGTAAAGGATGTGCGAAAGTAAAACGTGCCACGAAGAGACAGGCGGGTGAGAATATCGCTGAGAAGATCCAACATAGATCAAGAATACGGTCTTACACGCAGGCGTCCATATCTCGGGACGATCTGCACAAAAATTTGCACGGCTTGCAATCAGAACCCCCGCCCGAGCGGGGGTTCAAAGCGGTATTAACTTACGCGCGGACCAGCTTTTCGTAGTCTTCGGCGATTTCGCGGGTCAGATCGCCTACTTCAAACGTATAGTCACCGATTTGCCCGACCGGCGTGACTTCGGCTGCTGTACCTGTCAGCCAGCACTGTTCGAAATCTGCCATTTCTTCGGGTCTGATGCGGCGTTCGTGGACAGTGACGCCCTTGTCTTTCAGCATCTGGATCACCGTCTGACGGGTGATGCCGTTCAGGAAGCAATCGGCCAGCGGGGTGTGCACTTCTCCGTCTTTCACGAAGAAGACGTTGGCACCCGTCGCTTCTGCCACGTTGCCGTTGTAATCCATGAACAAAGCGTCCGAGCAGCCTTTGGCCTCGGCCTTATGCTTTGAAATGGTGCAGATCATGTAAAGACCCGCTGCCTTGGCATGTACCGGAATGGTTTCCGGGCTGGGTCGTTTCCACTCGGCGATGTCCAGCTTGGCACCTTGCATCTTGGCATCACCGTAATACGCACCCCAGGGCCAAACAGCGATGGCCATCCGAACGGGGTTCTTGGCGGAAGCGACACCCATATCCTCACCAGAGCCACGCCAGACCAGAGCTCGGATATAAGCATCCTGAAGACCGCTGGCTTTCAGCGCCTCTTCCTTTGCCGCCTCGATCTCATCAACCGAGTAAGGCATTGGCATATCCAGAGCCTCGGCCGAGGCGATCAGGCGTTCCGAATGTTCGCGGCTTTTGAAGATCTTGCCGTTATAGGCGCGCTCACCCTCAAACACGGAGGACGCATAGTGCATCGCGTGGGACAGAATGTGCACATTCGCTTCGCGCCAGGGCACAAGTTCGCCATCCATCCAGATGACACCGTCGCGATCGTCATATCCCGCCATGCGAAACCTCCTGAGCCGGGCTAGATTTCCGAATGTTGCGCCGTTTAGGTCCGCATCGGACATAATGTTGCGCAAAAACTGCGATTCGATACCTGTGCGCACTTGGAATGTCAATAAGGCTGACATAAAGTCAGATCATATTGCGAATGAGGTCCAACATGTCCGACATCCGTCCCGCCCCGGTATTTGGCGGAGAAAGCCTGTTGTTTCTGACAGATGAGCAACTGAGGCAGGGTATCGAGGCCATGTTCTTTGCTTATCGCGGTTTTACCGCAGATCCTGACCGCATCCTGACTGAACTGGCCTATGGTCGGGCGCATCATCGGGCCATCCACTTCATCAACCGCGCGCCGGGGACAACGGTCAACAATCTGCTGGCCATATTGGGTGTTACCAAACAATCGCTGAACCGCGTTCTGCGTAGCCTCATCGAAGATGGTCTGGTCGAAAGCCGGGTCGGAACAGTGGACAAACGTGAACGCCACCTATTTCTGACGGATAAGGGGAAGGCGTTAGAGGCCAAACTCTCCGACGCCCAGCGCGCCCGGATGCGCGCGGCCTACAAGGATGCGGGCCCCGAAGCAGTGGCCGGGTTTCGCAAAGTGCTTGAAGCGATGATGGATGCTGATATGCGTCGTGCATATACAAAACTGCGGGATACGACTTCATGAGCGAAATGGACGCCCATCTTCTTATCGTCGATGATGACGAGCGCATTCGTGACCTGCTCAAGAAATTCCTGATGCGCAGCGGGTTCTTGGTGACTTCTGCGCGCGACGCGGCCCATGCGCGGCGGGTGATGTCAGGGTTGGATTTTGATATGATTGTGCTGGATGTCATGATGCCCGGTGAGGATGGCGTCAGCCTGACACGGGCCTTGCGCGAAACGCATTCCACCCCGATCCTGTTGCTGACGGCAAAGGGCGAAACCGAGCATCGGATTGCTGGTTTGGAAGCCGGAGCCGATGACTACTTGGCCAAGCCGTTCGAACCCAAAGAGTTGCTGCTTAGGATCAATGCCATTCTGCGCCGGATGCCGGAAACGCCCGCGCAGGACGCGGTGGCCAAGATTCTGCATCTTGGACCAATTCGCTACGATATCGAGCGGGGTGAGATGTGGCAGGGCGAAAATCCGGTGCGCCTGACTGCAACGGAAAGCCAGTTGATGAAGATATTCTCGGCCCAGCCCGGCGAACCGATTAGCCGTGCCAAGCTGGTCGAGGACCTGGGGCGCGACAAGGGACAGGCGCAGGAACGTGCGGTGGACGTGCAGATCACCCGCTTGCGTCGGAAGCTGGAGCAGGATCCGAAACAGCCTCGGTATCTGCAAACTGTGCGCGGTGCGGGCTATATGCTGGCGCCGGACTGATGAGCCGCTGCACGGCGTTTTTAGGCCTTGGGCGAGGATATTTTTAGCCAGATGAAGATGGAAGCCTGATGAAAACCGCTTTGCTGACCCACGCAGATTGCCTGAACCATGTGACACCGGAGGGGCATCCAGAGCGGGTGGCGCGGTTGGAACATATCCTTCATGCGCTTGAGGATTTGGATTTGCAGCGTGTGACAGCGCCGTTGGCAGCGGATGATGATTTGCTACGAGTTCATCCGCAGAACCATATCAGTGATATTCTTGACCAAATGCCCTCGGATGGGTTCAAGCAGATTGATGGGGATACATTCATGTCTCCAGGATCTGTTGATGCGGCTTATCGCGCGGCAGGTGCGGTGGTGCGAGCCGTCGATCTGGTACTGGGCGGTGAAGCACCGAATGCGTTCTGTGCGATACGACCGCCAGGCCACCATGCCGAGACGGAAACGGCCATGGGGTTCTGTCTGTTTGGCAATGCCGCGTTGGCTGCAAAGCATGCACTGGATCATCACGGGTTGAACCGCGTGGCAGTGGTGGATTTTGATGTTCATCATGGCAATGGCACGCAGGATTTGCTGTGGGACGAAAAGCGCGCGCTGGTGATCACCAGTCAGCAGATGCCGTTATGGCCCGGCTCTGGCCGTACTGACGAAACCGGCGCTTATGAGACGGTTTTGAATATTCCTTTGGCACCGGGCACAGGCGGAGCGGAGATGCGAGCCGCTTATGAGGCGCAAGCTTTTCCACGACTGCGCGCATTCAAGCCGGAACTAATTATTGTCTCCGCCGGGTTTGATGCCCATCAGGATGATCCGTTGGCAAATCTTAACTGGTCCACGGGTGATTTCGCCTGGATCACGGCGGAGCTGTGCAAGATTGCTGATGAAGTGTGTGATGGGCGTATCGTCTCGACTCTGGAAGGCGGGTATGATCTGAACGCATTGGCCGAGGCGACACGCGCCCATGTGGAAGAATTGATGAAGGCAGCACAATGACCGATACCCCAGTCGAACAGATGACCTTTGAACAGGCGATGAAAGAGCTTGAGGCCGTGGTGGGCCAGCTGGAACGCGGGGATGTGGCGCTGGATCAGTCGATCGCTTTGTATGAGCGGGGTGCGGCGTTGAAGAAACGCTGTGAGGATGAGCTGAAACGCGCCGAGGAAAAGGTGGCCGCGATCACTTTGGACGCAGATGGCCAGCCAACCGGGACGACGCCTGTCGAAGGTCAGTAAATGTTTCGTGAAAAGCTGGCACAGGATGCCGCGCTGATTCAAGACCATTTCGATCTGGTTCTGGGGACGTTGGACGATCTGGATGTGACACAGGCGATGGCCTATGCCACCGCGGGCGGCAAGCGTCTGCGAGGGTTTCTGGTACTGGAAAGCGCGCGGTTACTTGGCGTCGATGCGGCTCGGGCGATCTGGCCGGCGACAGGGATCGAAGCGCTGCATGCATACTCTCTGGTACATGACGACCTGCCCTGCATGGATGATGATGACCTGCGGCGAGGACGCCCCACAGTCCATGTGAAATGGGATGAAGGGACAGCCGTTCTGGCTGGGGATGCGCTGCAGACACTTGCGTTTGAGCTTTGCGTGCGGCCAGAGGTCGGAAATGCTGAAATGCGCGCCGAACTGGCTCTAACACTGGCAAAAGCGAGCGGCGCGCAGGGTATGGTTCTGGGTCAGGCGCTGGATATTGCGGCGGAGACGGCAGCAGAGCCACTGACACTGGATGAGATTACGCAACTGCAATTGGGCAAGACTGGCGCGTTGATCGAATGGTCCGCCTGTGCAGGCGCGCGGTTGGCGCAGGCCGATCCTGCCCCCTTGCGCCAATATGCCCAGGCGCTTGGGCTTGCCTTTCAGATCGCGGATGACATCATGGATGTTGAAGGAGATGCCGAAAAGGCAGGAAAGCGCTTGCAGAAGGATGCAGAGGCGGGCAAGGCGACCTTTGTCTCGCTTCTTGGTCTGGATGCGGCCAAATCCCGTGCCGCTGAGCTTGCGGATCAGGCTTGTGCTGCGTTGGATGAATATGGCCCCGCGGCAGAAACCTTGAAGCAGGCTGCCCGCTTCGTTATTGCCCGGGACAGCTAAGCCAGGAACGCCAAATGTCTGACCGCCCGAATACGCCCTTGTTGGACCTTGTGAGCCGCCCAGCGGATCTGAAGCAGTATTCAGATGCGCAACTGCATCAGGTCGCACATGAATTGCGGACCGAAACGATCTCTGCAGTATCGGTTACCGGAGGGCATCTGGGCGCGGGTCTGGGCGTGGTTGAGCTGACCACTGCGCTTCACGCAGTGTTCGATACACCCCGCGACAAGATCATCTGGGACGTCGGTCACCAGTGTTATCCACACAAGATTCTGACCGAGCGCCGCGATCGGATTCGTACCTTGCGTATGAAAGATGGCCTGAGCGGATTCACCAAACGCAGCGAAAGCCCTTATGACCCGTTTGGCGCGGCCCATTCCAGCACTTCGATCAGCGCCGCGCTGGGATTTGCCGTGGCCCGTGATCTGGGCGGTGTGACGCCCGAAGGTCTAGGCGATGCGATTGCCGTGATCGGCGATGGCTCGATGTCTGCGGGCATGGCATTTGAGGCGATGAACAATGCAGGGCATCTGAAGAAACGCCTGATCGTGATCCTGAACGACAACGAGATGAGCATTGCGCCACCCGTGGGTGCTCTGTCCAACTACCTATCGCGCATTTATGCGGAAGAGCCGTTTCACGGTCTGAAAGCGGCCGCCAAAGGCGCGGTGTCGTTGCTACCGGAACCCTTCCGTGAAGGGGCCAAGCGCGCCAAGGACATGTTGAAGGGCATGGCCATGGGCGGGACGCTATTTGAGGAATTAGGCTTTTCTTATCTCGGCCCCATCGACGGCCATGATCTGGACCAGTTGTTGCCGGTCTTGCGTGCGGTCAAGGCCAAAGCGACAGGACCGATCCTGATCCACGTATTGACCAAAAAGGGCAAGGGTTATGCCCCTGCCGAACAGGCGCGCGACAAGGGTCATGCAACCGCGAAGTTCGACGTAGTGACGGGTGAGCAGAAAAAGGCACCATCCAACGCGCCATCTTACACCTCGGTCTTTGGCAAGACACTGGTCGAGGAAGCGGCGCGGGATGACAAGATCGTCGCGGTCACCGCTGCAATGCCGGATGGGACTGGGCTGAACCTGTTTGCTGAGCGCTACCCTTCGCGGTGTTTTGATGTGGCGATTGCCGAACAGCATGGTGTGACATTCTCGGCTGCGCTGGCCGCCGGCGGGATGAAGCCGTTCTGTGCAATGTATTCCACTTTCCTGCAGCGTGGCTACGATCAGGTGGTACATGACGTAGCCATCCAACGCTTGCCGGTGCGCTTTGCAGTCGACCGTGCTGGTTTGGTCGGAGCCGACGGCGCGACCCATGCGGGATCGTTTGATATTGCTTACTTGGCCAACCTTCCGGGCATGGTTGTCATGGCCGCCGCGGATGAGGCTGAGTTGATGCACATGGTTGCCACTGCCGTCGCTTATGATGATGGTCCGATCGCCTTCCGCTATCCTCGCGGCGAAGGGGTGGGCGTTGACCTGCCTGAACGTGGCGAGGTGTTGGAGATCGGTAAAGGCCGCATGATCCAGAAAGGTGCCCGCGTCGCGCTGTTGTCCTTCGGGACGCGACTGGCCGAGGTGCAGAAGGCAGCCGAGGCGCTGTCAGCGCGCGGGATCACCCCCACCATCGCCGATGCGCGCTTTGCCAAGCCTCTGGATCGGGATTTGATCCTTGATCTGGCCGCGAACCACGAGGCGCTGATCACGATCGAGGAAGGCGCAGTTGGCGGTTTCGGCAGTCATGTTGCGCAGCTTTTGGCCGATGAGGGCGTGTTCGACGAAGGGTTGAAGTATCGCTCGATGGTGTTGCCGGATATTTTCATCGATCAGGCAAACCCAGCGGATATGTACGCGGTCGCTGGTATGGATGCAGAGCAGATCGAGGCTAAAGTACTGTCGATTCTGGGCGTCACGACGATTGGTGAAAAACGCGCCTGAATCGGCGAATTCGTTTGGCGCAAACGCGTGGTCGTGATTTAAGTTTCATAGACACATCTGAAATTGTGCATTTTTTGCACATGTTTTTTGCCTCTGCGGGGAAATAACAGCTTTGAAAATGACATAGGTCAATATCCTGATGTTCGGGTTACACTAGAACCCGACTCGGGGTGAGGCTGCTCCTTGCCCTTTATGCATAAGGTCGCAAGCGAATGAACAAGCTAGCCAGCCGCCGTGCGTTTCTTAAGGGAAAAGTGCTGCGCAATGATCAAAACTCCATTCGCCCGCCTGGGGCAGATGCAGCCGAGTTTCTTGAGCTGTGCACGCAATGCGACGAATGCCGCGAGGCATGTCCCGAAGACATAATCAAGTTCGACACACAAGGCTTCCCCGTCGTCCAACTGGATGCAAGCCCCTGCACATTTTGCGGCGATTGCGCCAATGCCTGCCCAACCGGAGCATTGAACCCTGAACACGTGGCTGATTGGCCCTGGCGCGCTGCGTTGTCGGCATCGTGCTTGTCGATGAACGGTGTCAGCTGTCGGGTCTGTCAGGATGTCTGCGACCACAACGCGATTCGTTTCAAACTGCAGCTTGGCGGTCGCGCTGAACCCCAACTCGACACTGATATTTGCACCGGCTGCGGCGCCTGCGCCAGCGCCTGCCCCGCCGGTTCCGTCAGCTTTGAACGCCACACCCCGCCCACGCAGGAGGTCGCCTTATGAACATCTGTGGATGCCTCGTCCATGTAACCCCTGAAACCACGCAGAGTGCACAAGCCACGATTGCAGGTACAAACGGGGCAGAGGTTCACGCGGCATCCGAGGATGGCCGCATTGTTGTTGTTGTCGAGGATACGCCGGAAAAACTGGCGTCCGAGACGATCATGGATCTGCATCAGATCCCGGGTGTGATCTCTCTGACCCTGACTTATCACCATTTCGAAGACCTCGCGGAGACCCGTCCGCACCTTAACGCTTCTCGCCAGATCTAAAGCCGGAGACCCATGTCATGACCATCTCTGAATCCCGCCGGACCTTTTTGAAATCAACCGCCGCCGCTGCGACAGCCTCGGCAGCGGGTCTGCCGCTTGCAACCGGACAAGCCAACGCTCAGGCCGGAAACCCTGATATTCGCTGGGACAAAGCCGCCTGCCGGTTCTGTGGCACCGGATGCTCAGTCTTGGTCGGCACCAAAGACGGGCGCGTGGTTGCCACGCAGGGCGACCCGGACGCGCCGGTGAACCGCGGCCTGAACTGCATCAAGGGCTATTTCCTGTCCAAGATCATGTACGGCAAAGACCGACTGACCACGCCGATGCTGCGTAAAACCAACGGCGAATACGACAAGAACGGTGAATTCGAGCCCGTCAGCTGGGACGAAGCCTTCGACGTCATGGCCGCCAAGTGGAAAGAGGCCCTTGCCAAGAAAGGGCCAACCAGCGTTGGCATGTTCGGCTCGGGCCAGTGGACCGTTTGGGAAGGTTATGCCGCTGCCAAAATGATGAAAGCCGGTTTCCGGTCCAACAACATCGATCCCAACGCGCGCCACTGCATGGCCTCTGCGGTTGTCGGCTTTATGCGGACATTTGGCATTGACGAGCCGATGGGCTGTTATGACGATTTTGAACATGCCGATACGTTCGTGCTCTGGGGCTCGAACATGGCCGAGATGCACCCGATCCTGTGGTCACGCCTGACCGATACGCGCCTGACCAAGCCGGGATCCGAAGTGCATGTGCTGTCGACTTATGAACACCGCTCGTTCGAGCTGGCCGATAACGGCATGGTCTTCGCGCCACAAACCGATCTGGCGATCCTGAACTACATCGCCAATTACATCATCCAGAACGGCGCTGTGAACGAAGACTTCGTCAAGAACCATGTGAAAATCACCAAGACCGCCACCGATATCGGCTATGGCCTGCGTGACAACAACCCGCTGCAGCAAGAGGCTGAAAACCCGAACTCGGGAAAATTGGAACCGATCAGCTTCGAAGAATATGCCGAGGCGGTTTCGGAATACACGCTGGAATACACATCGGAACTTTCCGGGGTTCCTGCCTCTCAGCTCGAGCGCCTAGCCCAGCAATATGCAGATCCAAACCGCAAGGTGATGAGCCTGTGGACCATGGGCTTCAACCAGCACACCCGCGGATCGTGGGTGAACTCACTGATGTACAACGTGCACCTACTGGTGGGTAAGATTTCCGAGCCCGGCAACTCACCCTTCTCGCTGACCGGTCAGCCCTCGGCCTGTGGTACGGCACGTGAGGTTGGGACCTTCGCGCACCGTCTGCCCGCCGATATGGTTGTGGCAAACGACAAGCACCGCGAGATCTGCGAGACTGCGTGGAAAATCCCTGCGGGCACCATCCCGCCCAAACCCGGGTTCCACGCCGTACTGCAGCACCGCAAACTGAAGGACGGTGATCTGAACGCCTATTGGGTGCAGTGCACTAACAACATGCAGGCCGCGCCCAATATCAACGAAGAAGGCTATCCCGGTTATCGCAACCCAGAAAACTTCATTGCCGTATCAGACCCTTATCCGACCGTAACGGCTCTGTCCGCTGACCTGATCTTGCCCACCGCCATGTGGGTCGAGAAGGAAGGTGCCTATGGCAACGCCGAGCGTCGCACGCAATTCTGGCGGCAACAGGTCAAGGCTCCGGGTGAGGCGAAATCGGACCTCTGGCAGCTGATGGAGTTCTCCAAGCGCTTCACCGTCGAAGAGGTTTGGGGCGAGGAACTGCTGGCCACCATGCCCGAACATCGCGGCAAGACCATGTATGAGGTGCTGTTCGCAAATGGCACGATCGACCAGTTCCCGCTGTCTGAAACCGCCGAAGGGTTCGACAACGACGAGTCCGAGCACTTTGGTTACTACGTCCAGAAGGGCTTGTTCGAGGAATATGCCAATTTCGGTCGCGGACATGCGCACGATCTGGCACCGTTCGAAACTTACCATCAGGCCCGCGGCCTTCGCTGGCCGGTTGTGGACGGCAAAGAGACGCTTTATCGCTTCCGTGAAGGCTATGATCCTTACGTGCCCGAAGGTGCGGATGTGAAGTTCTATGGCCATAAGGATGGCAAGGCCAAGATCATCTTTGCCCCATACGAACCCGCCCCTGAGGAACCGGATGAGGAATTCAACCTGTGGCTCTGCACGGGCCGTGTGCTGGAACATTGGCATTCGGGTTCTATGACCCGCCGCGTGCCAGAACTGCACCGCGCCTATCCCGCCGCTGTGGTCTACATGCACCCCGACGACGCGCGCGAGCGTGGTCTGCGGCGCGGGCAGGAGATCGTTCTGTCTACCCGCCGCGGCGAGGTTAACAGCCGGGTCGAAACCCGAGGCCGGAACAAAGTGCCGCGTGGTCTGGTGTTCATGCCGTGGTTCGACGAAGGCCAGCTGACAAACAAGCTGACCCTGGACGCGACCTGCCCGCTGTCGAAAGAGACCGACTTCAAAAAATGCGCCTGTAAGGTCGAGCGCGCGTAAAAGGCTGGCAAGGCAAAGGTCGTCCCCATGTCTCGTGTTGGCACACCCCTTTCGCCGCAGCGGCGCCGGTTCCTGCAGGACTCGGCGCGCGCAGCGGGCGGCTGCGTGGCAGCCGGGTCCCTGTTGGCCTGGCTGGCGCGGGACGCAAAGGCGTTGCCAGCCGAGGCCTTGCGTCCCCCCGGTGCCTTGCCGGAAAAAGACTTTCTGTCGGCCTGTATTCGCTGTGGATTGTGCGTGCGGGAATGTCCCTATGACACGCTGAAACTGGCTGAATTGGGTGTCGACGCGGTGGCCACCGGCACGCCGTATTTCACCGCCCGCGATGTTCCCTGCGAGATGTGCGACGACATCCCCTGCGTCGCGGCCTGCCCGACCGGTGCACTGGACCCTGGATTGGACAACATAGACGACGCCAAGATGGGTGTGGCCGTTCTGGTCGATCAGGAAAACTGCCTGAACTTCCTCGGCCTGCGTTGCGATGTCTGCTATCGGGTGTGTCCCGTGATTGACGACGCCATCACTCTGGAAACCGAACACAACGCCCGCTCAGGCAGTCATGCGATCTTCATTCCAACCGTTCATGCCGATCATTGCACCGGATGTGGCGTGTGCGAGAAAAGCTGCGTTCTGCCCGAAGCTGCGATCAAAGTTCTTCCCGCCCGATTGGCCCGTGGCAGCAGCGCTGATCATTACCTTAAGGGCTGGGAAGAGAAAGAAGCCAAAGGCGCCCCCGTCGTCGAAGGCATCATCGATTTGCCTGACCGCCTGCCGGGGCCGGGCACCGATAACCTTGTCGCACCGGGCGGATTTGAGCCCTCATTCAAGCTGCCGGAGGTCACCCAATGACCGCCCGCACACATATGCCACTGGGGCAGGAAGCCATCGCCGCCAAAGGCTGGCTGGGTGCCCATAAATACCTGCTGCTGCGCCGGGCAAGTCAGCTGTTCTTTCTGGTGTTGTTCCTGCTGGGCCCGTGGTTCGGGATCTGGATCGTGCAGGGCACTCTGGCCGGGTCGCTGACGCTTGGCGTGCTGCCCCTGACCGATCCGTTTGTTTTTCTTCAAAGCCTGATCGCCGGGCACTGGCCCGAGCTGACTGCCGCCATCGGTGCCGCCATCGTTCTGGTTGCTTACGCATTGATCGGAGGTCGCGTCTATTGCTCGTGGGTCTGCCCGATCAACCCCGTAACCGACGGCGCGCATTGGCTGCACCGCAAGCTGGGCCTGCAAAAAGGCTGGCAACCCAAACGTGGCACTCGGCTGTGGATTATGGCCACTGTGCTTATCGTCTCAGGCCTGACCGGAGCCATCGCGTGGGAGCTGGTCAACCCGATCACCATGCTGCATCGCGGGTTGGTCTTTGGCATGGGCTTCGTCTGGGCGATGGTCGCCGCGATCTTCCTGTTCGACTTGTTTGTCTCGCGCCACGGATGGTGCGGCCATGTCTGCCCGGTGGGCGCGTTCTATGGATTGATCGGCACCAAAGCAATGCTGCGGGTCAGCGCCGCCAACCGCTCCGCCTGCGATGACTGCATGGACTGCTACGCGGTCTGCCCGGAAAACCACGTGATCTCTCCGGCGCTGAAAGGCAAAGATACCCCGCTGATCCTGTCGCCCGACTGCACCAATTGCGGGCGCTGCATCGATATCTGTGCCGAAGACGTTTTCAAATTCACCCATCGGTTCGACGCCCTGACCGTCGCGCCACCGGAACCAACCGCCGCGCCTCAGCCGCGCGCCTCAAGACCTTTTTGAAGGAGTGAGAAGATGAAAAAGCCGATCCTAGTGGGCCTTGCCCTGATCCCGCCGCTGCTCCTCGGTGGCCTGGCCCTTGCACAATCTGCCGGGGTCAACAGCCTGCGCGGTGCCGAGGTAGATGAACCTGCCGTTCTGGATCAGGTGCATCGCACGGTCGAAGGCCGCATGCAGCGCAACTATCGCCAGCAGCCGCCGCTGATCCCGCACTCGATCGAACAGTACCAGATCGACCTGCGCACCAACCAGTGCCTGTCGTGCCACGACTGGACCAAAGCCGGTGAGCGCAATGCGCCAACGCTGTCGATGACCCACTATCTGGACCGCGAAGGCCGTGAGTTAGATCAGATCGCAGGCACTCGGTATTTCTGCAACCAGTGCCACGTGCCGCAGGCCGATGCGCTGCCGCTGGTCGACAACACTTTTGAACCTTCCTCCGGAAACTAAACTCAGGTCGAAAAGGAGAGCGCGAAATGTCCGACTCCCAAGAAAAACAAGGGCTCATCCGGCGCCTCTGGACCTGGTTCTGGAGCCCGATCGCCGTCCTCAGCGTTGGTTTCACCCTGCTTGCCGGATTTCTGGCAGGCATCCTGTTCTGGGGTGGGTTCCACTGGACGCTGGAACTGACGAATACAGAAGAGTTCTGCACCTCGTGTCACACGATGGAGGTCAATCTCGGCGAATACCGCGAGACCATCCACTATAACAACCATTCGGGCGTGCGGGCGATCTGTTCGGACTGCCACGTCCCGGACGAATGGAACCACAAGATCAAGGCCAAGATCATGGCCGTGAAGGATGTCTACCACGAACTGGCAGGCACGATCAGCACGCCCGAGAAGTATGAGGATCATCGTCTCGCTATGGCGACGGCCGTTTGGAAGAAGATGAAAGCATCCGACAGCCGGGAATGCCGTAACTGTCACAACTTCGACTATATGGATTTCACGATTCAGGAAACCCGGGCCGCCAATGAACACCAGCGCGCGATCGATAACGGCATGACCTGTATCGACTGCCATCAGGGTATCGCGCACAGCCTCCCACCCAACTATCTGGAAACGTATGAAAAGATTGCGAAAGAGATAGACGGAGAGGTTCTGCAGGAACACGCAGCCGCTTCAGGAGACGACATCCGCGCGTTCCTGAACAAAAGCTCGGATTAAGGTGGGACAGAGATGTTAGAAATACTTGGAACCATCGGCGGCAACGTATTGGGCCTACCCGGCATTCTGGGTCTGGCACTGGGCATGATGACCCGCCAATATTGGTTGGGGGCCCTATTGGGCGGTCTGGTAGGCCTGATCGCACCACTGCTTTTTGCCGGGTGGCAATTTTCCCATGTCGGAGCCATGGCGCTAATCATCGCGATCATCGTTGGCGTCTGTGCCGGTACCCTTGGCACCGCCATTCGCCGCAAGGGCGCGACAGTCTGAACAGGTCAACCCGGCAGCAATGTCGGGTTACCGACCCCAGTTTTCCGCCGGATCACTTTCGGCATAATCCCGCAGCAATGCTATATCCGATATCACAGCGTGGTTGCGGTTGATCTTTACCCCCACCGCCTTAAGCCTTGAAAACGCCCGGCTCAGGCTTTCGGGTTTCATACCCAGACGACCCGCGATCAGCATCTTGTCATATGGCAGCGATACTTCGCACTCACCCGCATCAGTGTCACAGAGGTTCAGCAAAAACTCGGCCACGCGCTGTGCACCGGTCTGCGCCTTGAGCTGTTCCAGCTGCGCCACCAGCGAGTGCAGATGGGTGAAGGTCGCGGCCAGGATCGAGATCCCGATCTCGGGGTCTTCCTTCATCAGCGAAATCAGGATTGGGCTAGGAATGTGCATGACATCACAGGCCGAAACGGCCTCGGCCGAGACCGGATAGGGCACGTTGCGCAGCGCCACGGCTTCACCAAAACTGTCGCCACGGGTAAAGACGCTGACTACCGCTTCGGCACCGGTTGGGGTCATGCGGAACAGCTTGACCCAACCCTCCAATACGACGTGTATGGCCTGCGCCGTTTCCTCCTGCAGGAATATCGTCTCACCACGGTCATACTGACGCCAGATCGCGTGGCTCAGCAGCGTTTCCACATGCTGTTCCGGTAAACTGCGCAGCAGCAGCGACTGACGTGCGATCGCTTTTTGTGCTTCGTGAGACAAGAGAATACCCCTGTTACTTCCTGCCGGCGCGCGCGCTCGGTTGGTCCATCCCTGTCCCACGCTATGCCAGAGCCGGCAGTTGTGCACCATAGTTTTATGTTGTGTAAACTTGACTATTGTCATGTTGCGGGTTGGTTCGCTGCCCTATTCTCGGCCCAAAGCCAGTATTCCGGGGAGCAAGTAACATGGACTACGAGCGTTATTTCAGTCAAAGCCTCAATGACCTTCGGGAAGAAGGGAATTATCGTGTTTTCATAGACTTGCAACGTCGTTGTGGTTCTTTTCCGAACGCACGCCAGACGGATGGCTCGGTCCAGCGGAATGTGCGGATCTGGTGCTCGAACGACTATCTCGGCATGGGTCAGCACCCCTCGGTGATCGGCGCGATGCATGACGCATTGGATCGCTGCGGCGCGGGGGCAGGCGGCACGCGGAACATATCAGGCACCACGCATGATCACGTGCTGCTTGAGGCCGAACTGGCGGATTTGCACGGAAAGGAATCCGCGCTTCTGTTTACTTCCGGGTATGTTTCGAATTGGGCAGCTCTTGGCACCCTCGCCGCAAAAATCCCCGACCTGATCGTGTTCTCTGATGCCCTGAACCACGCCTCGATGATCGAAGGCATCCGCCACTCGCGAGCGCAGAAGGTGATCTGGAAACACAACGATCTGGAAGACCTTGAGGCCAAGCTGGCCGCCGCTGATCCAGATGCACCCAAGATGATCGCCTTCGAGTCAGTCTATTCGATGGACGGCGACATCGCCCCCATCAAAGAGATCTGCGATCTGGCCGACAAATACGGCGCGATGACCTATCTGGATGAGGTTCACGCCGTCGGTCTTTATGGCCCGCGCGGCGGTGGCATTGCTGAACGCGAAGGTCTGATGGATCGTCTGACGGTGATCGAAGGCACGCTTGGCAAGGCGTTCGGTGTGGTGGGCGGATATATCGCTGCCTCAGCCGCGCTGTGCGATTTCGTACGCAGTTTTGCAAGCGGGTTCATCTTTACTACCGCGCTGCCGCCTTCGATTGCAGCCGGAGCTGCGGCCTCGATCCGGCATCTGAAACAATCAAATACTGAACGCGACCTGCAGAAAGCCCGTGTGGCGCAGGTTCGGGCCCGTTTGGATGCGGAAGGTATCCCTCATATCCCCAACCCCAGCCACATCATCCCGGTGATGGTGGGCGATCCGGTGAAGTGCAAATTCATCTCGGACACGCTGCTGGAAGAGTTCGGCATCTATATCCAGCCGATCAACTATCCCACGGTTCCAAAAGGGACAGAGCGTCTGCGGATCACGCCCTCGCCCGTACACACGGATGAAGATATCGACCATCTTGTCGGCGCGCTGTCTGCCCTCTGGCAACGCTGTCAGATCGCCCGGATGCCGATGGCGGCCCAGTAACAACGAAGCGCCCCCTAGCGTGACACTTCGCCGTCTCTTCGGAGGCGGCGTTTTTTGGTTAGATCAGGTAGAGGGCGAAGATGATGATGGCAAATCCTGTAGTCACCATGGTGAACCCCCGCAGCCAGGCCGGGCTGTTTGCGAGATCAAGATATCGAGCCAGTATGACGCGGCATTTCGCCAGTGCGAGGATCAGCATGCCGCCGGCCAGGACGGCAGGCGGGATGGGCAGCACAGTCAGCAAAGCAGATGCAACGCTGAGCGCCAGAAGGCTGAGCCATGCGCGTGTGAGCGCATTCGGGAGTCGCCGGCGGGCGTATTTAGGAAAAGATGAAGCTGCGGGCATCCGTATTATCCCAGCAGGTAGATCACGGGGAAAAGCAGGATCCAGACCAGATCGACCATGTGCCAGAGCTGCGCACCTGCCTCGATGTTGCGGGGATCATCGCGCCAAGCGACTAGCAGCAAGATGCCGACGCCTGCCAACACATGAGCGGCGTGGAAGCCGGTTAGCAGGTAGTAGAACAGGAAGAACGGGTGCGTCTCGTAGGTGATCCCTTGTGCGGCTTTGCCTGCGTATTCCACGCCTTTGATGATCAGAAACACGACGCCCAGCGCGGCGGCGGCGATCAGTGCCAGACGGGCGTCGAGCCGACGCGCGATCTGCCGCCAGCGCAGGGCCTGTGCGGCCAGATAGCCCGAGGTGACCAACACCGCTGTATTGAGCGCCGCTCCGGTACGATAAAGATGCGATTGTGCTTCGGCGAACCCGGCCGGATCGGTCAGCCGAACGCCCATGAAGGCAATCAGGCCAGCGCCGAATACCAGCAGTTCCGAGATGATCAGAACCCACATCAACAACTCGCCCGGAAGCTCGTCGATCAAAGAGGTATCACTCATGCGCCGACCAGTTGGCGGTAGATTTGCGGCAGGGCCATAGTCAGGCGGTGCGGATCGGGGATGACTGCAAATCCGCCTTGGCCGAACATGCGCGGGAACCAGCTTTTACCGGTTTTGTCGATGGTAACACCAAAGACCGATTGCCCGGCGCGGCGTGCCTCGCGGATGGCTTGGCGTGTGTCTTCGATACCGTGACGGCCTTCGTAATGGTCCAGATCGTTGGGTTTGCCATCGGTGATCACCAGTAGCAACCTGCGTTTGCGCGATTGACTGGCCAGATCAGCCGAGCAATGGCGGATCGCCGCACCCAGCCTTGTATAGTGGCCCGGACGCAGGGACGCGATGCGCTGTGCTACCAATCTACCCATCGGCTCATCGAACCGTTTGCAGCGCTGCACGTAGACGCGTTGGCGTTTCAGCGAGCTGAAAGCGTGAATGGCAAAATCGTCACCGCAGGCGTTCAGACCCCAGGCCAGCGCGGCCAGTGCCTCGCGTTCGATGTCGATCACGGCACGGCCTGTCACGGCGCTTTCGGTGGAGCGGCTGACATCCAGTAGGATCGAAACGGCCAAATCGCGGGCTTCGGGACGGGATTGCATCCAGACGCGTTCATTGCCTTCACCGCTGGCGTGGCGATCGGTTTCGGCACGCACGGCGGCCTCGATATCCAGTTGATCGCCGTCCAGATGGCCGCGGGTCATGACGCGGCCCGGGCGCAGCGCCTCGAACTGGCGTTTTACGGCACGAATGCGGCGGGCGGTGGCCGGGTCTTTGCCGAATTCAGCCGAGTCTTCGCGGATATCGGCATCCGACAGCAAGACGTTGACGTGATCCGGCAGGTACTGCCCCGTGCGCACGTCCCATTCAGGATAGAGGATGCGGCCTGAAAGACGCTCGCGATTCACGTCCTCGGGCGCGAGGTCCAGATGCAGTTTCAACTTGGTCGGCGGGGCTTTGGAAATCTGGCCCAGGCCGATCTCTTCCTGATCGTCGGCGGCTTTTTTGGCGTTATCGGGATCGTCGTCGTCGATGCGCCGGTTGATGTTCAGGAACTCGGCCCAGCTGAGGATCGCCTCGAACTTGTGCAGGATGAAACTGTCACTGCGGTTGGCCTGATCCGATTTACGGCGGCGGGCGCGGTGGGTTTTCTCCCCTGATTCCTCAGGTGGACCTTCAGTATCGGGGTTTTCGACCTCGTTGTGTTCGGAAAATCCGACGGCGCGCAGTTCGGGCCACAGCGGAACAGGGCGGAAATGCTGATATCCACGTGAGGCGGTCAGATCATCATCCAAGGTTAGAAGCTGCTCGGCCCGCTCTGACAGGGGTGCGGGATCGCCCAACATGTAACGGACCAATTCCTCGACCGCTGCCTCCACAGGAGGCAGGCCGGGGATGTCGCGGTGATGCAGCACACCCTTGCAAAGCTCGGCGTAAAGTGGGCGCAGGCCGGGGGCGTCGTCCAACGTTGCCTCGACCATGTTCTGCGCGGCGATCAACGCGCGCAGGTCAGCGCGCAGAGGGTCATCTTCATCAATCCGGGTTCCGGCATGGGCGGCAGCAGCGGCCAGCCAGACAAAAAGCGCGCCATTGGCTTCGCGCGCGGGGAAAACGGCCAGCCGGTCCGGCAGGCGCAGAACTTCGCCATCGAACGAGGCGCGCGGCATTAGCTCGGCCTCGGTTGCCAGCTTGCGGCGCCAGCTTAGACGGTGACGTGAAACCTCGGGTGAGACCGGGCGCAATTCAACGCCCGGACTACCCCCAAGCCCTCGGAAGAGGACGGCCAGCCGCCCTGCGACCTCAGAGAGGTCGACCGCGGCTCCATCATGCACCTCAGGTGCATCAAGGCGGCTGGCAAGGGTGTGCCACAGTTTCCCGATCGTTTCTTCGGGTTCCCATGGCTCAAAATCGATCCTGACCATCGGCCGGCCTCACCCAAAGACAGCCGTGACAAGATCGAGGAGCCCGCGTTTGATGTCCTCGTCATCAGTCAGAGGTTCAATCATAGCGGCAAGGATGGCGCGGTCGGTTGACATGCCCTGTGCGATTAGCGTCGCGGCATAGACAACCAGACGGGTGGAGACGCCTTCCTCAAGGTCCTGACCCTTGAGCCCGCGCAGCTTGTTCGCCAGCCGGATCAGGGGCTTGCAGCGTTCCAGCGCCAGCCCGCTTTCCTGCGCGACGACTTCGGCTTCCATCTCAGGCGATGGAAAGTCGAATTCCAGCGAGATGAACCGCTGCCTGGTCGAGGGTTTCAGGGTTTTCAGGATATTCTGGTATCCGGGGTTGTACGAGGCCACCAGCATGAAGCCGGGCGCGGCCTCAAGCTCTTCGCCGGTGCGGTCGATCGGCAGGATGCGCCGGTCATCGGTCAGCGGGTGCAGCACAACGGTGACGTCCTTGCGGGCTTCGACCACCTCATCAAGGTAGCAGATCGCGCCTTCGCGCACCGCACGAGTCAGAGGGCCATCAACCCAGACGGTTTCGCCGCCCTTCAACAGGTAGCGACCGATCAGGTCGGCGGCGGCGAGGTCATCGTGGCAGGCCACGGTGTAAAGCGGGCGGCCAAGCTTGGCAGCCATATGGGCCACAAAGCGGGTCTTGCCGCAACCTGTTGGGCCTTTCAGCAAGACCGGCAGGTCGTTGTTGTAGGCGGCGGTGAACACATCGCATTCATCGCTTTGGGCGAGGTAGAAGGGGGCGTTCGCCGCCCCCTCATTCAGTTTCATGGAGCCATCCATATCCATTACTCCGCAGGGGTTTCAGAGGCACCCGGTTCAATCACCTCTTTCCGGGGCACCCAGATCGAGTAGATGAACAGCAGCGCACCAAGGACCACGACCACACCAGAGCCAAGACGCATCCAGTAGAAGATCGCAATCTGGTCCTGCACCTCCATGAAGTAGTCACCGACCACACGTTGCATGTGAGTCTGCACGGTACCACCGAAGGTCAGGACGAAGGTCATGAAGACCATGCCGCTGGTCATAAGCCAGAACGAGCCCATGTTCAGAACCTGATTGTAGGGATCACGGTTCTTCAAGATCGGCATCGCATAGCTGAAGATCGCCAGGTTGAGGCAGACATAAGCACCGTAGAAAGCCAGGTGACCGTGGGCTGCGGTGATCTGCGTGCCATGGGTATAGTAGTTCACCCCGTGCAGCGTGTGCAGGAAGCCCCAGACACCGGCACCGAAGAAGGCAAGCGTTGCACAGCCCAGTGACCACAGCAGAGCAGCCTTGTTAGGGTGGTCACGACGGCCCTTCCAGACCATGACGAAGGCAAAGGCCATCATCGCGAAGAACGGGATCACCTCGAGGCTTGAGAAGATCGAACCGATCCACTGCCAATAGCCGGGTGTACCGATCCAATAGTAGTGGTGACCTGTCCCAAGGATGCCCGAGAACAGCGCGGCGGCGACGATGACATAGAGCCATTTCTCGACCACCTCACGGTCAACGCCCGTAAGCTTCAGCATCAGGTAGGCCAGGATCGAGGCCATGATCAGCTCCCATACGCCTTCGACCCATAGGTGGACGACATACCACCAGTATTGCTTGTCCAAGGACAGGTTGCCCGGGTTGTAGAAAGCAAACAGGAACAGCAGCGCCAGACCCCACAGACCCAACAACAGGATGTTGGTGATGGCAGTCTTCTTGCCCTTCAGAACGGTCATCGACACATTGTAAAGGAAGATCAACGCGGCCACGACAATACCCATCTTGACCCATTTGGGTTGCTCAAGGAACTCGCGCCCCTCTTTGCCCAGCAGCCAGTTGCCTTCGAACAGGTTGAAGACATAGGTCACAACCACGCCTAGCGTGCCGACCACAAGAATGATCAGCTGAAGATAAGCCAGCTTGGGTGAATGGATTTCACGTTCCGCCTCTTCCGGGATCAGGAAGTAGGCCGCTCCAAAGAAGCCAAGGATCAGCCAGACGATCAAAGAGTTGGTGTGAAGCATCCGCACGATGTTGAACGGCAGAAGCTCACTCAGGAAGTTCGGGAATACATAGATGAAACCGGCCAGAAGGCCGCCGATCACCTGTATCGCGAACAAGGCCATAGCTACCGCAAAGTAGGCATAGGCTATTTTTTGGGATTCGTATTTCATTGCTCCGTTCCCTTTCTCAGCCTGCCTCGTTGGGCGGCCAGCCCTGAGCGTCGATATTGTCGGTCCAGATCAGGAAGTTCGCCAGATCACGGATCTCTTCGTCGCTGAGGTTGAAATTGGGCATCTGTCGACGACCGGGAATGCCGGTCGGTTGTGCTTCCATCCAGCCCTTAAGTGCTTCAAAGGCTGATTCCGGGTCGTCCAGCACACCCCAACGGGTCATCACATTCGCGACTTCCGGCGCATAGTAGGCACCTTCACCCATGATAGTATGACAGTTGATGCAGGCGTGTTTTTCCCAGACATGCTTGCCCCGGACCACACTTTCATCAAGCTTTGCCGAATTCTCGGAGTTGACGATATACAAGTGCGAATGGGCCGACAGGGCCAGAAAGATGAGGATGAAGAACAGTGACCCGCCATAGAATATGTTGCGAGCCATGCTCTTTGTCATGACTTCTCGCATTGCGCTCTCCTTTGCGCAGATTAGCTAGTATGGAGACAATGCCGCGTGGGTAGTGGAGCTGCCTTAACGAAAGTCAAGACTGCAGAGGATGAGCGTTCCCCATTCCAAATCTTTGGTCATCAGAGGCCAACAACGATCTATCTTGACCAAACAACGGCAGAATCCCCTCATTAAACCGAAATTTTTAATCGAATAATAACCTTGAAAACTGCATTTAGGGTGGTCAGTCTCTTGCAGAATTCTTTGTCGGTCGGGGTTTTCCCTTCGGCCTGCGGTCCACTCAAGCCAGGCGGATAATATCAATGCCAATTAATATCTACGGTGCCTTTCGTACTGACACGACGATGACAGACAACACAGCGACCTTTGCGACGCTTGGGGCCACGTTTCAGATATCCCAATATAGCCAAATCACGATTGACGATGGTGCGGATGGGTCGGTTATTGAAGGCGACAATATCGTCAATGAATCCCCGAACGACGCGACCCAGACCTATTTGGGAGAGGTGTTTATCTGGGACTACACGATCGAAGTAAATGATGGCGTCAACACCTATCAGATCGGTGTTATGGACTGGGATGAAAACGGCGATGGGGATTTCGATTTTCCAACGGCTGAACAAGGTTATTTCATTGGCTTTATCGGTGATATTCCCCCGCTCAACACCACCCTGACTGTTGGCTCGGTTGTCGACAACGGCGCGAATATTGACGTAGATACCGTTGTTCCCTGCTTCTGCGCTGGCACGCTGATAGATACTCCGACCGGACCTCGCGCGATCGAAACACTATCCACTGGTGACAAAGTCGTCACCTTGGATCACGGTCCCCAAGTTATTCGTTGGATTGGATCGCGAACGCTTGATGCGTCTCAACTGGCTCGCAAACCCAGATTACGCCCTATCCGGATCGCCGCCGGTAGTCTGGGCAGCGGCCTGCCACGTCGCGATCTTTTAGTCTCACCCCAGCACCGCATGCTGATCCGTTCGAACATCGCGATTCGCATGTTCGACAGCGAGGAAGTCCTGGTCCCAGCCCACAAGCTTGTTGGCATCCCGGGAATTACTGTCGAGGAGGACGCTCAGAATGTCGTCTACCATCACATGCTCTTCGACCGGCATGAGATCGTGTTGGCCGAAGGTGCGCCATCCGAAAGCCTATTCACCGGGCAACAGGCGCTAAAGGCTATACATCCGGAAGCACTGGCTGAAATTGTTGCGCTTTTCCCTGAACTGGCCTCGCAGCAGCATCAACCTGTGGCTGCGCGCCAGATTCCCAGGCAGGGAAGAAAAATCCACTCATTGCTGCGACGTCACAAAAAAAACGACAGGGCCTTGATCCGACCGTCTTGATACGGATTCGTCGGCGCGCCTACAGTTAGGAAGCAATACGTGGCCCCGTCAAAGCAGGCCACATCGTGATCAAGTAAAGAACGATAGCGCTGATCCACAGACCGTCAGAAACCAACATCATGACCAGATACCCCTGGTCGGTCACTGAACCAACCCAGCGCAAAATAGCGGACGAAGCCATAAGACCGTAGGCGACTGCCATAGGTGGCGGGGCAACAAGTGCGCGGCCGCTATGGCCCAAAGCAGCCCGACTCATCACGGCTAGGGTCATGCCTCCGACACAACCGATTCCCAGAACGTGCAACGCGCCGATTTCGCTGCCGATACCCAGAACCGCCACCCCCCACAAAACCAGCCCCAGTGCCAGCATTCCCAGACCCAGATGCAGGGCAACCAACATCGGTTGACGTATGGCCCAGCGCGCGCGCCACCGTGACATGCGCAGGATTTGGGTTATGCCAAGCGCTACGGCCATGCCACCCGCTATCTTACCCAATCCGAAGAGAAAAACGCTGAGCGGTAGTAGCAGCGCCAATCCCATGCTGGCTTTGTCTAATGCAGCTACCGATACCGGCCACGCGGCTTCCGGCTCGCCCGCGCGCTTCATCGCATTCCGGGTGAAAGCTGGCGTTATACGTCCACCAAGTATCGCGATCATGCTGCACAGCGTCAGCAATCCTACACGCAATCCTATGTCCAGTGTACCGCCGGTAATGCCCATCCAATCAAGATGGGTCAACAGATTGGCAATCCAGAAATAGCTGAGCAACAACAGAAAGATCATGTTCTGCGGCTTGGGGCGTCGGATCAGTTGGCTTGCTATCTTTGCCGCCAGAATCGGTACAAAGGCCAGATCGAAGACAGCGACCAGACCCGGCGGCAGAGCCCCGGAGAACCACATCGCGATCCGTCCGGCCAACCAGATACCCGCGGCAATAACAATAAACTGTACCCTTGCTTCCGGCGTACCCGTCCAGTTTGGCACCGCTGTCAGTAGAAATCCTCCAAGGGCAGCCGTGGCATATCCAAATATCATCTCATGCGCATGCCACATGGGTGGGCTCATGGCATAGGTCGGATTTTCGTAACCGACCAACCCGGTCTGAGTGGTGAGCCACACACCCCAAGCACCACCCGCGAATAGACCGAATAGCCCCGCTGACAGAAAAAAGACGCGAAATCCTTCACCCAGTACCCGCGCGATCATTGCCGGCATGCCTGCTCTCCTCGGCCTTAGTGGCTGTTGGATCCGGTCTAACAAATCCGACTCGTTTGGGACTTAACCGAAATCAAGCATCCGGAAAAACATGACCCTAAAACATAGGTTTTTAACATGATTTTAAAGGCTAATCAGGACCTTCATTTTCCAGTTTGCGACCCTTCCGTTGACTTTCGTCAAGGAGTGATCGGCGCCAATGTTTCAGGCTGCAACCTGCCTCACCACGCAAATGGAGAGTGATCATGTCACTTGGAATCAGCTACGATAAGACCGGCCGCGCCTTTGGGGTCGGTTTGGCAATGCTGCTGGGCTCTGTCGCCGCGCCAGCATTTGCCGAAGAGCCAACGTTGAGCGACGAAGCATTTGAGTCGTCCAAGCAGCTCTATTTTGAACAATGCGCAGGTTGTCACGGCGTTCTGCGCAAAGGTGCGACCGGTAAGAACCTGGAACCACACTGGAAAAAAACTGCAGCAGACGGCACCGTCACAGAAGGTGGTACGCTTCAGCTGGGTCAGGAGCGCCTTGAAAAGATCATCGCCTGGGGAACCGAAGGCGGGATGAACAACTTCTCGGACATTATGACCGAGCAGGAAATCAAGGATATGGCGACATACATCATGATGGAGGCCCCCAAGCCGCCGGAAATGTCACTGGAGCAGATGAAAGAGACCCGCAAGGTCTATGTGGAAGAGGCCGACTATCCGACCGAGCCGCTGCATGGCCGCAACTGGGAAAACTTCTTCGTCGTCATCGAACGTGACGTGGGCAAAGTGGCTGTTATCGACGGCGACACCAAAGAAGTGCTGACTCACATCCCGACCGGTTATGCCGTACACGTTCTGAAAGCGTCTGAGCACCACTCGATCACCGAGCCGGAGCATCCAGGCCGCTTCTGGTACACGATGGGCCGCGACGGCAAGATGACCAAGATCGACCTCTGGCAGAAGCCAGAGAACATGTTGGTTTCCGAGGTCAAAATCGCCTATGACGCACGTGACGTTGCCGTATCCGGCGACGGTAAATACGTCATCGGTGGTGGTTACTGGCCGCCGCACTTCGCGATCGTTGACGCGCAGACCATGGAACCGGTCAAGGTCGTTTCGACACGCGGCACCAACGTAGACGGCGAGTATGTGGAAGAAGCCCGCGTAGCCGCGATCTACACCACGCCGAACGAACCCACCTGGATCGTTGCCGTGAAAGAGCTCGGCCAGTTGTGGCAGGTCGATTATACCGACCTGGACAACCTGCGGATCGACAAGATCAACTCGGCCAAGTTCCTGCATGACGGTTTCTTCGACCCGACAGGTCGGTACTTCCAGATCGCCGCGAACGCGTCGAACAAGATGGTCGTCGTCGACACCGAGACCCACAAGCTGGAAGCGATGATCGACACTGCAGCCCTGCCGCACCCGGGACCGGGCGCCAACTGGGTCGACCCGAACTGTGGTCCGGTGGCTGGTACAACCCACCTTGGTGTTGGTACCGTAACGGTCTGGGGTAACGACCCCGAAGGTCATCCGGATCAGGCCTGGAAAACCTGCTACGAAGTGGAAACAGACGGCCCCGGCCTGTTTGTCCGTACCCACCCGAACTCGGACTACATCTGGGCCGACCAGACCAAACACCCCGAGCCGGAAATTCAGCAGTCTGTTCAGGTCATCTCGAAAGAGACCGGTGAGATCGTGAAAACCATCCAGATCACCGAAGACGAAGGCAGCGCTGCTGTTCACTTCGAATTCAACGCGGATGGGACCGAGGTCTGGGTTTCCAAATGGAACCTGTCGGATTCGAAAGAACCCAATGGTCAGATCGTAATCTTCGACGCCAAGACGCTTGAAGAAATTGGTCGCATCGAAGGGCTTTATGCTCCGACCGGTAAGTTCAACGTCTACAACCGTTCGAACCACGTCACCTGACGGTTTGAGAACCAACACCGGAAAGGGCGGGCCCCTCGCCCGCCCTTTCCTCGTTTGACCCATCAGCCAAACTCACCGGCCTGCCATCAAAGGCCAGATAAGAAAGCCAAAACGGAGCCCGGATATGACCTCCGAACCGGATAAGAAAAAACCGATCTGGCGCCGGTATTTCCTGTGGGGAATGCCCGTGGCCGGTATTGCCGCAGCCTTTGTCGGCGGCATCATCTTCTGGGGCGGGTTCAACACCGCCATGGAAGCCACCAACACCAAGGATTTCTGTATCTCGTGCCACGAGATGCGCGATTTCGTCTATGAGGAATATACGGGCACGATCCATGACGTGAACCGTTCAGGCGTAGGCGCTGTCTGTTCCGACTGCCACGTGCCCAAGGACTGGACGCACAAGATCATCCGCAAGATCAAGGCGTCGAAAGAGCTTTACGGCAAGATGGTCGGCACCATCAACACACGCGAAAAGTTCGAAGCCAAGCGTGTACATCTGGCGATGAACGAATGGGAGCGGATGAAATCCACCGACTCGCGTGAGTGTCGCAACTGCCATGACTTCGAGTCGATGATGCCCGAGTTCCAAAAACCCCGTGCGCGTCAGCAGCACCTGAATGCGATGACCGTCGGGCAAACCTGTATCGACTGTCACAAAGGGATTGCACACTCGGACGCCCGGGATCGGGCTGACGAGGAGTATCTGGAAAAGCTTGAGGCCCCGAACCCGTCCTTTATCCGCGAGATACCGCCGGAATACCTGGCCAGCCTGGAACGAATCGAAGCCAAAGAAGCTGCTGAAGCTGAGGCCGAAAAAGCTGCCAAACAGGCACAGCATGAGGCCATGCAGGCACAGATTGCGGCGGCGGTGGATGCGGCGGTGGCCGAGGAGCGCGCCAAAGCCGGCGGCGAAGAGGCCGCAGCGCCTTCGGGTGGTGGAGGTGGCAGCGATGTCGGGACGGATATCGATTGGAACGCTGTGGCCGCCGCAGATCTCAAGCTGTTCTACCCCGGTCAAGCTTCGTTTGAATGGGTGCAGAATGGCAAATTCCACGGTGGAGCACGGCCGCTGACTAAAGGAGGTGATCAGTGCACGACCTGTCACGCCAAAGAGCTGGATACCATCGGCAACAAAATCGTCGCAGGTGGTGAGCTTGAGCCGACGCCGATCCCCGGCAAACGGGGCGTGATCGATGCGACCGTACAGGCCGCGCATGATGATCAGAACCTCTATGTCCGACTGCAGTGGCCGGATGCCGGGCACAATCCCGCACCTTTCGTTGATGGTGGCAAAATGGATCCTGACAACCAGATCAAGGTTGCCATGATGATCACCGGCACAGGGATCGAACTGGGCGAACAGGTGGGGTGTTGGGCGTCGTGCCACGCCGACAACAGCTATATGCCCTTTGATCCGGGTGCCGAGGCGATTGCCGCAAATGGCGATGTCTCGGGTCGGTTGAACACGCAGGACACGGTGACCAAGTACATCAGCGAAAGCCGGACCGAGGTCGAGATCAAGGGCCGTCGTGGCAAGGCGCTGGGTGGCTGGGACAAACTGCAATCCGCTGAGCAGATCGAGCAGTATCTGGCCGACGGCACCTATCTGGACCTGATGCGCGTCTATGCAGACGGCAGCGCCACCAACGGTTATCTGCTGGAACAGCGCGTGGTTAATGACGGCGAAATCGCCGCCTCGGCCAGCCTCGACGCGGGCATGTGGACCGTGGTCTTCACCCGCCCACTGAACTCGGGCGCGCCTGGTGACGTGCCACTGGAGGTCGGTCAGACCTACACAGTCGGCTTTGCTATCCACGATGACTTTGCCGCCGCGCGGTTCCACCACGTAACGCTGGATACCAGCCTGGCACTGGATGACGACAGCGCCTTCATCAACGTGGTCAAACAATAAGGAACAGGGGCCGGGCAAACCGGCCCCTTCCGCTTAGAAGAGGAGACTTGGACGATGAAACCCCAACACCTTCTTCCCGCTTTGCTGTTTATGGCCGCACCTGCCTGGGCGGATGAGACCGCCGAGCTGTGTGCTGAAGCCGAAGAGCGTTATGCCGAGCTGTTTGGTCAGCCCTCATCCTCCGTTGAGGATGCGGAAGTGGTGCTGATGTACAAATACACCTTCTGCCCCGTCGAGCTGACCGTGAAAGCTGGCACCACGGTGCGCTGGGTCAATGTGGACAAACGCACCAGCCACTCGGTCCTGCTGAAAGATGGCAGCGAACCCGAAAGCGACAGGCTGTTTCCTGAGGAAACGGTTGAACTGACCTTCCTCTCCCCCGGCCCGCAGGAATATTTGTGCGGACCCCATTGGGAGACGCAGAACATGATCGGCATGATCACCGTCGAACCCTGAGCCGAGGCACCTTACAGGCATGAGAGAGAGGAGCGCGGGATCAATTCCTGCGCTCCTTAACTTTAGTCAAGGAGGTTCCTTTTCGATTGCGCCAGTCTGGCCGCATGACACGCCCGGCTCACCCAGCAACGTCCCCTGATCGCGCAGGAATTCCGGGCTCCGAAGACATTCAGACCAAGCGAGTTTGCACATGAGCGGTAAGGTTTTTCTGATTGGCGCAGGCCCCGGTGACCCTGAACTGATGACCCTGCGCGCACTGCGGATGCTGCAAGAGGCGGATGTGGTTGTTTATGACCGTCTGGTCTCGGCCGATATCCTCAACTTGCATGCCGAGAGCGCACGGCTGATCCCGGTGGGAAAGGCCCCCAAATGCCATACAGTGCCGCAGGATCGCATCAACGAAATCCTGGTCGAAGAAGCAAGCGCCGGTCACACCGTTGCGCGGCTGAAAGGTGGCGACCCGATGATCTTCGGGCGTGGATCGGAAGAGGCGGCGCATCTGATGGCTAACGGCATCCCAGTCGAATATGCGCCGGGCATCACCGCCGCACAGGGGGCATCCTGCTCCACAGGCGTGCCGCTGACCCACCGCGGTCTGGCGACCTCGGTGCAATATGTCACTGGGCATCGGCAGGCCGACAAGGTGCTGGATCTGGATTGGAAACGTCTGGCCGACCCGGACTCGACGCTGGTCGTCTATATGGGCGTCGCCAATATCGGCCAGATCGCCATGGGGCTGATGACCGAGAACCTGCCCGGTTCGACCCCGGTGCTGGCAGTTGGCAAAGCCACCACACCGGATGAACACCGCATGGTGTCCCGGCTGGATCGATTGGCAGCGGATGTGCGCGACGCTGATTTGAAAGCACCGACGCTGTTCATCATCGGCAAGGTCGTATCGCTATACGCAGAACGGCCCGTGGCTGAACTTCTGGAGCAGGCGCATGGCTAAGTTTGGTTCCAGGCGATCAGGGGGCAGTCGGTCGCTGCCCGATGGTGCTGCCAAGGGCCCAGGTTGGACCGCGCGCGCTGTACTGACAACGGCTGTGCTTGTGGCCACATCTGCCTTTGCCGCCGACAATCTTGACCCCAACGCGCTAAAACGTCTTGTCCATCAGGACTGCGGCTCTTGCCATGGGCTGTCGTTGAAAGGCGGCCTCGGCCCTGATTTGAGATCCGAGACGCTGGAGCACTACGACGCGGACGTTCTGACCGGCGTAATTCTCGATGGCATCCCCGACACCGCGATGCCCCCATGGCGACCTTTGATCAGCGAAGAAGAGGCCGAATGGATCGCGCGTTATCTGCTGGCACAGGAGGCACAATGAAACAGCTCATCCTTTCCCTCGCCGCCACTTTGCTTATGTCAACCGCCCAAGCGGAACCCACCGCGACGGGCGATCTCGGCCTTGTCATTGAACGCGCCAAAGGCTCAGTTCTTCTGGTGGATCAATCCGACCGTGCCGCACTGGCCCGGATCGAAGGGTTGGGCGATCTGTCCCATGCCTCGCTGGTCTATTCACCCGATGAACGCTTTGCCTATGTTTTCGGGCGTGACGGTGGGCTGACCAAAGTGGATATCGTCACCCGCCAGATCGTGAACCGCATCGTACAAGCGGGCAATGCCATTGGCGGCGCGATTTCGGACGATGGCAAGCTGGTTGCCGTTTCGAACTATGAACCCGGCGGCGTGCGCGTGTTCGATGCGGACACGCTGGAAATGGTGGCTGACATCCCAACTGACAGCAAAACCATCGGTCTGGTCGACGCACCGGGCCGCCGGTTTGTCTTTACCATGTGGGATACGGGCGAGACCTGGATCGCCGATTTCGCCAAGGGCGACCCCGCAATCACCAAGATCACCGATATGGGCAAAAACCCCTATGACGCGCTGATCACTGCCAATGGCCGCACCTATATCACGGGTCTGTTCGGCGAGGACGGCCTGACTGCGCTGGACCTGTGGGCCGAGACGCCCGACCCCATCCGCGTGCTGCCCAATTACGGACGCGGACAGGAAGAGATGCCGGTTTACAAAATGCCTCACCTTGAAGGCTGGGCGCTGACCGGGCGCGAATTCGTGCTGCCGGCTGTCGGCCATCACGAGGTTCTCTGGATCGATTCCGACACCCTGACCGAGACCGGGCGCACGCAGACCCACGGCCAGCCGGTCTTTGCCATGGCCCGACCCGACGGTCGGCAGGTTTGGGTGAATTTCGCCCACCCGTTGAATGATACAATTCAGGTCATTGATTCAGTGAGCAAGGAAATCATCCACGAGTTCAAACCCGGCCCCGCCGTGCTGCATATGGAATTCACGCCTCGAGGGCATGAGGTTTGGATCAGCGTCCGCGATGCCAACAAAGTCATGGTCTACGACACCCAGACCTTTGAAAAGCTGCGCGAGATTGAGGCCGACAGCCCCTCGGGCATTTTCTTCACCGCGCGTGCGCACAGAACGGGGCTTTGACATGCAGCATATCACCGACCCGATCGACCGCCGACTTCTGGACGATTTCCAGCGTGATTTTCCCATCGTAGAGCGCCCGTTTCAGGTTCTGGCCAACGCGCTTGGGCTGGAAGAGGCAGAAGTGCTCGACCGTCTTGCGCGGATGCGCAAAACCGGACGCATAACGCGGGTTGGCGCGACGATTGCACCCGGCGCGGTTTCCGCCAGTACGCTTGCGGCTGTGGCGGCTCCGGAAGAACGGCTGGAAGAGGTCGCGGCGCTTATCGATGCGGAACCCGGTGTGAACCACAATTACCAGCGCGAGGATGACTGGAACCTTTGGTTCGTGGCCACCGGCCCGGACCGGGCACATGTGAACGACACCCTCGCCCGGATCTCGCAGCGCTCGGGGCTGCGGGTTCTGGATTTGCGACTGGTGCGGCCGTTCAACATTGATCTGGGCTTTCGTATGTCGGGCGAGACCCGCAATGCTCCTGGCCCGCGGAAAGTGGATCGTTCAGCCATGCGAGAGGGCGACCGACCCCTGTTGCAGGCCCTCAGTTCTGGCCTGTCGCTGGTCTCTGATCCTTACGCTGCGTTGGCTCGGACCCTGAACCGCGACACAGAAGACGTAATGGATCGCGTAGCCGCCTTGCACCGGGCCGGGATCGTCTCTCGCCTGGGCGTCATCGTACGCCACCGCGCTTTAGGCTGGTCCGCCAATGCAATGGTGGTCTGGGATATGCCGGCCGAGCAGGTCAGCAGCGCTGGCCCGGCACTGGCAGCGCATCCCGGTGTGACACTGTGCTATGAGCGCAACCCGGTCGAGGATATCTGGCCCTATCGCCTCTATTCCATGATCCATGCGCGTTCGCGCCCTGAGGCAATGGAGGTTTTGGCCGGGGCCGCCGCCCTGCCCGAACTATTTGGCGCGCAGCGCAAAGTACTGTTCTCGACCCGCTGTTTCAAACAGACCGGTGCATTGATCCAACCGAAGGAGGCCGCCGCATGAAGCTCGACGACACCGATCGCGCGATCCTGAACCGGATGCAGGATGACCTGCCGCTGACCTCGCACCCTTACACCGCAATTGCCGAGGAATTGGGGATTGCAGAGTCCGACCTATTGACCCGCCTCACACGGATGAAGGACGCGCGCGTAATCACCCGCTTTGGTCCCTTCTTTGACGCTGCTGCGATGGGCGGAGCCTTCTGTCTGTGCGCCATGGCCGTGCCCTCACAGGATTTCGAAAACGTCCTGACCAAAGTCAATGCGCATCCCGAGGTCGCGCATAATTATGAACGCACGCATCGGCTGAACATGTGGTTCGTTCTGGCGACCGAAACACCCGAAGGGATCGCAGCCACAGCCGAGGCTATCGCACGGGAAACCGGGATCGCGGTCCTGCAATTCCCCAAACTTCAGGAATTCTTCATCGGCTTCCGGGTGGCGGCATGATCGACGCAAAAGACAGAGAGATTATCGAGGCGCTGCAAGGCGGCCTGCCCCTTGTGCCCACCCCCTACGCGAAGGTGGCCGACGGCTTGGGCCTGGATGAAAAGACTCTGATGTCCCGTCTGGCCGATATGAAATCGCATGGCGTCATCCGGCGCATCGCGGCGGCCCCCAACCACTATAAACTGGGGATGACCTCGAACGGCATGACTGTGTGGGATGTCGACGATGACCGCGTCGCTGAGTTGGGCGCTCAGATTGGTGCGCTACCCTTCGTCACCCATTGCTATGAACGCCCGCGTGCCTTGCCTGACTGGCCTTACAATCTGTTCGCCATGGTGCACGGCACTGATCGCGACGAAGTCGAACAGAAACGCGCCGAGATTGCCGCCATCCTCGGAGATGCCTGCCGGGCCAAAGATATCCTTTGTTCCACGCGCATCCTGAAAAAGACCGGGCTGCGCCTGAAAAAGAAAGGCTGAGATATGTTCCGCCTGACCGAATACATGCACCAGCTCGTGCAACCGACCCCTGTGCGCAGACGCCGCCCCGGCCCGGTGAAACCGGTGGTGATCTGGAACCTGACGCGGCGTTGCAATCTGAAATGCCGCCATTGCTATACCGTCTCGGCGGATGTCGCGTTCCCCGGTGAGCTCAGCCATGAGCAAGCCATGGTAACCCTTGAGGATCTGGGCCAGTTTCGCGTCCCGGCCCTGATCCTCTCGGGTGGGGAACCGCTGGATCGGTTCGATTTCTTCGACATCGCCAAACGCGCGCGTGATCTGGTGCCGATGCTGGCACTGTCGACCAACGGCACACGGATTTACGACGAAACCGCCGACATGATTGCCGACGTGGGCTTCAACTATGTCGGCATCTCGCTAGACGGAATCGGGGCCACGAACGACTGGTTCCGAGGCGTTGAAGGCGCCTTTGCCGACGCCCTGCGCGGTGTGCGCGAATGCAAAAAACGCGGCATCAAGGTAGGTCTGCGGTTTTGCCTGACAGAGGGCACGCAACATCACCTGCCTGATCTGTTACAGCTGTGCGATGATGAAGGGGTCGACAAGTTCTACCTGTCTCACCTCGTCTATGCCGGGCGCGGCGACAAGAACCGAGGTGAGGATGCCGAGCATCTGCGTACTCGTAAGGGTCTGGATTTGCTGCTGGAACGCGCGTGGGAGGCTGCATCTGGCGGTCGCCCTCTGGATATCGTAACAGGCAATAACGACGCCGATGCGGGATATTTTCTGAACTGGGTCCGGGCACATTTCGACGATGACAAAGCCGCCCATGTGCGGGAACATCTGGCTGCATGGGGCGGAAACTCCAGCGGGCTTGGTGTGGCCAATATCGACAATCTGGGACGCGTGCATCCCGACACTTATTGGTCCGACTACACGATCGGCAATGTGAAGACTAAGTCGTTCTCAGAGCTTTGGACTGGTGACGACCCGATGCTGGCCATGCTGCGCACCCGTCCGCGCCCTCTGAAAGGGCGTTGCGGGGCCTGTCAGTTAAAGGATGTCTGCGGTGGCAATACCCGCATCCGGGCGCTGCAACTTACTGGTGATCCGTGGGCCGAAGATCCGGCCTGCTATCTGTCGAACGAAGAAATCGGCGTGGACGGCGCGGGCGAGCGCCTGCAGGTCACACCGTTCCGGGGGAAAAGCCATGATCCGGCGCATCAGTTCTTTTGACACTCTGAAAATCGGCACTTTCTGCTCGCTGCTGCTGGCGGGCACCGCATGGGCCGATGCCCCGTCTGATTACGCCGAGCATTGCGCCTCATGCCATGGCGAGAACCGCCTGGGTGGGGTCGGTCCGGCGCTAATCCCCGAAACGCTGAAACGAATGCGGGGGCCGCGCGTGGCTGCCGTGATCGCCGAGGGGCGCATCGCGACACAGATGCCTGCGTTTTCGCATGAGCTGGATGCGCTGCAGATCGAGGAGCTGGCAGGGTGGCTGAAGTCGCCGCTGGAGACCGATCCCGAATGGGGTGAGGCCGATATTATGGCCAGCCTTACTCTGGACGAGGATTATGCGCCAGTGGACGCGCCTGTTTGGAACAGCGATCCTATGAACATCACTCTGGCCGTTGAGACCGGCGATCACCATGTCAGCGTTCTGGATGGGGATACTTTCGAGGTTCTGGACCGGTTCGAGACACCTTTTGCCGTGCATGGCGGGCCGAAGTTCAGCCCGGACGGGCGCTATGTCTTCATCATGTCCCGCGATGGCTGGGTGCAGAAATATGACATCTGGGCGCTGAAACAGGTGGGCCGCGTGCGTGCGGGCTTGAACAGCCGCAACATCGCCATGTCAGGAGACGGCAAGTGGGTGGCCGTGGCGAACTATTTGCCGAACTCTCTGACACTGCTATCCACCGAACACCTGTCTGTAGCGAAAGTCATTGATGTAAAAAGCAAAAAAGGAAAACCCAGCCGCGTCTCGGCGGTCTATCAGGCACCGCCGCGCGAAAGCTTCGTTCTCGCGCTGAAAGACGTGCCCGAGATTTGGGAAGTATTCTACGGGGCGAACCCACCGCAATCCGGTTTGGGGCATGATTTCCGCATTGAGGGTCAGTTCAAGAACCCCGATCCCTTCCCGGTGCGCAAGATTACCACGCCCGATTATCTGGACGATTTCTTCTTTGACCAGAGCTATGAATACGTCATGGGCGCCTCGCGCGATGGCAAGGGCGGGCAGGTGATCGATCTGGTGATTGGCCACAAAGTGGCTGATCTGGACCTGCCTGGGATGCCTCACCTAGGTTCGGGGATTACCTGGAAACATGGCGATTCCACCGTGATGGCGACGCCGCATCTGACCGATGGCACTGTGTCGGTGATCGACATGGAGACATGGGAAACCGTCAAGCGGATCAAGACCGAAGGGCCGGGGTTTTTCATGCGCAGCCATGAGAATTCGCCCTATGTCTGGGCCGACGTGTTCTTCGGGCCGAACAAGGACGCCATGCATGTGATCGACAAGCAAAGTCTTGAAATCGTAAAGACTTTACGCCCTGCGCCGGGTAAGACGGTAGCCCATGTGGAGTTCACGAAGGATGGCAGCCACGCGCTGGTTTCGATCTGGGAGGATGACGGCGCGGTGATCGTCTATGACGCGCAGACGCTGGAAGAGGTCCGTCGCCTGCCGATGCGCAAACCGTCTGGGAAGTACAATGTCTGGAACAAAATCACCTTCTCGGAAGGCACCAGCCACTGAGGGTAAATGGCCGGTCTGGAAGCTGGCCATGCTGCTTTACCCGGCCACGGCTCTGACCGTGGCCATCAACCTGTTTCTGGCCGGTCTGATCCTGCACAGCGCTGGATTTGGTGCCATTGGGCCGGTACCCGCGATCCTGTGGTCGATCCCATTGGGCATACCTGCCGCGTGGTTGGCGGGGCGTTGGGTGCGCGGGTTGATGGATGAGGCAGATGGTTGATTTCAAATGTTAAAATCGAAAATTTCCAGAACCTGACCTAAGTCAAGTATCGCGCCGAGAGAATCCCCTAGAACACGCAGCATAGCTTCCCGAGTCGGAGTCTCCATGCCTGCCCTCGTCCCTTTGCACAATCTCCCTGCCCGTGCGGTTCGCGCGGCAGCTGGGTTGGCGGGCATGCTCCTTCTTTTGTTGCAGACCTTTGGACCGGCGCTGGCGAGTCCCGGTAAAAGTGTCTGGGTGGAGATCTGCTCGGAAGGCGGCGCGGTCTGGGTTGAGGTTGACCTTGAGGAGGACACCGAAGACCCGACCGCGTACTGCCCCAAATGCGCCGATTGCGCGCTGTGCGCGGTCACCAGCGCGGCACCCGTGCCCGAGCTGGCGCAGGTGCCGCAAATCGGAATCTTCCGTGTTGTACAGGTTCAGAACAGCAAATCTTCCGTGTTGTACAACTCGGATCGGCTGTGGCCCGAAACCCGGGGACCCCCGTGCCCAACCCAAGAAACAACTGAACGCGCCCCGCGCGCGTCCATGGCGTCTACCCTAAGTATCGGAGGTGCGCCGTGGTCGTAAGTCGCGCAATCCATTTCCTGCTGGCCCTTGCCCTGTCCTGCCTGATGGCGATCAGCGCCCAAGCCGACAGCCTTGCCAGCTTCCTGCCCGAGCTTGAACCCGCCGATCTGGCCCCCGGTGCCGATGCCTTTGGGCCGGTCCGCGATGACGTTCCGGTTGCGCCCGTTCTTAAGGGCGGCGAGACCGTTGCCTGGGCCTTCCTGACTTCTGACTTCGTGGGCACCACCGGATATTCCGGCAAACCGATCCATGTGGTTGCCGCCATCGATGACGACGCGGTGTTGACCGGTGTGCAGCTGGTCAAGCACTCGGAACCCATCGTTCTGATCGGCATCCCAAACTCGCGCATGGTTGAGCTGACCGAAGGCTATGCCGGTCTGGACCTGAAGGTTGAGGCTGAAACCGGCGGCGAGGGGCATGACCTCGACATTATCTCGGGTGCGACCGTAACGATCATGGTGATCGATGACAGCCTCGTGCGTGGTGGGATCAAGGTGGCGCGTGCGCTGGGGCTGGGCGGATTGTCTCCGCTACAGGCAGACGGGCCGAAACGCGAAGTCGATATGGCAAAGGACGCTGTATATGACTGGACAACGCTATCGGGCGACGGCTCGATCCGGCGGCTGACACTGGATGTGGGACAGGTCAACGCAGCCTTTGAAGCCACTGGCGATCAGCGCGCCATCAAACGCCCTGAACCGGGCGAGCCAGATGACACATTCATCGACATGCACGTGGCGCTGGTCTCGGTTCCATCGATCGGCAAATCACTGTTGGGCGAGGCCGAATATCAGAACCTTGTCGAATGGCTGGACGAGGGCGAACAGGCCATTCTGGTGCTGGGGCGCGGGTCCTACAGCTTCAAGGGATCAGGGTATGTCCGCGGCGGAATCTTCGACCGGATTCAGCTTATACAGGGCGACAATTCGGTGCGGTTCTTCGACAAGCAGCAAGAGCGCCTTGGCCGGGTTGCCGCCCCGGATGCGCCCAGTTTCACCGAGCTGGATATCTTCAAGATCCCCACTGAGGCCGAGTTCAACCCGGCCGAGCCGTTCCGCTTGCAATTGCTGGTGCAACGGGCCGTGGGTGCGGTCGAAAAAACCTTCCTGACCTTCGATCTGGGCTACAAACTGCCCGAGCAGTATCTGTTGCCGGTCGCAGCCCCCACCGTTGTGGATGACGCCACTGGCGAAGCCGCCGCGAAAGCCGCCTTGTGGAAACGCATCTGGAAGGATCGCACGGTCGAGATTGCCGGTCTGGGCGTCATGTTGCTGGTGCTGACCGCAACCTTCTTCTTCCAGTTCCACGCCACGATGGACGCACGGGTCTTTTACTGGTTCCGTATCGGATACCTGACCCTGACCCTGTTCTTCATCGGCTGGTACGCCAATGCGCAGCTGAGCGTTGTGAACCTGATGGCGCTGGCCGGCAGCTTGCGAACCGGTTTCAGCTGGGATGCCTTCCTGCTGGACCCACTGGTCTTTATCCAGTGGTTTGCCGTGGCCGCCGCCCTGTTGTTCTGGGGACGCGGGGCTTATTGCGGCTGGCTGTGCCCGTTTGGTGCGCTGCAGGAACTGACCAACAAGATCGCGCGCGCGCTGAAAGTGCCACAATGGACGCTGCCATGGGGACTGAACGAACGTCTGTGGCCAGCGAAATACATGATCTTCCTTGGCCTCTTCGGGCTCAGCTTTGTCTCGATCCCGCTGGCTGAGACCTATGCCGAGATCGAGCCGTTCAAGACCGCCATCATTCTGAAGTTCATGCGCGACTGGCCCTTTGTGGTCTTTGCGCTGACCCTGCTGGGGATCGGGTTGTTCATCGAACGGTTCTATTGCCGCTACCTCTGCCCGCTGGGCGGAGCGCTGGCGATCCCCGCCCGAATTCGCATGTTCGACTGGCTGCGCCGCTACAAGGAATGCGGCAGCCCGTGTCAGACCTGCGCCAACGAATGCCCCGTTCAGGCCATCCACCCAACTGGTGAGATCAACCCGAACGAGTGCGTCACCTGCCTGCATTGTCAGGTGCTCTACCAGTCCGAGGACAAATGTCCCGTCGTTATCCGCCAGCTTAAACGGCGGGCCAAGACAGGGTCGGTCAACATCAAGACCCCCCTCGGGCAACCACCGGCGAACCATCCGAACGCCAAACCGCAATCCGTTTCCTAAAAGGAGGAACGATCATGTCGGAACAAGACAACAAACTGAACATCACCCGTCGCGGGATGCTGGGGGCAACCGCAACAGGCGCCGTGCTGGCAGGGACCGGTCTGGGTTCAACCCTGATGACCGCGAAACAGGCCAGTGCTGCGGCCAATGCCAACCTGGAGCCCGGTGAGCTGGACGAATATTACGGCTTCTGGTCTTCGGGACAGACCGGCGAATTGCGCATCCTGGGCTTCCCGTCAATGCGCGAGCTGATGCGGGTGCCGGTCTTCAACCGCTGCTCGGCAACCGGTTGGGGTCAGACCAACGAGTCGCTGAAGATCATGACCGATGGTCTGCTGCCGGAAACCAAGGAATTCCTCGCCAAGCGCGGCATGAAAACCTATGACAACGGTGACCTGCACCACCCGCACATGTCTTTCACCGACGGCACCTATGACGGCCGTTATCTGTTCATGAACGACAAGGCCAACACCCGCGTTGCCCGTGTGCGTTGCGATGTGATGAAATGCGACAAGATCACCGAGATCCCGAATGCCAAGGCGATCCACGGTCTGCGTCCGCAGAAATTCCCGCGCACCGGCTATGTCTTTGCCAATGGCGAAGATGAAACTCCGCTGGTCAATGACGGCTCCGTGCTGGACGATCCGTCGCAATACGTGAACATCTTCACCGCGCTGGACGGCGATACCATGGAAGTTGCATGGCAGGTGATCGTGTCGGGTAACCTCGACAACACCGACTGCGACTATCAGGGCAAATACGCCTATTCGACCTCGTACAACTCGGAAATGGGTATGAACCTGGCCGAGATGACCGAGAACGAGCTGGACCACGTTGTTGTTTTCAACCTCGCGGAAATCGAAAAAGGCATCGAAGCCGGCGATTATCAGGAGCTGAAAGGCGTCAAGGTTCTGGACGGACGTAAGGGTCAGAACAAGAAATACACCCGCTACATCCCGATCCCGAACTCGCCTCACGGCATCAACACCGCGCCTGATGGCAAGCATGTCTGCATCAACGGTAAGCTGTCGCCCACCGTGTCGATCATGGATGTAACCAAGCTGGACGCCCTGTTCGAAAGCGATGCCGATCCGCGATCCTGCATCGTGGGTGAGCCGCAGCTGGGTCTTGGCCCGCTTCACACTGCCTATGACGGTCAGGGCAACGCGTTCACCACGCTGTTCCTCGACAGCCAGATCGTGAAGTGGAACATGGACAAGGCGATCCGCGCGTACGCGGGTGAGGATGTCGATCCGATCATCTCGAAGGTCGATGTTCATTATCAGCCGGGCCACAACTCGACATCGATGGGTGAAACCAAGGATGCCGACGGCAAGTGGCTGATTTCGATGAACAAGTTTTCAAAAGACCGCTTCCTGAACGTGGGTCCGCTGAAGCCTGAAAACGAACAGCTGATCGACATCTCGTCGGATGAGATGAAGGTGGTTCACGACGGGCCGACCTTTGCCGAACCGCATGACTCGATCATCGTTCGCAGCGACATCGTCAACCCGGTCAACGTCTGGGACCGCAACGACGTCACTTGGGAAGACGCCCGCAAACAGGCCGAAGCCGATGGCATCGATCTGGAAGAAGGTGCCGAGGAACCGATCCGGGATGGCAACAAGGTGCGGGTCTACATGACCTCGCAGGCACCGACATTCAGCCTTGAGAAGTTCACCGTCAAACAGGGCGACGAGGTGACAATCTTCGTCACCAACCTGGATGACGTGGACGACGTGACCCACGGCTTCTGCCTGGGCAACTATGGCATCGCCTTCGAGATCGGACCGATGGCAACCGCGTCGATCACCTTCACTGCCGACCGTCCGGGCGTACACTGGTTCTATTGCCAGTGGTTCTGCCACGCGCTGCACATGGAAATGCGCGGCCGGATGCTGGTCGAGCCGCAGGGAGCGTAACCCATGCGTTGGCCCCTGCTCATACCGCTCCTGCTCGGCTCGCCCCTTTGGGCGGCGGACTGGGATGTGCCCAACCGGGCGGGGGCCATCAATGAAACACTGGCGCAGGCGGCGGATGGGGACACCCTCCGCCTGAGCCCTGGTGTTTACAGCGAAACGCTGGTGCTGGATCGACCCGTCACAATCGATGGGCTGGGACAGGCCACCATTGACGGACAAGGAAACGGCAGCGTCATCACCGTGACCGGGCCGGGTGTGACCGTGCGCGGTTTGACAGTGATCGGTTCCGGCTCAAGCCATGAGGGTATCGACAGTGGCATCCAGCTGACCAAAACGGCTAAGGCGCCCGTGGTCGAGGATAACGTGCTGCTGGGCAACCTCTATGGCGTCGATATTCACGGGGCCAAGGACAGCATCGTACGTGGCAACCGGATCGAAGGGCGCCAAGACCAGCGGATGAACGACCGCGGCAATGGCGTCTATGTCTGGAATGCCCCCGGTGCAGTAGTTGATGGGAATGACATCCGGTACGGGCGCGACGGAATCTTTGTGAACTCGTCCAAGAAGAACACCTTCACCAACAACCTGTTCCGCGATCTGCGCTTTGCAGTGCACTACATGTATGCCGACAATTCGGTGGTCAGCGACAACGTCTCGATCGGCAATGATCTGGGCTATGCGGTGATGTTCACAACCAATGTGACCGTGGCCAACAACGTCTCAATCGGCGACCGCGAACACGGCGTGATGCTGAACTATGCCAACAAGAGCACCATCACCGGAAACGTGGTGAAAGGTGCCAAGGAAAAATGTACCTTCCTCTATAACTCGAACAAGAACGAATTCACCGACAACTGGTTCCAGGGATGCGGCATCGGCATCCATTTTACCGCCGGGTCTGAGCGCAACCGTATCGTTGGCAACTCATTCATCGGGAACCGGACGCAGGTGAAATACGTCTCGACCAAATGGGTCGAGTGGTCCGAAGGCGGGCGTGGCAATTACTGGTCCGATTTCGCCGCCTATGATGTGGATGGCAACGGCATTGCCGATGCCCCCTATCGCCCCAATGACAGTATGGACCATGTGCTGTGGACCCAACCCTCAGCCAAATTGTTGCTCGGCTCCCCTGCCGTGCAGTTGGTGCGCTGGTCACAATCGGCCTTTCCGGCACTGCTGCCGGGCGGCGTGATGGACAGCAGCCCATTGATGCAAGCCCCTGAACCCCCAGCTATGAAAAAGGTGCCTCATGACGGATAAGGCCCTGTCAATCGACCATGTTCTCAAGGACCGTGGAAAAACCCGCGTTCTTGACGATATCACCCTGTCCCTTGCCCCCGGTCAGCGCGTTGCGCTGCTGGGCCATAACGGCGCGGGCAAGTCGACCCTGATCAAATCTATCGTCGGCCTGACGCCGATCCATGGCGGAGCCATTCGGATCGGGGATGCCACTCCCGGTAGTGCTCAGGCACGGCGCGAGACGGCCTATCTGCCCGAGGCGGTGTCATTTCATCCCGCGCTAACCGGGCGTGAGCAGTTGACCCTGTTTGCGCAGCTTTCAGGCGCAAAAGCCGATGTGTCCGGTTTGCTGGATCGTGTCGGCCTGAGCGACGCTCTGGACCGTCGGATCGGCACCTATTCCAAAGGCATGCGGCAACGTTTGGGCCTGGCGCAGGTGCTGTTGGGCCAACCGAAAGTGGCCTTGCTGGATGAACCGACATCTGGCTTGGACCCGATTTCTCGGCAAGATCTTTATGCCATTATCGACGAACTGGCTGCCCAAGGCACCGCCGTTCTGATTGCCTCACACGCGCTGACCGAGGTCGAGGCGCGCACCGACCGGATCGCCATCATGCGCAAGGGTCAGATGGTCGCCGACGACACCCTGAACAATCTGTCGGCTCTGGCCGGTCTACCGATCCGCCTGAAGGTACGCGCCAGCGCCAATCCGGATGTGCTGGCCGCTGAACTGGGCGGCAGCCGGATCAATGGGGCATCCGTTGAATTGCTCTGCACACCCGAAGACAAGATGGAGGCCCTGCGCCGGATCGCTGGACTGGGCGATGCGGTCGCAGATGTGGAAATGACCCCGCCCAAGCTGGAAGATCTCTATCGCCACTACGCACAGGAGGATTTGCAATGACCCGCTTCCTCGCCATCACCCGCACAGAAATGCTGATCCTGCGCCGCAACCGCTGGCTGCTGGTCGCAACGCTGATCATGGTTCTGTTCGCGCTGGCGCTGACCTTTGCAGGCAGCGCCCCAACCGGCACGCTGGGGGTCGACATGTTGACCGTTTCGGTGGCCTCGATGACCACGCTGTCGGTCTATCTTGCGCCCCTGCTGGCGCTGATGATTGCCTTTGACGCCATCGCCGGCGACGTGGATCGCGGCAGCCTTTCGCTGCTGCTGTCTTACCCGGCCGGGCGCGGAGAAATCCTGTTGGGCAAGTTCTCCGCCCACCTCGCGGCGTTGGCCTTTGCCATGACCATCGGTTTCGGCACCGCAGGCGCAGTGGCCGCCTTTTTTGGCGGCGCGGGGCCAGAGAGCCTGATGGCGCTGATCCGCCTCATCCTCACATCCATCCTGCTGGGCGCTGTCTTTCTGGCGCTTGGATACCTGTTGTCCGCCCTGGCAAAGGGGGCCACGGCGGCAGCGGGTCTGTCGGCCGGGCTCTGGCTGGTTTTTGTCGTCCTCTATGATCTGGGCCTGTTGGGGGCTGTCGTCATGGACAAGGGCGGCACCTTCACCCAATCCGTCTTTCCATGGGTGATGGTGGCCAACCCGGCCGACGCGTTCCGTCTGTGGAACATCGCCGCAACTGAAGGCGTCGCGATGGCATCCGGCATGACCGGGGCCGCGCAGGCCCTGCCGGTCTGGGCTGCGCCCGCGTCGTTGCTGATCTGGCCGGTGCTGGCTTTTGCCTTTGCGCGGCTAGCGTTCCGGAGGGTTGAGCCATGAAACACCTCGCCCTGATCGCGCTGGTCGCGCTGGCGGCCTGCAAGGAAGAGATCGCTGAGGCCCCCGACCCGGTCGACCTGACCCCCGATGCGCTGAGCTATTTCTGCCAAATGAACATCGCGGAACATGGCGGGCCCAAAGGTCAGATTCATCTTGAGGGCTATCCTGCACCTTTGTTCTTTGCTCAGGTGCGCGACATGCTCGCCTATCTGAAAAGCCCCGAACGCGATGCCAAGATCACCGCTGTTTACGTCAGCGACATGGGTGTCGCCCCCAGCTGGGGGCAACCGGGCATCTCTAACTGGATCGCAGCCGATGGTGCGACCTTTGTCGTCGGCGCAGATGTCGCCGGAGGCATGGGCGCGCGCGAGGTCGTCCCATTTGCGAAACTCGACGAGGCCGAAGCGTTTATCCTGCGCTATGGCGGGTCCGCTTTGCCCCTGCCCGAGATACCCGATGCCGAAGTCCTTGGACCCGTCGATCTGGACTTGATTCTGGAGCCCCCCGCATGACCGTTTTGACCCGCCGTCGCTTCCTGACCATCTCAGCCGCCTGCGCCGCCATGCCCGCAGCCGCCAGCAGTTCGGCCCAATGGCGCGGCATCGCGCTGGGCGCACCTGCAAGCCTGCGGCTTGAAGGCCTGACGGGTGTACAGGCCGCGCCGATCTTTGCTGCGGTCGAGGCCGAATTGAACCGGCTTGAGGATATCTTCAGCCTCTACCGACCACATTCGCAGATCCTCCAGTTGAACCGCACCGGTCACTTGAATGCACCTGCGCCTGAGCTGCTGGAGGTGCTGAGCCTGTGTTCCGCGCTTCACGAAGCCTCGGGCGGGGCGTTTGATCCGACGATCCAGCCGCTGTGGCTGGCGCTGGCCAGCGGAGCGGAGAATCCAAGTGTGGAACGCGCGCACGCAACGATCGGATGGAACAACGTGCATGTCGGTTTGGATGAAATCCGCCTGCCATATCCCAGACATTCGGCGATCACGTTGAACGGGATTGCGCAAGGTGCGATCACCGACCGGATTGCTGCTTTGCTCCGGTCCTTCGATCTGCGCGATGTATTGGTGGATATGGGTGAGGTCGCCGCTCTTGGCCAGCGATACACTAGCGAACCATGGCGCGTGGGGCTGGCCGCCCCCGATGGCACGGTGGCCAAACGAATCAGGCTTCAGGATCGAGCTGTCGCAACCTCAGCGCCCGGCGGTACGATGTTACAGGGCAAACATGGCCATATCCTGAACCCGAAAGGGCACAAAGTTACGCGACACGCAGTATCAGTATCCGCACCTCAGGCTGTTGTTGCCGATGGACTATCAACCGCCCTTTGCCTGACTCCGGATAGCGGAGCAAACGCGCTGGCGTCGCGGTTTCCAGGGGCGAAAATCGAGATGCTACTCTGAGCCACAAGAGCGGCAGGCACCTCAAAAGTATCTAGCGCTCGCTTTGGGGTGCCCCGTTATGGTCGGGATATTCACTGAAGGGTTTTGTTGGAGAACCATGTTCGCCAATGTGAATTGATTTTGACGGCTGGCCAGTGAGATGGAGGGGTTTGCGCCCATCAACGAACCGCAGTGTATTGATGCTTTAGCCAAGTCCCCTGAGGAGGCACTCCAACAGCGAACTATGATTTCATCGAGTGAATATTGCAAGCGCGGTGACTATTATAGAAAGTTCCACTAACCGCCCTTAAGCGTCTAATAGGGTTAAGTTTTTTCATACACTTTTTACTCATTAAATGCGTCTAGTAGCAGATTGTTGGCGCATTTCCTCAAATATTTGCATCGATCCGAACGAAGGCGCTGACCGCTTGAGGCGGACGAAGATCAGTAGATCTGCACGATTACAACCTACAAAGCTCCGAAATCGCGCGAATTGTTAACGCAATGTTAACGATGCGTTTTCGATCCATTCAAAGACATTCCGGCATACTAACAGTATGTTATGTCGCCGATGATTATACGGCACCTGCCAAACTTTCTAGATTGGAAGACCCGATGTTAAACTTCTCTCTAAACTTCACGGTTGCCTCAATTGGGATTTTTTCTGGCTTTCTAACAATATATGCTTTTTTGTGATCGGCTCAGGAACTGATGTTCGAACCCTCAACCCCAAACAGTGCAGCCGTAAATGCATACCGGCTGAAACGTTCCAATTCGGAATATGACGTAGCGATGTGGGCAGCTTGCGCTTTAATGGCGCTGCACAAAGACGAGCCAGCCGTGTTGCGAGAATATGCATGTCTCTGGGCGAGCAGAGCGAAATTAGACGGATCAAAAAGAAGTCAGTCAGAGCAGACTTAATATGGACAGAGAGAGGTATCCAACATAAAATTCAAACTCTGAATATTTGACCACCTGCCTAACGTATCTAGCGTAGTAGGATGGAATACCCGCCAATCTACGCATTGTTTTTGATGAGTTGGTCTGGATCGCACGAACCAGAACCCCAGTGCAATCTGCCGGATGTGTCCGGGGGATGGTCAAACCTCTAGCCAGTTCCGGCGCTGAACGCTGGCGGGTCTTTGGGTAGAATACTTGGATGCTCTAAGCCAAAGCTGGGCTGTTACGAACTCGTTGCAAATGATGAACAGCACCGTATTCCGCGCCCATCATCAAGAAGCGGGCGCAAATCTGGGGTTCGGTGGCTAGGTTTTGGCCACTCAAAAGCGTGTGATGGGAAAACAGTCCGCTGAACTGTTTTCTGGACCATCGACCACATCGCGGCAAATATCCACTTCTTCGTCAATGTGACCTAGGCTGCAGTCAATACCTGCAAGGCATCTGCTTAGCTAAAGTGAGGTAGCCCTAGCAAGGCGTAATAGATTGGTTACAATCCGCAAAGACAAGTGACTGGCCGGTGCGTCTGGTGGTCGATCCCCCAATTTTTTTGTTAATCTCTCAAAATTCTAAGAGGTTGCCAAATTATTGTTCGTTCTGGCATTCGTCTCACAAGCAGTCATCATATCTTTCCTCGAACAGGAATTACGAAGGCTTTCCAGGTAAAATGTCGTGCCAATCGACACCGATATTCAGGCACAATGTGAAAACAGCATAAGACGCCAATATACAGCCACCTAATGGAAGAATGTCCGATTGAGCATCAGAATCCAGCCTTTTTCAAACCTTCGACAAAATGCTGCGTATCGTCGGGCAGGCGGTCTGGTTGAACCTTGGCCCAGCGCGAGAGTGAGAAATTGGGATGTGCCGCGCGGTGTTTGTCAGCGATCTGGCGGGCCATATCCAGTTCGCCCTTATGAGCGTAGCTGGCGGCCAGCACGCGCTGCCCCTCGGTCGGGTTGTTCATCTTGTTCACGCAGGAGATCACATCGTCGTACCGCTTGAGGTTGTAATAGGCTCCACCCAGATGCCACAGGTACTGATCAGGGAAATACGGGTTAAGGCGCATTGCCTGTTGCAGATGCTTGATAGCAGTATCGTTATCTCCCCAATGGGCCAGTGCGTCGGCGTAGTCCGAATGCATATCCGCGTCATTGGGGTTCAGCTGCAGGGCGCGCTTGTAGGATTCGATCGCGGAATCGAACTCTTTTCGATATAGCTGTACATAGCCCAGCTCTCCAAACCCGCGTGCATCGGTCGGGTCGAGTTCTACGGCGCGTTGGGCCAACGATAGTGCCTTGTCGAGCGCGCTGTTTGGGTCTTCAGTCCAGGAATAGCGCCAATCAATGTTCAACGTACGCGACAGGGCCGCCGCAGCCCGTGCATAGCCGCCGTCACGCTCAAGAGCGGATTCATAGCAATGCTGCGCCTTGCGGTTATCGTTGCGTGTGTACTTTAAGATATGATGCTGCCCCTGAAGGACAGACCCATAGGCCTGCAAGTCTGACGGGATCGCCTGTACCATGCGCTTTTTTTCATGCGACTCGATCATCACTGCGGTGGCTGCGACAATGCATTCAGTCACTTCATCCAGAATATCGAATATATCGTCGAGCTTGCGGTCAAACCTCTCGCCCCAAATGGTGCGTTCAGTGTTGGCGTCAATCAGCTCGGCCGTGATCCGGATTCTGCTGGATGATCGGCGCACGCTGCCGCGCGCGATGTAGCGCACGTTTAGGCGCCGGGCAGCTTCTTGAGGCGACATTGACTGGGTTTTGAAGAAGAAGGACGAGTTTCGGGCGATGATGAACAGGTTCCGGAACTTGGACAGGTTCATGATGATGTCATCGGTTAGCCCTTCGGCGACCCAGTTATCATCTTCCTCACCACCCTGACTGGCAAACGGCAATACCGCAACCGAGGGGATATCGGGCCGTTCGAGCACCTCCAACTGCATCTCAGGACGCAAGGTGGCGGCCATTGTGGCTCCTTCGACCTCGGTTCGAACACAGTATGTCGCGACCGGAGACATGATGTTCTTGAGCTGTTTGGGGCCAAGGAATTCATAGCCATAACGCAGCCGGTTGCGGATCTGCTCATAAACGGCCGCACTGACATAAACCCGCTCGGGCTCGGCAATCTCTTGCAGGCGGGCGGCGATGTTGACGTTGTCGCCGTGGATGCCACGTTCATCCATCAAAACCTCGCCCAAATGAACGCCCGCACGGAATTTGATGTGCTGGCCGTCTGGCCGCGTCAGATTATGCTCGGCCGCAATTCGATGCAGTTCGATGCTAAATTCAACCGCGCTGGTGGCCGTATCAAACAATGCAAGAATGCCGTCGCCGCGCACTTCAATGATTTTGCCCTGATATTTCGAGCAAGTCTCTTCGAGCTGGAACAAAAGAGATTTCAACGCGTTATACGTGTCCATCTCGTTCTCACTCATCAGGCGGGAATAGCCGACAACATCGGCAAACAGCACCGCCCCGAGCTTTTGTCTGATTGAAGTGTCCGAACTGGTCGTATTCACTGGGTGCACTCAACTGCGTGGTCTCGTCGAATCCGACAAGAGCATTTTAACAATATTCCAAGCAAAATTCGCATCATTTCAAGTAGCAGCACTGCATTCAGGTGGCCAGGACATGCCTGTTGCCCCAAAACTGACCACCGTTTCCCGGCCCAGTTCCTGTGCCAACACGTTTCGACGCTCAACCCAGTCCTGTTGCAACATACCGACGACCACCATGTCGTGAAACTGCCCGTCCGCGAACCATGCCTGCCGCATCTTGCCTTCGATCTGGCAACCCAATCGACTGATCAGATCGCGGCTGCCGTGATTGTCGGCCCGATAAAAAGAAGTTATCCGGTTAAGTCCTAATTGCTGAAAGGCAAAATCTAACATCAATGCAACAGCTCGCACCGCCACGCCCTGACGCCGCAATGACTTTTCTACAAAAACCGGAACAACCGCATCCCGATTGAAGGGTGAAATCGATTCGAGACCAACCACACCGACCGCATCTCGATCATCATTTTCAATCACAAACCAACATTTGTCCTCTCTGCTAGAAATGCCAACAGCGCCTTCCCAAGAGTGTTCGGTTTGCGTCAGATTTTGCGGAATTCGCGTGGTTCTGTCGAACAGAGCTAGGTCTTGAACATCCTGAAACCAGCGGGCCACGATCTCAAGATCAGCCTTTTCCAGAGGGCGCAGCTTGAACTGCCGGTATGAGGTATCGGGCAAAGGAAACGACCTCCTGAAACAAAATGAAAAAATTCTATGCGTGCGATACTAGCACAAATATCCCAGAAACAAGAAAGGGTTATTCACACAAGCCTGACGTCGGCTGCGACCCGCTGAACGGGGCAACCAGTCAAGTCCGAAGAATGTTTGAATAGTGCGAGCGAAGACCTAATCAGCGCTTCTCGGCCCGGATCAGGAAGATGTTGCGTAGGTAGATCGACAAACCCATCGACTGGCCCAGAATAAACACTGGATCACGGCGATAGATCGCATAGCTGAGAAGTATCAGCCCGCCGCCAATCGAAAGGTACCAGAAGGCCATCGGTATGACCGATTTCTTTGCGCGTTCTGATGTAATCCACTGAACGATGAAACGAGCGCTGAACATCAATTGACCAGCCAGACCGATGAATACCCAAAGGGCCTCGGTTGGGCTGTCGACGTGCAGGATTTCCAGAATGGTTTCTTTCACGACCGGTTTGCCTCGGTTGCTGAAACAGATTTGGCGCGGCGGGTCAGCCAGACAACGCCGAACAAATCCCAAATGCCAACCATGGCCCGCCCGAAATTGGTGTATTTTGACTCACCGGTCATGCGCTGCTGATGCGCCACATCAACCAGTGCAACATTCCATCCGTAGGCTTTGAACAGCGCTGGCAGGTATCGATGCATATGGTTGAAAAACGGAAGATCGACGAACGCCTGCGTTCTGAACGCCTTGAAACCGCAACCCGTATCGCGGGTACCGTCTTTCAGCATCCAGCCCCTCAAGGCATTCGCAAATCGCGAGGCGAGCTTTTTTGATGCGGTATCTTTCCGACCGACCCGTTGTCCCGCCACAAGACCGACCTGCGCATCATCGCCAGATACCAGCGGCGCCCAGATCTTGGGCAGTTCTTCTGGCGGGTTCTGTCCATCGCCATCCAGAGTGCAACAGATATCAGCGCGCGCGGCCTTGACGCCAGAATGGACAGCGGCACTTTGCCCACCTGCCGTTTTATGCCGTAGGATGCGCAACTGCGGGCATTCTTTCTGCATCTCCTGCAGCGCCGCAAAGGTACCATCGGTCGAACCATCATCAACCGCGATGATCTCGAACGCAGGAAGATCAGAAGCGGCGTCGCAGATCCCTTTCACCAGGTCCGACACGGCACCCTGTTCATTGTGCATCGGAATCACAACCGAAACACTGGGTCGGCTATCAGCACTGGCATCGGTTTCTGCATGCATCGGGATAAACTTTTCTTGAGTCAGTTACATGGGCTTTTGATTGATCGGCAATGAAAATTCAAGTGGGGACCGCGAGCAAGGCCATTTATCAGCGTCACCTTGCAGAACGTGACGCGAGGACCGATATTTGGCTCTAACACAGTCCTGCTCAGCATTATCCGGTTCGCTTTCCACTAACCATCCGCGTTCATTCCGAGAGGTCCTTGATCCCGCTTGCCGACCAGTAGACCAGTCCTTTGACGACTGTTGGCTCTGATACGAGGCCCACAAATTCAGGCGAAAGCTCTGCAAGCTCAGCTTGGGTGCACAGACCCCGCAGCGGGCCGTCGGTGTAGCCGAATTTTTCCAGATACCGCTGCAGTTGTAGCCTTCGCAGATAAATGAACCGCTGACCATTTGATGCATAGACTGAGGCTGCGCCAGGAGGGACACGCATATTGCGATCGCTTGCACAGATCAACAAGGTTTCATCAGGTTGCAACCGGTCGCCAAGCGGCCTCAGAATTTCAGACTCGTGCACGCCCAGACGCAGGCGCCCTTTACCCAGATCCGTCGCCGCGCGATCTTTGAACGGACCGCCCGCAAAGTAACACAAAGCCAGCGCCACGCCCATTCCAGCCCATTGCAGACGTTTGACCGAAAACAGCAGCCCGGTCGCGCCCACCATCAACATTGGCAGGATAAGCAGCGTGTACCGTGCGTATACTTTCCCTGATGCCGCCCACATCATGAGCACGAAGAATACCGCGGTACCGGTTGCTACCAGCAACCTCGGCCGTTTCTGCAAGAATGGAAGCGCAAACAATCCGACAAAACCGAAGATACGCAGCCAAGGCTCGCCAGCAATGATCAGATCATATAGCTTTCCAAGCCCCCGGTCGCTGAGAGAAGGTCGAAACCTGTCCAGCATCTCGCCTTTGATGTTGCCATCCAGCGAACCATCAAAAATAAAACGGATTTCCTGCAATATTGGCCAGGCAAAGGCCAGCGGCACTGAGATTGTCAGCATCCGCCGAAACTTTTTGTTGCGCCAAATTTCGATAGGAGGATCAGGCTGCCATTTCTTTGTTATTTTTAGCGTCAGAAAAGCCAGCGCTAGAAAAGCCAGCGGCGTCGGGCTTTTCTGAAACGCAGCCAGAACAAGTGTTGCGCCAAAGAGGGGCCAGTATTTTGGTCGCTCAATTGCCGCGATTAGTGCTGCTATACTGAGCGTCGAGAAAAACACGGCCCCCATATCCAACATGGCAGAGGTAGCGTGTTGCCAAAACTGCAGGGAACTGGCCACCAGCACAACAGGGGGCAACATGGCCCAGCGGTTTTGTGGGATCATAACGCGCGCCATAACAGCAGTCGCCAACAGAACTCCCAGTGCGAAAATCATCGAAGGCAGCCGCAGGGCCAAAATGTCGGCAACACCGAATTCCATCAACAGCGCTGACATCCAGTACTGCATCGGCGGTTTCTTCAGACTGGGCGCGTTGTTTGAGTACACCGCCAACCAGTCATCGTTCCGGGCAAATCCAGTACTGCGATCGTAGGTGTAGAACTCATCATAGTGATAAATATACCCGACCCCGAGATCATTCAGATGCCAGGCCCACACGACGGCAATCGCCAAAGCGGTGACGAAATAGGGAAGCGTGTTCTTCCAATTCAAAGCATTGACGGTCATACTGTTTTCAGCCCCATCGCGCGGTGGCGGGTCTCAGGTAATTGTTCAGTCAGGCCACACAGGGTGCCACTATCTAATCCGCGTGAACTATTGCCTGGTCATCTCAAGAGCAAGGGGTTTGTTGCTCGGACAACGCTTGAACGCGCTGGTCGAACGGGCGAAAACGGCAACACAATTCAACGTTCTGATGAGATCATATTATTATTAATTAACATATGTTTATGAGAGTTCAAGAAACGTATTTCAATCTGGGATTCGTCTATTACCTAAGGCTGGGTATGACCGCTAAGGGGCCATGATGGTTGTAGGTTCCAGCTGGTTCAGTTGGGCCGTCAATTAACATTCCGTGAAATTAGCGGCATGTTCATCAGCTTTGTTTCTTCCGAAAATCCTCAATTCTGATACAAATGCAATTATTCGAAAGTGAGATCGCAATGAATGCACTAACCAGAATATCGCGAGGGATCGGTGTCGCCTTCAAGGACGGCAGAGTAAAGGGACTTTTGGCCTTTACGGCTGGCATGATCCTTTGGGCATCGGTGTTTTATCATTATGTCGAAGGCTGGAGCTGGCTCGATTCCATCTATTTTTCTGTCGTGACGATTTCGACTGTGGGATTTGGTGACTTTTCTCCGGAAACCGCGGCGGGGAAGATCTTTACGATGATCTACATCATCGTCGGCCTGGGTATATTTGTGACCACGGCAACCACTGTGGCGGATACCATTTTATCCCAGAACGATGAAAAATCAGAAAAATAAACCTCGTAAGATTCGACCCACAAAAAGTCATGCGCCATCGCTTTATTGCCAGAACAACTAAAGCGCTAATCCGGATCCAACTGTGTCTTCAGGCCACTGTAAGATCTTTGGTAGATTATAAATATACATATCGAGTTTTTTGAGTGTAATGTTGAGATAACAAATAGTGGAGGGATGGAATGGAAAAGACCCAGGACGCAAAGATTGTCGATCTAGCGATACGATTGCTTTTTCTCGGATTATTCCTCTACAGCGCCCTGGTCATGGTGGCCCCGCTTGCAAGCGTGGTTATCTGGGCAACGATCCTGTGTGTGGCGCTTTACCCGGCATTTGATTGGCTGCAGTCCAAGCTGGGAGGTCGGAAAAAACTTGCCACGACGATCTTGGTTTTGTTGGGCCTTGTCCTAACCCTCGGGCCAGTCGCAACTGCGGTGTCTGGTGCCGCGGAACTTGGATCTGAATTCGCGGAACAAGCAGACAAGGGTGAATTAAAGATTCCACCGGCACCCGAAGGCCTGAAAGAAATACCGTTGGTCGGGGGAAAAATTGCCGACGTGTGGGGAATGTTTGAACGGAACCTGGATGGTGCGCTTGCCAAATACGGTGCGCAAATCCTTGAGATCACCAAATCGCTCTTCGGAAAAGTGCTGGGCATCGGTATCGGACTACTTGGCTTAGCTCTGTCCGTGTTGATTATGGGGGCGTTGTTCAGCCCCGGGCCAAATTTGGTCCAGGGTCTTCAGCGCTTTGCAAACCGTGTTTTCGCCCCGCGCGGTGGAGAATTCGTAACATTGGCGGGCGCAACAATTCGGAACGTGACAAAAGGCGTGATTGGCGTAGCAGCCATTCAAGCTGTCTGCGTTTGGATACTATTGGCCTTGTTTGGGATCTCTTCGGCTGCCACTCTCGCATTTATCTGCCTGATCCTCTCGATTATCCAAATCGGGCCCGGATTGGTTCTTATACCAGTTATTATCTACGCATGGAGTTCCATGTCCGGCGGTACTGCCTTGATCTTCACCCTATTGGCCGTTCCCGTCATGATAATGGACAGCTTCCTAAGACCCGTGTTCATCTCAAAAGGCCTTGAGACTCCTATGTTGGTCATCCTCATCGGTGTTCTCGGAGGTATGATGGCGTACGGTTTGATCGGCGTCTTTATGGGGCCGGTTCTCTTCGCTGTCTTCTATGAACTGTTCAAGGTTTGGATTGATACCTCACCCGAAGCCGAGAGTGCCGCTGAAGGAGCGGCGAAATGAGAAAGACGATTTGGACCACGCTGACCGTTATTCTTATCTTCTTAATCTGGTACCTGGTCGCTGACCGAAAAACGCCATTTACCGGGAATGCCCGAGTAAAAGCAATTGCGACACAGATCGTTCCACAGGTCACCGGTACAGTCACCGAAGTTCTTGTCGAAAACGGTCAGGTCGTATCAGCCGGTGATGTTCTGGTTCGAATTGACCCAAGGCCCTACGAAAATGATCGCGACAAGGCCGAGGCTGATCTTGAGGCAGCCACGCAGGAGGTGGGTGCATCCTCGGCAGAGGTGAGCGCTGCACAAGCCAAGCTGGCAAGGGCACAGAGTGATCTCGACACGATGCGCATTCAGACCGAGCGTGTTTTTGCGCTTGAAAAGAAAGGGTTGATTGCGATTTCAAAGGCCGATGATGCGCGTGGGCAACTGGCAGAATCCGAGGCAAATTTTGAAAACGCCAAAGCGGATCTGGAAAAAGCCAAACAGCGGTTGGGCGACGACGGAATTGACAACCCGAAAATCCAGCGCGCGTTGGCTGCCTTAGCGGATGCAGAGCTTAATCTCGAGTGGACAGAACTGCGTGCTCCGGCGACAGGCGTCATATCCAATTTGTTGATCGCACCTGGAACATATGCGCGATCTGGTCAGGACCTATTGACGTTTCTGGACGCAACAGACGTTTGGATCGAAGCGTATTTTACCGAAAACAACCTTGGTCGGGCTTCGGTAGGATCACCTGTCGATGTGGTACTGGACATGCATCCCGGCCAGATTATTCCGGGCGTGATCGAAAGCTTCAGCGCAGCAGTCTCACTGAGTGGTGGGGATGAGCCCGGCCAGTTGGCCAGCCCGCCCAGCACCAAAGGATTTCTTCGCGAGCCTGAACGCTTTCCAGTCCGGATCGTATTGCCTGGCTACGAAGCCGGGGATGCCGAAGACGACTTGCGCTTCCAACTTAATGGGCAGGCCGACGTTATCATGTATCTGAGCGAAAACAGTCTGTTGAACGTGGTAGGTCGGACCTATATCCGTTTGGTATCAATCCTGTCCTATGCGTACTGAGGATCGAAATTCGGTCGTACGCCTGGCACTCGGCGTCACCGGGGTATTCTCCTTGGGCTTATTTCTGGGGTGGCCACTTGCGGTGGTAGGAGCGGTCTTCACCGCACTGTTTCTTCAGGCGCCCGCTGCTTTGCCCTTGGCAGCTTTTGCAAAGCTCTTTGTCTTCTCGATCGGGCTGATGTTCATTTCATTCCTGCTGTCGTCAGTCTTTGCCCCATATCCCGTGGTGTTTTTGATTCTAGTTGCCATTGGGATCATCCTGTCTTTCATGTGGTCCGTTTCAGGTGCAGGCGTCCTGCCTGGTGTCATAGCCCTCATGGGTGCATTGATGATCCCAAACCTTGTTCTGCAGTCTCAGGATCTGGCATTGGTGCTTGTATTTTGGATACCGTTGAACCTGCTATTTGCAGGTTTCATATCAACGCTGATGTTTGTGTTGATACCCGCTGCCCCCCCCACAGCGGCACAGAAAAAGACCAATACTTCGCCTGACTTTGACCTGCATCGCCGGATCGCCAGAATGTCGCTTGTCACGGTTCCGTTCGCGATGGCGTTTTTTGTGTCCGGCGCTTCAGCCCTGTTGGTCCTATTCTTTGTCGCGCTTCTTAGCCAACAACTTGCAGCCATGCCGTCGATGGGCAAAACGGTGGCCAAAGCCATGCTAACGGCTAATCTCCTCGGGGCGGCGGTTTCAATCATCTGCTATGAAATAAACGTAATAGCTCCGGTTATTCTTACCCCAATTTTGTTGGGTTTTTTCATTTGCCTGACACTCGGAGCGCTTGGCAAATCGCAGGTCCCGCTCGCCGCTGCTGCAGGTTCGGCATTAACAACGGTTCTGATCGTTTACGGTGGTTCGATCGCTCCGTTTTCCGATGAGGCTGACGTCAAGAGCATCACAAGAGTATTGCAGGTCGCCAGCGCGGCCATTTTCGTGATCATCGCATATGTCGTGGTCGATGAGTTTTGGCCAGAACAAGAGCGCCGTGCAGCTCAATAGAATGTGTTGCAAAAGTGCTTTGATCTAAAACCAGTGGCGTCACCAACTTAAACCTTCTGCTCTGTTCATTTGGCCTGAAAACCGTTCAGGTCGGTCGGTTTGCGGTGACTTAAGCACTCATAGGTCGTCGCGAAAGCTAAACCGGTTCTTCGATGTGTGTCACAATTCGGGGTACAGGAAGCATCTAACTGATAGAAAGCGCAGTATTTGTATGAATAGTCTGGCGACCCCGGCAGGATTCGAACCTGCAACCTGCCCCTTAGGAGGGATGCGTTCATAGCGCTATTCCTTTTGTGATTTCTTACTGTTGGGTGCTTGTACAGTGTCATCCTGTACGTGGTTTGTACGAAAACGGGCCCTAATGTCGGCCTCATCGGTCTCTGCGTGGGCATAAATCCGCATGGGCAAATTGGGGTCTGACCAACGTCCAGCCTTGGCTGCTGTGACGGGATCGACGCCCTGACGGACAACAAGCTCCGTGAAGAACCCGTGCCGCCCTGCCGGGTGGGCTGAAAGGTACGAGATGCCCGCGCGTTTGCAGATCGTCTTCCAGCGCGTGTTGTAACCGGTGGAGCTCCCATAGCCGAAGATGCGCGCCTTCATGAGCTTGCCGGTCTTGCGGTTCTTGGGACGTTTGGGAGGCAGCGCGAGTAGCTCGTCCATCATCTGAGGCGAAACGGTGATCCAGCTTTCCGGATGCCCCTTCTGAGCTTTCACGCGGACTTTGTTTTCGTGCGGCCTTAGGTCATCGGGCTCCAAGGACACGGCTTGATCAATCCTTGCAGCCGTCTCAAACATAAAACGCACCAGTGCGGCATTGTATGGGTCGGCGGCACGACAAAATGCCTCGATCCATTCCTTATCAGCTGGTGTGCGCTCGACGCGGCTGAGCTTCCCTCGCCGCTTGTCCTGAGCGATCCGCTCGAACTTGTCGTAGGGTTTCACGCGGATCAGCGGCGTGCCTTCCAGCTCATGCGCGTTGTTGATCACCGCACTCGCGGGCGTCACGATCTCGCGCCACCAGGTATCCGTCGACGCTTTGGGTTTCAGCTTCGGCCCAAGGCTTTTCAGTAACGCGCCAGATATCGCACCTAACGACAGGTCGCCGATCACTTCGACAATCGGGATCAACTGCTTCGCCGCCTTCGGGGACGCGTTGTAGAGCATGATTGCATCAGAGAACGTCTTGCTCGGTTCGTCGCCCACGACATAGCGACGGATCTGACGTTCGGTCTCATGGTTTATCCAGTCCCGTGCGCCCTCTTCTGTAGATGCCTTAGTGCTTCGCCGGTATGGGCCGGCGATTGGCCTGCCGTTGTATTCGATCCACCCCTTGGCCCAGTAGACACGGCCCCTCTTGTAAATTTGGAGCGGCATGACTGGCCTCCTTCAAAAATCGTATCAATCTGCGCGGGCGTGATCAGCATGGTTCGCCCAAGGCGATAAAATGCACCCGTCTCATTGGCGCGTTCACGCAACGTGCGTTCTGAAATATCGATCCCCATCCCGGCCATAACTTCGACCCACTGCGCGGGTGTTTTCCCGAGCCCCAGGATCTGCGAGCTGTCTGAATAGTTGGTCTCTGCCATTTCACTCGTCCTTGTCCACTTAAGTTGAGTCAGCGACACGCATGGAATCGCTTGTTCTGCACCTTCTGACGTGGTCAGATGTGATTAACTGTAAATGTTCGTCATTTTTTGCAAAGTTCGCGAATTTCGACGAAGTAGTCAATTGGAAAATTCAGATGCCGCAGAAACATGCTGATCTTTTTGCTGCAATGGGTGCTCGTCTCACCATTGCTCGCAATGAAATCGGCTTCTCACAAGCGGCCATGGCGGAAGCTATCGGTGTCTCACCGCGCGCGTATCACAGCTACGAAAAGGGCCAGCGCGGAATGCCTGTAGAGGCCTTGGTCGCGATGGGTGAGCGGTTCGAGGTGGACGTGCCCTGGCTACTTCTGGGCACCAAATCCATTCGGGCGGGGCATGACTTCGAAGCCCTCAAACACATTGAAAGCTCGCTGGATCAGCACCTCACCGATGAGGGCATAAGAATCAAAAGTGAAAAGCGCGGGGCCATCGTCACCCGTTGGTATCAATCGCATGTCGAAGGTCGCGAAGTGACGGATGACGACGTGCACACATGGATCGAGCTGGTAAGGGAGTAATCTGGTGAACAAGGCAAGCAAACGCTGGAACATGTTGCGGCACTCAGTCTTGGAGCGTACCCGCCGAGAGGTGATCGAACCCTTTGGGCCGCTTTACATAATCTTGCTTGGAACCAGCGTCTTCTATTTGATTGGTTTGGGCCAACTATCGTTGGCGCAACAGCCTGCCGAATACTCGGTGTTTGCTGCCATCCTGATTTTTGCGATCGCCGCAGCTGGCTTGGCGCTTCCATTTTTGACAGGTGCGGTACTGACCCTACGCGCGGCCGATCGAAAACTGGAACGTCTTCAACGCGGGTGATGCGATGGCCTTCGGTATCTTCATCCATCGCAGCGACTCGGTCTACGAAGACATTCCCTCGGAGCGGTATCAATTTCCAAAGCAATACCTCTCGCGTGCCCAACAGTGCGAAGGGGACTGGATCGTCTACCTGGAGCCAAGCAAGGTCAAAGAGACCAAAGGCTATTTTGCTGTCGCTAAGGTCCAGGAGATCATTCCGGATCCTAGGAAACCGGAAATGTTCTTGGCGGTGATTAAGCCGGGGACCTATCTTGATTTCGGCGACCCTGTTTCATTCCGAGACGAGAATTCAGTCATCGAAAGCGGATTGCTGAACGATCAAGGCAAGATATCTGGACGCGCGCAAGCTGCGGTAAGAACCCTTTCAGCTGAAGACTTTGCCCGAATTGTCGAACGTGGTCTTGGACGGGACGAGGACATCCTGCCTCGCGTTGGTGACTCGATGCAGCTGCCAGGTTTTCAAGACGCGCAAACACCTTTCCGACACATGCCCGCACGGGAACGCGTCAACCAACTGACCAACCGGGCGGTTCGCGATCGTAATTTCAGAAAGAACGTCCTGCGCGCCTACGGCGAGCGCTGCGCCATCACTGGTTTACGTCTGATAAATGGCGGTGGCCGAGCTGAAGTGGAAGCCGCTCACATCAGACCTGTAGAGCATGACGGACCCGACATCGTCAGCAACGGGCTCGCCCTGTCCGGAACCGCGCACTGGATGTTTGATCGCGGTCTCGTTGGTTTAGCTGACGACGTGACAATTCTGGTTTCCCGTCAGAGCAACGACATCGAAGCCGTGACGTCGATGATTAACTCGTCCGGCAAGATCTTGGTGCCGGACCGCCTCGCCAACCGGCCAAGGGCAGAGTTTGTAACCTGGCACAGAGAGAACTGTTTCAAGCATTAACGATACTCAGTGCGGACCTTGGTGCAAAACGCAGCTAACGGCCGGAAAGAGCCCAAACTCACCAATGCTGCGGCCAGGATCAAGGGACGTGAACTGGTGTGAAGCTGCCATTCGAACTTGCTGGCCATGGGTGGGTGAGCGAGAGATTGCGGTCCGTTTAATCCCATAAAAGCTTCTCTCGGCGGCAATCAACTTGGGGCAGGAAAAGCCTGCCTTCGATACCATTCGCCCAAAATCGAAGCGAGATGGACGCAGAGCATAAGGGCGAAATACGACGTTTCGCTCGGCTCTGAGGCTCCGAAAGCGTGGGGTTTGACTCCTGCGCTGTCAAAAGAATCCTTGACCAGTTCCAGTATCAGCACTAGTTGAAATGAAATGACGTTTTGTCTAATGAAACGTTAAGGCAAAAGATGATGGGATCGCCCATGTCGCGGACCCGCAAGCCAACCAACAGTTAGGGAGGAGCCTGACATGACGAAAGATAACGGAAAATTGACGCTCACTGCGGGTCTCGTAGCCGGTAGTCTGGTCATTGCCACGTCTGCCTTCGCCGAAGGCGAGGTGGTGTTTTCGTCCTGGGGAGGTTCATTCCAAGATGCGCTTCGGGAGTCCATGCTGGACCCAGCGGCGAAAAAGCTGGGTCTTACCATCAAAGAAGACACGACAAACGGCATTCAAGACGTGCGTGCGCAGATCACTGCGGGTGCGGTTGCTTGGGACATTACCGAACAGGCGTTGTCCGACTGTGCCCGTTTGAAGCAGGAGGGGGCGCTGGAACCCATCGACTATGGCGTGGTCTCGACCGATGGCATGCCGTCCAGCCTTGTGGACAGCGAGTGGGTTGGCATGCTGACCTATTCACTGGTCATCGGCTGGCAAGCAGAGAAGTTTGGTGAGAACGGCCCACAGTCCTGGGCGGATTTCTGGAACACCGAAGCCTACCCTGGGACACGCGCGATGTTCAACTCGGTGTCGCATGCGCTGGAGGCGGCATTGATGGCGGATGGTGTCGACCCGGCGGATGTAAACACCGCTCTGCGGAGTGAAGGCGGCGTAGACCGGGCCTTTGCCAAGCTTGAGGAGATCGCGCCCGATATCACGGTCTGGTATCGGGGAGGCTCGCAAGCGGCGCAGTTGATGGCAGATGAAGAGATTGACTTCATTCATATCGGCAACGGCCGCGCAGAAGCGCTGAATGCCGATGCAATAACGGTTGGGTATACCTGGAACCAGGCCACGACCGACGCGGATTGCCTGTTGGTACCCAAGGGCGCGCCAAATCGCGAAAACGCCATGCGGGTTCTCAATGAGATGCTGTCGGCCGAAGCGCAGGCGCGCATGGCGGTGGCCATCTCCTACGGCCCTGTCAATGCGCATGCATTTGAAACCGGGCTGATCTCGCCCGAACTGGCAGCCAAAAACAATGCCGCCCCTGACAATATGAAGACCCAGGTGGTTATTGACGCAAGCTTCTACGTCGAAAACTTCGCAGAACTGCAAGAGCGGTTTGACACTCTGGTTCAGCAGTAGGCCCAAATTGATGCGCTCCAGTCCTTCATCCGATCCGGCAGAACCTTTGAACGTCCTTTTCGTTCATGGCTGGGCGTGCGGGTGGCAGGATTGGAGCGGTGTCTCCCCGCTCCTTCCAGACAGTGCCCACATTGGGCTTGCGAAGCTTCCGGGATGCCCCGATGCCGTGCCGCTGGGGGGAGCGATCAGTCTCAGCGACTGCGCGGCCCATGTGATTGCCCAGGCAAATGATCTGGGTTTTGATCGCTTTGCCCTTGTCGGGCACAGCATGGGTGCCCGGATTGCCATCGAACTGGCTGCGACTTGGCCAGGACGCGTCTCTCATCTTCTTTTGCTGGATGGCAGCAACGTTCCTGAAGACCCCGAAGAAGCCGTTGCGCGTCTGGCAGAGCAGCTTGCGCAGCTTGGTCAGAAAGGATGGGCGGAGGCGGCAGTCGGTGGGATGATGGTCAACAACCTCGATCCAGATCAAAAACGTGATATTGTGAACCGGGCTGCGCAATATCCGGCAGACGTTTTGAAGGCGTATTACCATGCGATGGCTGCATGGGATCGCGATAAATTTGTTCCGGCCATCGACCGGCTCACCTGCCCGGTCACAATCCTGCAATCAACGTCGCTGGACGAACACGAAGTTCGCCGATCGGCGACGACCCACCCCGCATCGCTTTGGCTGGATGCCTTGCGCGCGCGGGTTCCCGGGGCGGTGATCAAGTTGGTGCCGAATACCGGCCATTTCATCATGTACGAACGGCCGCAACTGATCGCCGACTGGGTGGAAGAGACATTGCAAGTCAACCACGGCGTTCACCACGAAAAACCCAACCAAATAACGAGAGAATATCAAGGGAGAAACTGACATGAAAAAAGTAGAGAGAAAACTGTCGCTTGCGACCAGCCTCGTTGCCGGCAGCCTGGCAATGGCTGCGCCAGCCTTCGCCGAGGGCGAGGTGGTGTTTGCATCCTGGGGCGGGTCCTTTCAGGACGCATTGCGCAGCGCCATGCTGGAACCTGCCGCCGGCGCGCTGAATGTCACGGTCAAGGAAGATACCACAAACGGTATTCAGGACGTGCGCGCACAGATCACAGCGGGTGCCGTCGCCTGGGATGTGACCGAGCAGGACTTGCCCTCGTGTGAAACACTCAGCCGTGAGGGCAGCCTTGAGCCGATTGATTACTCGATTGTCGACACAACGGGCATCCCCGAAGAGCTGATCCACGAAAACTATATCGGCTTCATCAACTTCACCAAGGTGATTGCGTATCGCAAGGATGCCTTTGGCGACAATGGTCCGTCCAACTGGGCAGAGTTTTGGGATCTGGAAAACTTCCCAGGCAAGCGCGGCATGCACGGCAAGGTGAACTACAACCTTGAGGCCGCCCTTATGGCCGACGGTGTGCCGATGGCCGATATCTACGACACATTGGCCACGGACGAAGGCAAAGCGCGCGCCTGGGCCAAACTGGGAGAGATCGCACCAGAGGTCACCGTTTGGTATCGTGGCGGGTCGCAGTCCGCGCAGCTGCTGCGTGATGGAGAGGTGGACGTGATCCACATGGGCCATAACCGCGTGGAAAGCGTGATCGCATCCGGCATTGAAGTCGCCTATGCCTTCGATGGAGGGACGATGGATGTCGACTGTCTGCTGGTGCCCAAAGGTGCCCCGAACAAAGACAACGCCATGCGCCTGATCAATGAGCTGCTGAGTGCCGAAGCGCAGGCACGGCTGGCGGTCACGATGCCGCTGGGCCCGGTGAACACCGGTGCGTTTGACACTGGTATTATCTCGGGAGAAATGGCGGTTAAGGTCAACACCCATCCCGACAACTACGGCAAGCAGCTTCTGGTCGATCCGAACTTCTACATCGGCCAGCTGGGTGAGTTGACTGAAGAGTTCGACACTCTGATCCAGCAATAATCCATCTGGGCGCAGCGCATTTGGCACTGCGCCCACTTTTCAAGTCAGGAGCTAGCATGTCCTCTGCCACCCAATCCCTTCCCATCGACATATCCAGCCTGTGCAAAGCCTACGGATCAGTCAAAGCGCTCGATGATGTATCGCTGAATATCGCTGCAGGCGAATTTCTGACACTGCTTGGGCCGTCGGGCTCCGGCAAAACGACGCTCCTGATGGCGCTGGCCGGATTTGTGCGTCCTGATGGCGGGTCGATTCGGTTTGGCGAACGCGAAATGATTGCAACGCCGCCGCACAAACGCGGCCTTGGCATGGTTTTTCAAAGCTATGCGTTGTTTCCATTCATGACGGTGGCTGAAAACGTAGCCTATCCGTTGAAAATCCGCGGAGTTTCCAAAAGCGATCAAAAGACCCGCGCCGAGCGTGCGCTGGATACCGTACAGCTGGGCGGCTATGGGGATCGGCGCATCACCCAATTGTCCGGCGGCCAAAGACAGCGTGTGGCTCTGGCCCGCGCCATGGTTTTCGAGCCGCAGATCATCCTGATGGATGAACCCCTGTCCGCGCTCGACAAAAAGCTGCGCGAGCACATGCAGATTGAATTGAAGGCGCTCCATCAAAAATTGGATGCAACCATTGTCTATGTAACCCATGACCAGCGCGAAGCCCTGACGATGTCGGATCGCATTGCGGTGGTCAATCATGGGCGGATCGAGCAGGTCGAGACCCCTGAGCGGCTGTATCGCCAGCCTCACAGCTTCTTTGTGGCGGATTTTATCGGTGAATCCATTTCGGCGCCGGTGAACGTGGCCAATAATACGGCGCATCTTGGCGAACGCGTGCTGAAATCCGATTTGCCTATTGCTCCGGGGAGCGGCGGCCATCGCCTGGTGATCCGGCCTGAGCTGCTGGAGGTCACCTCAGGTGCTGTGCCTGAAACAGCCAATGATTTGTCCGGCCGGGTCGACGCCATCATTTATCAAGGCGACAGCGTGCTGGTTATCGTTCAGCACGACAGCGCAGGCCAGATCAATGTGCGCGTCCCTGCCAATCGCGCGGGCCAGACGGGTCTGCCTTCCAAGGGAGAGAAAATTGGCCTGGCCCTGCATCCCGAAGACACGATCATCGTACCGGAGAATGTATCATGAGCATCGCCGAGTCCTTTGGGGCCGCTCAGACGCTTCGGAACGCAAGCACGCTCAAATCCGAAGAGCGCCGTGAACGCCTGACGTTTTTGGGGCTTTCGATGCCCGCGGTTCTCGCAATTCTGATTGTCGTGTTTCTGCCGATTTTCTGGCTGTCTTCGCTCTCATTTTACAATGCGGCGGGTGAGTTGAGCACGGAAAACTATGCGCGTATCTTTGAAAGTGCTTTGTATCGGCGGACCTTTGTTGTCACCTTTCAGATCAGCATCGCCGTGACGGTGATTTGTGTCCTGCTCGGATATCCGCTGTGTTACTGGCTGACCAGGATGCCGAACAGAACGGCTGCCATTTTAATGGTTTTCGTGCTGGTCCCGTTCTGGACGTCGGTTCTGGTGCGGACCTACGCCTGGCTGGTGCTGTTGCAGCGCAATGGCATCATCAATTCGTCGCTGATGTCGCTTGGCATCATCGAGGAACCGCTGCAACTGGCGCACAACCTCACGGGATCAATCATTGGCATGGTACATATCATGCTGCCGTTTCTGGTTTTGCCGCTTTACGCCACCATGCGCAACATCGACACCGACCTGGTTCGGGCCGCCGTTGGGCTTGGCTCCAGCCCGCGCGGCGCATTCTGGCGGGTGTTTTTCCCGATGTCCTTGCCGGGCCTTTTTGCCGGCATCGTGCTGGTCTTCATCCTGTCACTTGGGTTCTTCGTCACACCTGCTTTGCTGGGCGGTGGCCGGGTGCAGATGCTGGCGCAGCGGATCGAAAGCACGATCACAGTCTATTCCAATTGGGGGGCTGCATCCGCCCTGGGCGTTGTCCTGTTGCTGCTGGCACTGGCGATGATCTGGCTGATGAACCGTGTGTTCGGTCTCGACAAACTCTTCATGCGCTAAGGATCTGAGAATGGAACAAGTCGGACAACGTAAAATTGACGGTCTGTGGCTGACGGTGGTCGGTATCGCGGTGCTGTTCTTTCTGATCCTGCCCACGCTGATCGTGATCCCGATGTCGTTTTCGGGGGCCTCATTTCTGGAGTTCCCGCCGACGTCGTTCTCGTTCCGCTGGTACACGGCCTATTTCACCTCTGCGGAATGGATGAGCGCCACGAAGACCTCTCTGATCGCGGCAGTGTTGACCACGGCGATCGCGACGCCTTTAGGCTCTCTTTGTGCCTATGGGCTGCATTGCTCCACCCCACGGATCAGGAACACTGCGCAGATCCTCGTGATCATGCCCATTGTCGTGCCGGTGATCCTGATCGCCGTCGGCGTGTTCAGCCTTTATGCCAAGCTGGGGCTCAATTACACACTGACCGGTATTGTGATCGCCCATACCGCGCTGGCCCTGCCGTTTGTAATCGTGACCGTGATGTCGGGCTTGCAGAACTATGACTTCGATCAGGAACTGGCGGCGCGCAGCCTGGGTGCGTCCCGAGCTTACGCGCTGTGGACAATAACAGTACCCCAAGTCAAATTCTCGATCCAGACCGGGGCCTTTCTGGCCTTCATCACATCGCTGGATGAGGTGGTGATTTCGATGCTGGTCTCGGGCGGGGAAAATGCCACAATTACCCGCCGCATGTTCAATTCACTGCGCGATCAGCTTGATCCGACCATTGCCGCGATTTCCACCTGCCTGATTTTCGTATCAATCACGGCGCTCATCGGCGTTCAGTTGATTGGCCGCAACAAGAATGCTGACAAATGATGGGCTCTTTATATCACACCAATCTCGGCCCGGATCTGGCGGGCGGCATCAAGCACCGCAGCGCGATAGCCTTCGACAGCGGTTTCATTGAAGCGAACGCGCAGACCCGACAGGCTGACGGCACCCAGCAGCTCGCCCTCAGGCCCAAGAACCGGAACAGACAACCCGGCAACGTCCGGATCACGTTCACCAAGGCTGAGATAATACCCGGCCTTGCGGATGCTGCTGGCCTTTTTGCCATGCCCGATGGAATAGGCATCCAGCACCCGGCCCGACGAGCCAGTGCTCAGCGGAATTATCTCGCCCTCCTGGATATGATCCCGCGCAAGCCTGGGCGAATTGACACGGTAGAGGCAAACGCCGGAGTTGCCGCGTTGCACGTAAAACGACGCGCTTTCCCCCGTCGCATTCACCAGGTTCGCCAGCACCGGGCGCACAATAGGCCCCATGCGCAGATTCTGGCGAAATACGGATCCAAGACGCCACAAAGACGGCCCCAGATGAAACAGCCCTTCGGCGTCGCGCGTGATATGGCCAAATTTCTCAAGCGAGACGCTCAGACGCAGGATTGTCGCTTTGTTGACACCACTGCGGTCCGCGACCTCTTTCAGAGAAAGCCCCGCATCTCCGGGCTCAAAGCTGTCCAGAACACGCAATGCACGTTCAACCGCTTCGACACCACCATTCGTGTCGGGGGTTCGGGGCTTGTCGGGCATGGGCAGACCTTTCGACGCAAATCCGTCACTTTTTATAGCTGGTTTGAACGCAATTGGAAATCGCAAATAATGAAGGCATCTGGCAATGCATAGCGCGCAGAAACAAATGATAACAACTGGTTATGCTGGCCTGCCATTTGGCGAGATTTCGCAATGCGATGCAGGATCTGTCGGGCTTTTGGGTGTTCCAAGCGAAGTCGATAGCGGGCCACGTTCCGGCGCCTCCTTGGCACCGGATGCGCTGCGCAAGATGACCGGACAGCTTGGAACTAGCCTGCCTGTAAATGGTCGGGATCTGGGTAATCTGGACCTGTCGGGCGATTGGTCCGGCGTATTGAAACAGCTTGTGGCGCAAATGGTGGATCGCGGCATTGTGCCCGTCGTTCTGGGTGGCGCGTCTGATGTCGCCTCTGCTGTACTGGGGGCCTTGCCTGATCTGCCGGTTGTCGCGGCCATGCCACTGGCTCGGCGTGATCTTACAGAACGACCATCAAACACGATTTGGGTGGGTTTGAATGGCGGGCAACCTGCCGATGTTTGGGATCAGATCGCTCAGCGCACGATGGATTGGCGTACCGCCCGGTGGTTGGATGAAGGGCACGCAGACTTTTCTGACACGCCCGAGCGCGCTGTTCTCTGGATCGACATATCGGTCGTTGATCTGGGGCATGCAGCCGGTGCTATCGGCCTTAACCCAGGCGGAATGAAACCCGAAACCTTGGTTTCTGTCATTGGGGCAATGTCCTGCCGCTGGCAGGCGATTGTGATCACTGGCCTTGCGCCTGCCCGCGACACGCGTGGCATGTCGGAATTGGCGGCCATTGAAACCCTGAACGCGGCTTTGCGTCATGGGTGATGCGGCGCAAATACAGTTTGACGGGATCCCCAGTTTTCTGGGCATGCCTGTTGGCGATCTGGAAGACCTCGTGCCTGGGCAAGTCGCGGTAGCAGGATATTTTTGTGACAATCTCGACCGACCAGCAGCAGAGCAACGCTACCTCGCAAGGCAATTACGATACGCCTCCCAACCCGGAAAGGCCCCCGCGAATGCCATTGACCTAGGGGACGTGAATGTATTTCCGCTTGAGCCGGATAAGCATTTTTCTGCAGTTGTCTCGCAATGCGAGGCGGTTCTGAAAACCGGCGCGCGGATGGTGCTGGTTGGCGGAGATTCCAGCGGACTGAAGGCGCTTGGAATCGCGACACAAAAAGTCACAGGTGCTGATGTTCCTGTCATTCAGGTCACAGGGGGCGTTGCAGGCCAATTGTCTCACGCTCAACCGGTCATCCTTTCTGTGGATTTACAAGAGCTTGCGGGCAAATGGGTGTCGCACCCACGTCGCCTGACCGGGATGTCACCTGCACAGATGATCGCGCAAATTGACACTACCCCAGGCAATGTCACCGCCGCAGCAGTTTTCGGACTTGCCCCGGCATTAGACGATCGTGGCAGAACGGAATCCTGCGCCGCGCTGGCGATCTTGCAGGCAGTGACTGAGCGTCTAGAGAAAGGAGCTGGCTGATGCCTTTACGATCGGCCCCATTGCCGCGCATGGCAGGGCAACTGTCGTTTATGCGCGCACAAACCAAAGCAATTGAAGATGTCAGGCCCGGTGATCTGGCAGTGCTGGGCGTCCCGTTTGAAGACACCAGCGCGCCGCATGCCGGGCAGTCCCTGGCGCCGCGTGCGTTGCGCGAAACCTCGGTCTATTTCGGTTGGCACGCAAACCCACAATTCAGTCACCCGGTAGATGTCGATGCACGTCAGGACATCAGTACCGACGGTCTGCACGAGCGGCTCTGTGACCTCGGAGATATAGCGGCAGGATCTGAGGACGCGATCCACGCGGCATTGAAGGCCGCGACGCGTCAGATCAGCCGCAATGGTGCCTGCGCCATAATATTGGGTGGGTCAGATTGCCTGTCCAAGACAGTGCAGAGCGAGCTGCCTGAGTGTCAGACTGTGCAGCTTGGCGGTACGCCAGATGATGCGCGCGACTTTCATGTATCGCCCCTGCCAAACGGGGGTGGCACGACCTGCAGCCAAAACACTGCCGCGCAGCTTGCCGCGTTTTCCAGGTGGCGGGATGTATCAAAGCCGCTGTTTGTGCAGTTTGATCTGTCCGTGTTTGAAACATCGCTCAGCGCGCTTTGTGATCGGCCCCGTTTGGGAGGCTGCGACCTTGATACAGTGGTGCAATGGCTCAGCGCCCTGGGACAGCACGAGGTCAGTGCCATCATGTTGACCGGTCTGAACCCGAGCAGGCCCGGAATGGGTGTGGTGAAGGTTGGCCAACGACTGATGGTCACGGCTCTTTTGGCATTCATCTATGCGCGCCTCGGTTTTGGGATTGACCGACCGGTGCGCCCAATTCCCAAGGAAAATGTACTGACATGACTGCAGCTAATACCACATTTCACCCGCCTCTGTCACAACCGGGATATCGGCTGTTTGATGGGCCTTTGCGCGACGTGGCCGAGGTCGGTCCCGATAAGATCGGCGTGGTCGGCATGCCGAGCGACTGGACACATTCCAGCCGCCTTGGCACAAGGTTCGGCCCCGAAGCATTGCGCAGGGCGACAAGTCTTCTGCAATCTTTGCGTCCGCAGGGAGCCAGCTTTGATCCCGATACAAGCCGCCGTACTGTGCCTGCAACCGATTGGCTGATCGATTGCGGCGACGCAGAGATCACAGCGCAGGACGTTGACGCAACAACCGAAGCCATCGCTGCAATGACCGAAACGCTGACCGTTGCAGGGGCAATCCCACTGGCACTGGGTGGTGATCACTATAACAGCTTCCCGGCCTGTCTGGGCTATTCCCGTGGGCTGACCAAACGTTCGCCAAACGCGCGCTTCGGATATATCCAAATCGATGGTCATCTCGATTTCTCCGACCGGCTGGGGGCGTGGGGCAGCCACAACCATGCAACCAACGCGCGCCGGATTTCCGAACTGCCCAACATCGATGTCTCCAATATGGTCTGGATCGGCATCACGGGCTGGGTCGATGGCGGCGATCTCGCGCTCATTGAAGAGCAGGGCGGACGGGTATTTTCATCTGGCGAGGTGCAAAAACTCGGCGCGGCCGAGGTGATGCGTCAGGCCCTTGCGCATGCCATGCAGGGGTGCGACGAGCTATATCTGTCGATTGACATTGATGCGATGGACGCCGGCTACCTTCCCGGCACGGGTTCCATCGTGCACAGCGGCATTACACCGCGTCAGTACTACGACCTGCTGGATGGATTGGCCGAGGCCCCCTTGGGCGGGTTGGATATTGTCGAGGTCTCACCTCCGCTTGATCCTTCAGAACGCACGGAGTTCCTGGCGGCGGAAATGCTGTTCCGGGTCCTGCGGCGCTTCCGCACGCGACCGGTGTAAGAGCTATGATGAAATATATCGGAACCCGGCAATTGGGTGGGCTATCACATGCAGGACAGATCCTTGCCCCGGCAACCCGGCCCTGGATCACGGATCTTGCAGCGCTTTGCCCCTACGAGGGTCTGCAACCCGGTAACCTCCCGGAATTTGAACGTGACCCGGATTGGGACAACTGGGCGCTCACTGACAGCCCCAAAGACCCGACCAAACGCCTGAACTGGCATGTGTTTCAACAGGGAGGCACCCGGTATCTGGTGGCCGACCGGATGCTAATGAGCCGCGTTAGCTGGCAGGATCTGGACGATGCCGGGTATGTCTATGGCACAGAGGTGTCCATCGATGGCACTACGTTTCGATGCCGGTTGCTGACCGGTGGTGATACGCCCCGAAATGACCCCTATCAGGGTGCGACTGGGCCCAATGAATGGGATGCGTTGGTGGGCGGTGCCGCCGTGTCAAACGCGCCCCAACCGGACCCAGCCAATGGTGCAGCCCCGCTTCGCCCGGATCACCTGACCTCACCTCATAACCGTTTGTGGAATTGGTTCGGGGCGGTCAGCTGGACCGCCGAACCTGTCGCCAACCGTGCCGATGGGCGGGTATGCCGGGGCTATCACGGCCCGACCTATTTTTATGTGAACACTGTAGACCACCGGCATGAAGATATCGGGTGGCGACCAGTTCTTGAGGAAGTACTATGACCGCAGATCCCTTTTCCAACTATATCGCCGGAACATGGGCCGCTGGCAGTGGTGCAGTTCCAAACATCAACCCATCTGACCTGAACGACACAATCGGGGATTATGCGCAGGCCAGTGCCGCGCAGACTGCCGATGCGATCGAGGCCGCGGCTGCCGCTTTTCCGAAATGGCGCGCAACATCGCCACTGGTCCGGTTCGAAGTGCTGGACCGGATCGGGTCGGAAATCCTCGCCCGTGTGGACGAGCTGGGCGACATGCTGGCCCGCGAAGAGGGCAAAACCCTACCTGAGGCCAAGGCCGAAGCACATCGCGCCGGGCATTTGTTCAAATACTTCGCGGCCGAAGCCTATCGTGCCACCGGCGACGCTTACCAATCACTGCGCGAAGGTGTGTCGCTTAAGGTTCTGCGCGAACCCATTGGCGTCGTGGGCGTAATCACGCCCTGGAATTTCCCGCTGGCGATCCCGGCATGGAAAATTGCGCCCGCTCTGGCCTATGGCAATACGGTCGTGTTCAAACCTGCCGAACTGGTGCCCGGTTCTGCGTGGATGTTGTCCGACATCATTGCCCGTGCGGGGCTGCCCGAGGGTGTGTTCAACCTTGTGATGGGCAAAGGCCGTGAGGTCGGGGAGGCAATCGTGTTACACCCCAAGGTTTCCGGGGTCACGTTCACCGGCTCCACACCAGTCGGTCGCAATATGGGGGCTGCGCTGTTCGCCCGCGGGGCAAAAATGCAGCTTGAAATGGGGGGCAAGAACCCGCTGGTTGTGCTGGATGACGCGGATCTGGATCTGGCAGTTCACTGCGCCATACAGGGCAGTTTCTTCTCAACTGGCCAACGCTGCACAGCGTCTTCGCGGCTGATTGTTGAAGACGGAATTCATGATCAATTTGTCAGCGCGATGACCGCGGCGATGAAAAAGCTTCGGATCGGGGATGCGCGTGCGCCTGACACCGATATTGGCCCGGTTGCGAGCGCCGACCAATTGCGGATTGACCTTGATTATATTGCGAGAGGGCAGGCCGAAGGCGCGGAGCTCATCAGCGGTGACCAAATTACTCTGAACACGCCGGGGCACTATTTGGAGCCAGCCTTGTTCGTGGGGGCCGAGCCGCAAATGGATATCTCTCGGCATGAAATTTTCGGGCCAATCGCCGCTGTGTTGCGCGTGCCGGACTATGAGGCCGCCCTTGCCAGCGCCAACGACTGTGAGTTCGGCCTGTCAGCGGGCATCATCTCGCGGGATGCGGCCAAGATCGACCATTTCTCGCAGAACGCCGAGGCAGGCATGGTACAAGTCAATCTTCCCACGGCAGGCATGGATTTTCACGCGCCATTCACGGGCCGAAAAGGATCATCCTATGGCGCGCCGGAAAAAGGCAGCTATTGCCGCGAGTTTTTCACAGTAGCCAAGGTTGTACACGAGGGGCGCGGACAATGACGCAGGCACCTTTGAAGGGCATTCGCATTCTTGATCTGACCAATGTGCTGGCCGGTCCGTTCTGCTGTCATCAGCTGGCCCATATGGGGGCCGACGTGATCAAGGTCGAAACCCCGGGCACCGGTGATCTTGCGCGCCAGCTGGGGGCTGATCCCGCGCGCAACGCCGACCTTATGGGCGTTTCCTTTCTGGCGCAAAATCCGGGCAAACGGTCGATCACCTTGAACCTGAAATCGGCATCCGGAAAACGCATCCTGAAGGAGCTGGTGCAAAAGGCCGATGCCCTAGTCGAAAACTTCCGCCCCGGGGTGATGGCGCGCTTGAACCTTGACTATGAGACGCTCCGTCAGGAAAACCCGCGCCTTGTTTATTGTGCGATCTCCGGATTCGGCCAAGATGGCCCGCTGGCGAAACTGCCCGCTTATGACCAGATCGTGCAGGGGATGAGCGGCGTGATGTCGATCACCGGCGATGCCGACACCGCGCCCTACCGGGTGGGCTACCCGATGGCCGACACCATCGGAGGGATGACGGCCGCCTTCGCCGTCGCCGCTGCGCTTGCTAACAAGGCCGAAGACCGCGGCACGTTCATTGACGTCTCGATGCTCGAGGCCGTCATTGCGACAATGGGCTGGGTGGTGTCAAACCATCTGATCGCCGGGAAGGCACCCACTCCAAACGGCAACGATAATTTCACCGCCAGCCCATCCGGCACCTTCAGAACCGCCGATGGCGTGATGAATATCGCCGCCAACAAGCAAGAACAGTTCGAGGCCCTGTGCGGGATCCTCGACAACCCGGCCCTTGCGCAGGACCCACGCTTTGCCGACCGAAAGAACCGACTGGCCAATCGGCCCGCCCTGACCGCCGAACTGGAAGCGGCCTTTGCCACGGCCCCCACCCATGAGTGGGTCGACAAGCTGACAGCACAGGGCGTTCCCGCAGGGCCTGTCTGGTCGGTGCCTGAGGCGTTGACGCATCCGCAGCTTGCCGATCGGGGCCTGCTGCAAACCCACCGTATAGGATCTGAGGATCTGCAACTGGTCGGGATCGGCGCCAAGCTTGATGGCACGGCCCCTGGTGTCGATTCGCCGCCCCCGACCTTGGGTGCACATACAGCCGATATCCTGAGCGAACTTGGCTATAACAATGCCCAGATCTCGGACCTGAAAAAGGAAGACGCGATATGACGGCCCCCTCAGAACGCAAAGAGGTCGATGACATGCGCCACTGGTGGCGCACCGCAATCATCGACATGGCTCCAGGGCGGATCGCCTTTCGCGGCCACCCGATCCAGGACCTTATAGGTTCTGTTAGCTTTGCTCAGATGATCTGGCTCATGGTGCGGGGCGATATGCCCACGCCAGAACAGGCGGCGCTTTTCGAATGTGCGCTGGTGGCGGGCGTGGATCATGGTCCGCAAGCGCCTTCGATTGCCGCCGCCCGTATGGCCGCGACCTGCGGGCTGGGGCTCAACAACGTCATGGCAACCGGGGTCAATATGCTGGGTGACGTGCATGGCGGCGCCGGTGAACAATGCGCAGAACTTTATTTCGACATCGCCAAACGGATCGATGACGGCGCTGAACATGAAAGTGCCGTCCGCGACGGTATCGCCGCCTGGCGTGAGGAAAATGGCAAAATTGTCTCGGGCTTTGGCCACCGCTTCCACAAGCCCGTCGATCCCCGCGCACCAAGGTTGATGGCGTTGGTACGCGAGGCCGCGAAGTCCGGTACGGTGGATGGGCGGTTTGCCGACATTGGCGAGGCTATTCAGGCGGAAATCGGACGCAAGCGCGGCACTGAGATCGCAATGAATATCGATGGGGCCACGGCTGTTATCTTTTGCGAGCTGGGCTTTCCGCCCCCACTCTCTCGTGGTCTGTTCTGTCTCTCCCGCTCGGTAGGCGTCTTGTCTCATGGCTGGGAACAGATGCAGCAGGGCGGCCGGAACAAAGGGCCAATGCCACCGCGCTATCTGCCGGAATACATTGGTGTTAAATCGGAGAGCTAAACCGACGAAACCTCTTAAGGCCGGAGCTATCGTTTGCGGCTGCATCAGCGGCATCTATTTCAAAACACTGGAAAAATATGACGCAATTGAGGTTATGGCCTGTGCCAGACTCGCACCGCAGATCGAGGGGTATTTGTCAGATATCAAAAGTCGCGCAATCCCGATGAACATCGATGGCGCGACCGCCGCAGTTTACGTCGAGCTTGGCTTTAAAGCCTCACTCGCGAGTGGACTGTTCTGCCTTTCTAGGTCAGTGGGCATCCTGGCACACGCCTGGGAGCAGACCCAACAAGGCGGTCGTAACAAAGGTCCATTACCTAAAGATCGTCTTTGGACATATCTCACCCCAAGTGAGAAATGATACGAATTTCACACTTGTTCTGACGTCAGCGAAGAGCAATCAAGCGGCCATTGGTGCAAGCGCCGCGAACTTGCACTTTGTCCGGATAGTGTTGAAAAAGTCGACGTTGGAACTGCCGATGAGCGATGGCAAAAGCCGCTTGGGATGTTCCTCTCAGCCTGTTGGTTCTGGTTGCGGGGCTAGTTTTGCGAGTTT
>NZ_JBQFPS010000012.1:0-139578 GCF_056536485.1 Ruegeria sp. CL5
CGGATGATCTCTGGGCTGGTTTTGAAGTACTTAAAAGAGGCAGGTCTGGTTATGGGCAAAAGCTACGAAAGCCCCCTGCCCGCCTTAAGGCAAGTTCTTCTGACAAGACCGTTTAATGAACTGGACGCATTCTATTTGCGAAAGCTGGTTCTACAAAATTGAGAGTGTTGAGTACGTTTCCGAAGCTGGCTAATTGAAAGCCAAAAACCACCTCTTCCTAGATAGAAATTTCCGGTTTGGGCTCCGAGCCGCTGTTCACTGCGGTACTCACAATTGACCGCTCGCAGCCTAGACGACCGGAGTGTGCCGTTAACTAGACTTTGCAAAGTCTGCTTTCAGGCAGGCGTACGAGTTGTGTTGTTTGGCTTATTGATACGGCGATCGCTCAACCAGAGATCGCTTCACATAACCCCCCTACTGCGATGTTCGCGGTTCGTTACGAGGTCGACAAAAATCCAATGATTGCAAAACTTGCGATTCAACACGAATGTCAACCTTCGCGACCATGCGGAACTAGCCGCAATCCGTTGGGTGCAATGCATGGACTTATTTGTTGGAAGCGCGGGCTGCCAGACAAGATCGGTCGTGAGACCCAACCTGTCTCAAGTCAGCTTCTTAAGCTCACTGGAAGGTTTGCTGAATGTTTGTTGACGTCTCAATTAGCGCTTGTTCGATGGTTGCTTTTTGCCGTGCAAATCGCGTCGTTGGTACTGGAATTGAGATCGCGTGCAGGTCTCCGACCCAGTCGACGAAAGAAAATCCGATCGCTGACACGCCGGCAGAATGCTCGTCCAAATCATAGGCAAGGCCCTTTTCGCGGACTGTATCAAGTTCGGAAATGAACTCATCCAAGTTTCTTTGGATACCATTCCTTTCCCATTCGTTCTGGATGAGCTTATTCGCCGCTTCTCCACCAAGTTGAGCGAGACAAGCTTTCCCATTTGCAGTGGTGGTCAGCGGAAAAACCTCACCCACTTGCGATACGGTCGTCAATCGATAGACGCCTGGGACCTGATCTAAGAAAACCATGCCGATGCCGCGCATCACAGCGAGGTCTGTGGTTTCCCCGGTCTTTTGGGTCAGTTCCGTCAAAAGCAGCCGGCAGTGTTCGACGATGCTGTACTGCGCGGCGCCCGCGAGAGCGCTTAGTTCGGGACCGAGCCTCAAGCCACCCCCATTTGCATCTGCTATGACAAGTTTTTCTTCAGCAAGTGCACTTGTGATTCTCTGTACCGTAGAGCGGGGCAGGTCAACACGCTCGGCGATTTTTCCCAAGCTCATTCCAGATTGGTTTTCTTTCAGAACACGCAAAATCGAGGCTGCTCTGGAAATGACCTGAATGCCACCTTTATCCGCTTTTTCAGACATTTAACCTACCTCATCCCGTCTTGGCATCGTAGCACTGGATACCTAGCGATTTTTAGTGTTGTATCACAATGCGGTGCAAGTCAACCGTATAATGAGTTTATAGTTGACCGCAATGCGGTGCGTATGCATCATTATGCGGGACAGGTGGGGAGGCCACCCAGACAATTGAGAAGCGAACACCGCCGCGTTGCCGGCGAATAGAGGAGATATGCCCAATGGTCGAAATCCGCGGCATTGAGTTTCAGGCAAACACCGACAATGACATGGGGCTTGAGTTTTATAACCTGAGCCACAGATACGGGTTTCAGTGCCCCAACTGGCCCTATTTCAAGGACGTCCAGATCGACCGAAAGCACTATATGGCCAAGTCTGGCGTGTTGTCTCAGACGATTACCACGACGATGCACGTGACCACGCATATTGATGCACCGGCGCATGTCGTTCAGGGAACGCCGTTCATCGACGAGGTGCCGCTCCCCCATTTCTTTGGCTCGGGTTTGGTGGTCTCTGTACCCAAAAAGAAGTGGGAGCAAATCACCGGAGATGATCTGGAGAAGGCTTGTGGTCACGCAATCCGCAAAGGCGATGTGCTGATCATCAACACCGGCTGGCACAAGCAGTATGAAGATGGCGACTACTTTGCTTATTGCCCGGGTCTCGTTCCTTCTGCTGCTGAGTGGATGATCGAAAAAGGTGTAAAAGTCGTTGGGCACGACACCCAGGCAAACGATCACCCGCTGGCAACTGCCATCGGTCCGCAGCGAAACGGTCCGATCATGCCTCATCTCGAAAAAGAGTATCTTGAATGGTCAGGCGGGACACCGTGGGAGGTTGATTTCCCCGAGTGGGAGCCAGTGCACAACATGCTGTTCTCCAAGGGTATTCTCGGAATTGAAAATGTCGGTGGGGATCTGGATGCGGTGACTGGCAAGCGTTGCACTTTCGCGTTCTTCCCGTGGAATTGGGACCGTGGCGACGGCTGTATCATCCGATTGGTGGCGATGATCGATAAGAACCAGTCGTACCGCATCGAGGCTGGCGAAGATTTCTGAACACTCACGGACCGGTCGCCGGTTCGCCGGCGGCCGCCTTTAACCTTGAGCGGAGACGGACATGCATTTGAAGCGTTTTAAAGACGCCCAACCCTACGAAGCACCGAACCATTTTGGGTGTCATGGGCTTCGCTTGCAGGGGTTTGAGGAAGGCGGGCCGACAAATCAGTGGATCGGCTTCAGTCAGTTCCTGCCGGGCGGCGGTGCAGGACCGGACTCTACGCCTTTTGAGAAAGTCTACGTGGTCTTGGAAGGCGAGATGACCGTCATCGTTGATGGCGCCGAAACCACGCTTGGTCCGATGGACAGCTGCACGATCGCCCCGGGCGAAGTGCGCAAAATTGAAAATCGCGCCAACCAAATCTGCAAAATGCTGGTGGTCATTCCGTATCCGCCAGAAAGCTGAGGACGAAAAGAATGTCTGATCCACTCAAGATGTTTGACGTTAAGGGAAACGTCGCGCTGATCACCGGAGCCTCGGGTGCCTTCGGGGTGGTGGCCGCGCGTGTCCTCGCCGGGGCTGGTTGCAATCTGGTACTGGCTGCAGGCAACCAAGATGCGCTCGATGAGATTGCCAAAGAGTGCGAGGCACTTGGTGCAACGGTCGTCGCAATAAACACGCGCCCGACAGACGAGGCGTCATGCGAGGCATTGGTCGACGAAGCCATCAACAACTTTGGTAAACTCGACATTCTCGTTGTCGCGTCCGGTATGAACAAAGTTGCGCCGATCAACGAAATGGCGCCGGAAACCTTTGACGCAGTGATGGATGCCAACGTGAACCAGAGCTGGCTTTTGGCGCGCGCGGCGGCGGCGCACATGAAGGTGAGCGAATATGGCAAGATCATTTTCGTCAGTTCCGCTCGTAGTATCCTGGGCCACCCAGCCGGCTACACGGCGTATTGCGCGTCAAAGGCTGCCGTGAACGGGATAACCAAAGCCTTGGGTTGTGAGCTGGGTCCAACAGGGATTACCGTCAACGCGATCGCGCCGACGGTATTCCGTTCGCCTTTGACCGCTTGGATGTTCGAAGAAACCGACGAAGCGAAGGCGGTGCGCGATGGCTTCCTGACCCGGGTTCCCAAAGGACGACTAGGTGAGCCAGAAGACCTTGCAGGTCCGCTCCTTTTTCTCGCGTCGCGGGCATCTGATTTTTACACCGGGCATATCCTTCATGCCGATGGCGGATACACGGCGGGTTAAAGAATGGTGCGCAAGAAACAGCAGATAGCGGTAATTGGCGCGGGGCTTATGGGGCACGGTATCGCCCTGACCTTGGCAAAAGCAGGTCAATATGTCGCCATCACAGACCCCGTTGAAGAGGCGCGAGCCACCGTGACTGACCGCATCCGAGCCAGCATGGCCGCGATGGGGGATGACGAAGTCACAATCACAAAGACCCTCAAGATGATTGAGATCTTTGCGACGACTGAAGGTGCGGTTCGAAATGCTGACGCTGTATTCGAAGCCGCGCCCGAAAAACTGGAGCTTAAGCAAGCGATTTTTGCTGAGATTGAAGCGCATGCACCAGAGACCTGCATTCTCGCATCAAATACTTCGGTGATGCCGATCACTCAGATCATGTCTGAATTGCGACTGAAAAGCCGCGCGTTGGGAACGCATTGGTGGAACCCTCCGCACATGATCCCTCTGGTCGAAGTCATCAAGACAGAATGGACCGACCCCAAGATCGCGCAGACGATGTTCGATTTGTTGAAGGATGCCGGGAAAACTCCGGTGTTGGTCGAAAAGGACGTGCCCGGCTTTATCGGCAATCGACTCCAACACGCGTTGTGGCGCGAAGCGGTCAGTCTGGTGGAAAACGGGATATGTGACGCGGAAGCGGTTGATACTGTGATCAAGTCCAGCTTTGGGCGGCGATTGGCGGTCCTCGGTCCGTTGGAAAACGCGGATCTGGTTGGCACCGATCTGACGCTCGATATCCACGAAAACGTGCTGCACGACCTTGAGACGCAAAAAGGCCCTTCATCCTACCTGAAGTCGCTTGTCGAAGCGGGTAAGCTGGGCATGAAAACCGGTGAAGGGTTCAAAAAATGGGCCGAGGGCGAGGCGGATCAGGTTCGCCAGCGCGTCGCGACACATCTGAAAAATCTCGAGAAGACTTTGTAAGATCAATCAAACACTGGCGGGAGGCCGGTGAAGGGAGGACGCAATGAAAAGGACTTTTAAGACGGCCACAAGGCGCAGTTTCCTAGCCGGAGCCACTGCAGCAATCGCTGCTCCGGCCATCCTCCGGGCAACGCGTGCCTATGCCGCAAACCCGACGCTAAGGATTGGCAACGTCAGCCCACGCACCGGTCCATTGGCTGGTTTCGCTGAGGCTGATGAATATGTGCTTCAAGCCATTCAGCAGGTTTTCTCTGCCGGTTTGGATAACAACGGAAAGACCTGGAATGTCGAGATCATCTCAAAAGACAGCCAGTCCAACCCCAACCGCGCAGCGGAGGTCGCCGCCGACCTGATCCTAGGTGACGAGGTCGATATTATCGTTGCGGCTTCAACGCCGGACACGGTGAACCCTGTTGCTGATCAGGCAGAGATCAACGAAGTTCCCTGCATCACGACCGACTGTCCTTGGCAGCCATATTTCTTTGGTCGCAACGGCGTTCCGGGCGAGGGGTTTGAAACGACCTATCACTTCTTCTGGGGTTTGGAGGATGTGATCGCAGCGTTCCTTGATATGTGGGACAAAACTGGCGTGACCAAGACAGTGGGTGGTCTTTTCCCCAACGATGCCGACGGTAATGCTTGGGGCGATGCGGAACTGGGCCTGCCCAAACCGCTCGCCGCAGCTGGCTACACGTTGACCGATCCCGGTCGCTATCAGCCTCTGTCCGACGATTTCTCAAATCAAATCGCAGCTTTCAAAGCAGCTGGTTGCGAAATCGTAACAGGCAATATGATCCCACCGGACTTTGCAACATTCTGGGGCCAAGCCGCCCAACAAGGGTTCAATCCCAAGGTCGTTACAATTGGTAAAGCACTGCTGTTCCCCTCTGTAATTGAATCGCTGGGCGACCGTGGTGACGGGTTGTCGACCGAGGTCTGGTGGTCCCCGCATCATCCTTTCTCGTCCTCACTCACCGGCATTTCCTCGAAAGACCTTGCCGAAGGTTATACAGCAGAGTCGGGTCGACCTTGGACTCAACCCCTTGGCTTTAAACACGCTCTGTTCGAAGTCGTCGCGGATGTCATCAAACGGGCTGATGATCTGGAAGACCCGTCTTCGATCATTTCGGCAATCACGTCCTCCAACCTGAACACAATTGTCGGGCCGGTGAACTGGGGTGATGGGCCGATGAACAACGTCACCAAAACTCCGCTGGTCGGTGGCCAGTGGCAGAAGTCCGGAGACGCCTATGAACTGCAGATTGTTGCGAACAGCGCCGCGCCCGAAGTTCCGATAACGGCAGACATTAAACTGCTGGGCTGACCAGACATTCGGCGCCAATCTTGGCGCCGAGCCCTCCATCCGAGAGAAACATGACGACAATCTTGAGACTCCAAGACCTGAGCAAGGCATTTGGCGCGGTCACTGTCGCCGATGCCATGAGCTATGAAGTCCAGCAAGGCGAGGCACTCGGGGTAATAGGCCCCAACGGCGCTGGCAAAACCTCGATGTTCAACTTGATCACTGGGACGCTCAAATCCAATTCCGGGGTGATAGAATTCAGTGGGCAGAACGTCACCAAATGGAGCGCGGCAAAGCGCAGCCATGCGGGCATCGCGCGTTCTTTTCAGGTCCCGCAGCCATTTTCTGGCATGACCGTTTTCGAAAACGCAATGATCGCCGCGACGCAATCAGCCGATATGCATGGACACCAGGCCGAGCGCTTTTGTCTGGAGGTTCTGGGCCAAACGGAACTGCTTCCCAAGGCAAACGTCTTAGCGGGCAGACTGACTTTGTTGGAACGGAAACGCCTGGAACTGACACGTGCGCTATGCGCTAAGCCTAAATTGCTGCTGTTGGACGAGATTGCCGGTGGTTTGACCGAAGCCGAGTGCAAATCCCTGGTTCAGACCATCAAGGACATCCACGCCGCTGGCGTCACCATCATCTGGATCGAACATGTTGTGCATGCGCTGCTGGCCGTCGTGGATCGTCTGATCGTCATCGACTTTGGCAAAAAAATCGCCGAAGGCGAGCCACAGGCAATTATGGAAAGCGCTGAAGTCAAGGAAATCTATCTGGGGATCGAAGCCGATGCCTGACTCAATTCTTCAGACACGCGGTTTGAACTCATACTACGGCGATTTCCAAGCGCTCTATGATGTCGAATTGGACGTCGGAGAGGGAGAAGTTCTGGCCATCATTGGTGCAAACGGCGCAGGCAAGACAACCCTGATGCGATCAATCACCGGGTTACTGACGAACGGAGTGGATCAGATTCACTACCGGGGTCAGGATATCAGCCGGCTTCGCGCAGACGAGGTTGCAGAACTTGGCCTCGCCATGGTTCCGGAAGGTCGCCAGTTATTCCCATCGTTGTCAGTCAAAGAAAACCTAATTATCGGGGCTCAAGTTGATCGCTCAGGCCCTTGGGATCTGAAAGCTGTCTATGATCTGTTTCCGATCCTTAAGGAGCGCAAAGATCAGGCCTCTACATCGCTGTCGGGCGGTCAGCAGCAGATGGTCGCCATCGGACGTGCATTGATGGCCAATCCAGATCTAATCCTGTTCGACGAAATCAGCCTTGGGCTGGCACCGATCATCATCAAAGACATCTACGAGGCGCTACCGGGCATCATCGGCGAAGGCATGAGCGCGATCATCGTCGAACAGGACATAACCAAGGCACTGTCGGTTTCAAGCCGGGTCTACTGCCTGCAGGAAGGGCGCGTTTCGCTGGAAAGTGCGTCTGACACCGTTTCGCGCGAAGACATTTCGCGCGCGTACTTCGGGATCGATTAATATGGAATGGCTGAACGCTATCGTGCAGGGAACTATACTGGGTGGGCTTTACGCGCTGTTTGCTGCTGGCCTGTCGTTGATCTTTGGCGTCATGCGGCTCGTCAATATTGCCCATGGCGATTTGATCGTGCTGGCCGCGTACCTAGGGCTGACCGTGACGACCGCGACTGGGATGCACCCGATGGCCGCGTTGGTGATTGTTGTTCCCGCTATGGCACTGATTGGGTATACCCTTCAACGCGGTCTACTGAACCAAACTCTGGGCGACGATATTCTTCCACCGCTGCTTGTGACTTTCGGGCTAAGTGTGATTATCCAGAACGTGTTGTTGGAGGTCTACACGGCCGACCCACAAACACTGAATGCTGGTTCGCTGGAAACAGCCAGCGTCGCAGTAGGCGGTGTGACCCTCGGGATATTACCGCTCCTGACCTTCGGGATCGCCATCGCTGTGATCTGGGGGCTGCAATGGACCTTTTATCACACCGCGCTTGGTCGCGCGTTTCGGGCCGTATCCGACAATCAAGACATCGCGCAGCTCATGGGCCTTAATCGTCGGCACATCTTTGGGTTGGCTATGGCTCTGGCGCTGGGCGTGACAGCAATCGCCGGTATCCTGCTTGGCATTCGGACAAGCTTTGATCCTTCGATTGGCGGGGGCCGCCTGATCTTTGGCTTTGAGGCTGTCATTATCGGCGGGCTCGGCAACCTTTGGGGCACGCTGGTTGGCGGCGTTATCCTTGGCGTCGCGCAAACCATCGGAGCCAAGATTGACCCGGGCTGGCAGGTGCTTGCCGGACATATCGCTTTCCTTGTCATTCTTGCCGTTCGTCCGAACGGCCTCTTCCCGAGGATTTCCGGATGAACCTGCAGGACTATTCCGTATCTCGATCGTCAAAAGCAGCACGGGTTGCCGCGATCCTAGCCGCAATCGGTTTGCTTGTTCTGATTGCAGCGCCCTGGTGGGCAGGCCGCGCCGACATGCGTCTGATGGGAGAGCTGTTTCTTTACCTGTCCCTGGCCACTCTCTGGAACCTCATGGCGGGTTACGCCGGTCTCGTCTCTGTTGGTCAACAGGCCTATGTAGGCTTTGGTGGCTACATGCTCTTTGCACTTACGATGTTGGGTGGGCTGAACCCATTGGTTGCTATTGCAGCCGCAGGCGTGCTGGGGGCTTTGATCTCGATCCCGGTGGCTGTTCTGATCTTCAGGCTTCGGGGCGCATATTTTGCCATTGGCACCTGGGTCATCGCAGAGGTCTTTCGGCTGAGCTTCGCGCAAATTTCCGCGCTCGGCGGAGGCTCAGGATCCTCGCTTCCCGTTGCCATCGTGAAATCGTTGGCGTCCGGTCGTGCGATGCGAGAAGCGCTGAGCTATTGGCTGGCGCTCGGTGCCGCTGTGCTGGTGGTGACAGCCGTCTATCTCTTCCTGCGCTCGCGCCAAGGGTTGGCGCTGACGGCAATTCGCGACAATGAACTGGCCGCCGGAAGCCTCGGCATCGATATCTGGCGCACGAAGTTCATTGTGTACGTTGTCACATCGGCATTCACCGCAATGATCGGCGCGCTCATCTTCTTGCAAAAGCTGCGCATATCGCCGGATGCGGCGTTTAGCGTCAATGACTGGACCGCCTTCGTCATCTTCATCGTCGTAATTGGCGGTATCGGAACCATTGAGGGGCCAATTATCGGCACTCTCGTCTTCTTTGCGCTGCGCGAAACGCTGGCCGACCTCGGAACAACTTACCTTATTGTTCTCGGCGTCGTTGCGATTGTCGTGATGCTCAAAGCACCTAAAGGCATCTGGGGCGTGATCCGGAGCCGCTATGATCTGCAACTTTTCCCGCTGGGCTATCGCGTAAAGCACATCGGACAATCCAAGGAAAACTGAACCTATGGCCCGTCAGAAAAAAACGATCATCACTTGCGCCGTAACAGGAGCGATCCACACACCCACTATGTCGGATGCGCTGCCCTACACTTATGATGACGTCGCGCGGCAAGCGATCGACGCTGCCGAAGCGGGTGCATCGATCTTACATTTACATGCGCGCAACTCCGAGAATGGCTCCCCATCGGTCGACCCGAATGATTTTACGCCATTCCTGCCGCGCATCAAACAGGCAACGGATGCGGTCGTGAACCTCTCGACCGGAGGGTCGCTGACTCTGTCCATTCAAGACCGGATCAATCCGGCCAAAACCTTTAGCCCCGAAATGTGCTCGATGAATATGGGGTCGATGAATTTCTCTTTTCACCCATTGGCCAACCGGTATAGCGACCACGACTGGAAGTTTGATTGGGAGAGGGACTATGTCGCGAATTCCGATCAGAACATCTTTCGCAATACGTTCCGGGACATTCGCGAGGCGGCTGAAACACTCGCGCCACATGACATCAAATTCGAACATGAATGCTATGATGTCGGTCATTTGTACAACTTGAAATTCTGCATGGATATTGGGCTGTTTAAGGCACCCATTTTCATTCAGTTCATCTTTGGCATCCTCGGCGGCATCGGGGCCGAAGTCGACAACCTGATCTTCATGAAACAGACGGCCGATAGGCTGTTCGGTGACGATTACCGGTGGTCGGTGCTGGGAGCGGGCGGCTCACAAATGTCGCTTGCCACGACGGCAAGCCAGATGGGCGGCAACCTTCGTGTTGGCTTGGAGGACAGCCTGTTCATCTCTCGTGGAAAACTGGCCGAAAGCAACGCTCAGCAAGTCGCCAAAATTCGACGTATTGTAGAAGATCTGGGCAGTCAGGTCGCAACTCCCGACGAAGCGAGAGAAATTCTGGATTTGAAAGGAGGAGACCGCGTCGCATTCTGAGGATAGGGTGACAGGCATCAACTTATATCGAGCGACTTGATAGTTTGAAAATTTTGAAACACCGAGGAGATTGAGCCATGCGAGTGGAGATTTTGACCTTCAGCGCGCTTCTGACAGGACTTACGGCCGTACAGGCTCATGCGCAAAACGCGCCCCAAGACATCACCAATCTATTATTCAGCAACCGGTCCGGAGACTGTGCGGATTATGCGGGAGTGTATTCCGCTTCAGTGGAGGACGTAACGCGCCAAAAACAGTTTAACTCTGAAATCGAAACATCGGCAAATAGCCAGCACTGCACCCTCAAGACCAACGGTATCCCCAATCATGATTTCAACGGGCCTACCGCCAACTTCGCTAACAATGTACGCGAATTGCCTGGCACTTTTCGGGTTCCCAGAAATCCGGAAAAGGCCCGCAACCAAACCGCGCTGTCGCAACGGAGTTACGATGCCATTTTGTTGAATGGCGTGCCGGTCGATTTGCTTTCGGCTGAGTGTTATCGCCCGAGCTGCCCGCGAGCAGATAAGAACGGCAATGTGTTGGCAGGGTGTCGAGACACTGATCCTTGGCTGCTCGATCCGCCGTCTTACGATCAGTGTTTTGGCGTAGATCTTCACAATGCTCACGCCCAGCCCGATGGGAGGTATCACTACCATTCCAATCCAAATGCTCTGTTTTTGGATCACGACCTTGATAAACCGTCACCTGTTATTGGCTTCGCAGCTGACGGTTTTCCGATCTACGGGACGATTTTCAAAGACAGCGACGGCAAAATTAGACCCGCGATCTCTGGCTATGAACTCAAAACTACACCACGCCCTGCTCCACCTACAGGGCCGGGTGGTACGCCGGACGGGACATATATCGACGACTACAAGTTCACCGGGGCTGGCGATCTAGATAAGTGCAATGGCATGACTGTGAATGGCCAGTACGGATACTATGTCACGACAAGCTACCCATGGGTGCTGAACTGTTTGGTCGGCAAACCTGACCAATCATTTGAAAAAAGGTGATCGTCACCCTGACTTCAGAGACGCAGTTTGACCTATCCTAGAGTAACCCACGCGCCTCGCGTTTATACAGCGTCTTTGGCGGCCCATACTCACGGGGAGGATCGGACCACCGCAACCCATTGCGGTTGATGAAGATCATCCCACTTAGAACACGTCGATCATCAACTCTCGGCTTGCCATAGCTCTTCGGAAAGTAAGGCTGAAGACGCTCCATCTGTTCTTCAGTCAGCCAGAATAGATTGCTCATGAAATACCCCTGAAACTCAGGGGCTTGAATCACGCAGCAGAGATGGCTGCAATCAAATTAATGAGTCCAGCGCCTAAACACCTCGATTTCCTCGGGCAAACCGCGAACAGAATGATAGCCAGTTGACTGGATACTATGCGCCATGTGCTTGGCGACTTTCTGTGTCACCAACATCTTTTCGTCGAGTTTCTTACACAGGTACTGAACCCGACTGGCCACGTTCACAGCCTGACCGACGACCGTGAAATCCAAGCGGTCCGGACTGCCGATGTTGCCAAAGGTGACGCGACTGAAATCAATGCCGACCACGAATTCAACTGGCTCTTTTTTCGTTTCGACGGCTGTTTCGTTATAGTCGCGCAGGTTGGCCAGGGCTTGTTCTGCCGCCTGCACCGCAGATCTGCACGATGCTTCCGCGTCGTCATCAATGTTGAAAACAGCAAGTATGCCGTCCCCCATGAATTTGAGAACGTCTCCGCCTTGTTGTTGGATGGGCAATGCGCCGGTTGGCAGTCATTGGTCCTGCGTGCGGAGAACATCTGTTTCGAGCTCGAAAGGCTTCATTCTGTGGTGAACTCCAAAGTCAGCACTAGTCAGATAGCGAACCTAAACAGTAACGCCGACTGCCTTTTGCAAGCATCGCCATTTTCAGCTTTGAGCACGCCGCTTTCAGAACCGGGTCAAAATACGGTACCGTTCAACCCATATTCGGCTTTGTATCATTCGCAAGAAAGCGTTCGCCCGATAAGACGGCATTGATTCCGGGTGTTGCCTTCTGCATCGATCGCGCCCATCGACCAGTTGTCATCTGTTCTTTGGGTCAACATCAAGAAACCGAATTCACTATTGCTGACTACGATACTTGCCAGGCTGCCAGCAACATCAACGTTGGTGGCAATATCGGTAGGCATTGGATCAAGCTGCGTTCCTCCATTGCCGCTTATCCCCTGCACTGGCCCGTTCAGTAAATCGATCGCCTGAAAGGCGTGGATGTGGCCTGACAAAACAAGGTTGACTATTTCAGGAATGACCCCACCGAACGCCGCCCGCTGCGTGTCGTCGCCATCAATTAGTTCTCCGAATGCTCGCATGTTCACCCAAAGTGGCCGGTGCGTCAGAATCCAAGCTTCGCCGCTGGCTTTCGCAAACACGTCTCTGGCCATTTGCCCGTAGACGTTTGACAAGTCGGGGTTGCTTTGCGGTGCCGGGCCGGCGGATGAATCGAACAAAATCAGATCAAGTCCATCAACAGAAGCGACCCACGGCAAGGTTACAACGGGGCAACTCGTGGGAACGAGCCCGGCTTCGAAATACCGAAACCACCCTTTGTCGCCGCGTCCACAGTTTTCGTGATTGCCCCTCAGAAAGACAAACGGGACGCGTCTGAACAGACTTTCCGCCGGACCCAGCCAGTCTGCGGACCAGGATTCGAAGGTGTCGCCGAAAGGAGATCCGCCGCATTTTTCTGGGTCCGGGCATTCCGAGGCCCGATACAGGTAGTCGCCAACATGGATAACCAGATCCGGCGATCTGGATGCGATTTCCTCAAGGATCGCATTCAACGGCCAAGCGGATGGGTCATTGCAGTTCTGTACTCTGGAGCCCCGAATTCGGCACCCGGTATCACCGATCACGGCAATCCGTCGTACGCTTGGATTGAGCGTTGGCAATGCGTTTCCTTCAAGCATTATCTTCTGAGCTATTTTCGACGCGCGGTATTCACAAACCAGATGAGGAAACTGGTCCTGCGGCATCGCTCGCCTATTCATTGCAACAGCCTGATCATCGATTTGCAACATGGGGCAATCAGACGAGGCGGAGACTGCTCTTATTATGATTTCGTCGTCGGGTCCGAGTTGAACCCAATGATGCAACACGTCAGCCTTGGAAGACAAAACCGTGAAACACAGACAAACCCATGCCGCGAGAATAAGTAAAGCGGTTCTGGTCAACATGCCGACTCCTCCTTCGGAAGATGCGGCAAGCTTAGGGGCGAGGCCCCGTAAGTCCAGTGAGTATCAAGCCCTGCTGATGCAAACGCAACAAAACGAACCCAGATCAGAACATCGGCAAAGGCGCCTTTGGGCTTCACCATCTGACGCGTCTCGCGGGTTTTATCGACAATAGCCTCCGACACGGGCGAAATACCGGTTGCGAAGAAAGCCGAAACAGGCTGCCTCCGAAATCACTGGCGACAATGATCTATTGCCTGAGCTGATTGATATCCGGAACGCAGGATTCTCGGGTTTCGGGTAACATCGTGGCTCCATCTGCGCGTCTTTGAAAAATGTTGTGGTGCAGAAGCTTGATTTTCGGATGCGTCAGCGTCCCGACGACTTCGAATGGCCAGGCGCTCCGCGACAAGGGCTTGCCGAGTTTTCGGGCCTCGGCCTGAATTGAAATCGTGTTCTTTATCCAATCCAGCTCGCCGTGGGCTACAAGCTGTACCTTTTCGGTTTCCGCAACAAACGAGCTGAATGAAACGTCACCGGCATCGATTTTGATCGGCGCGGCAAGGCAGGTAATTTTGCTGTACCCTTTTCTCAGCTCTTCGGAAAACAACCATGGAAAGATGCCCAGCCCAGACAATTCGAGAAGACTGGTTGAAATACCGCCATTTGACATCAGGATAGAGGCAGAGCCTTTCATCGAGTTAATATAGGCGTTGGCCGAGCGCCTGTTTCCAGTAAGCTCAAAATTTCCATGAAGTCGCCCGACTGCCGAGTATTTGGTATTAAACTCACTAAACAGGGTTGCCAGATTCCAATCCTTTATTGCGCCCTGAAGTGAAAGCAACTGCGGGCTCTTCACCATATTCATTTTCGCCGTAGCGGAGAAATGACCGCCATCATAGGCGACATCGACAGGCCCGAGCTGGGCAAGGCCGTTCTTTGCTTTCAGATGGCTGGACAAACTGGTTACTGCCTGTTCGCCCTCGATTTTCTTGATGTCAATGGACACATCGACATCCTGATCAAGCAGAAAATCTTCGAGCTCAATAAGATCGGTAGGTTTCCCTTTCGATGTAGCGCGTTTTGCACCACTGGTGCCGGGTTGGCGAAAGCTCTTCGCAATGCGAGAAACAACGGAAGTGGCGGCTGTCACGTCCTGGAGTGCGATGCTCTGACTCGAAACCTCGCCTTGCGTCAGAGGACGCGCGCCAGCCGTAGATGTCTCAAGTTTGGCGCTCAGTTCAGACTTGCCGGATGTCAGAGCAATGACACTTGAGAAATCGTCTTGTTTTCCGTTCGCGGTCAGGCCGATCTTTAACGGTCCGGCGTTGACTGATTTCTGGCCGATGGCCGCCAGAAATTGGGCGCTGTCTTTGACAGCCAGATTGAAATCGAAGGACAGGTTTTCAAAGTCATTTACATTGCCGAGTTTGGCCTTGGTCCTCAGTTCCCAAATTTCGGTATCAACTGTCTGCGCCTCGAATTCGTTGAGACTGAGGAACCCCTGTAAGTCATCCACTGAAAAGCTGCCTTCGATGCTGCCCAGAGACTTGGCACTAAGGTCTCGGAAAAACAGCGATGACGGGATCGACATCGAGCCGCTAAAGTCGATTTCTTTCAGACGCAACAGGTCTTTGATGTTGCCTTTGGCGACAAAGTAAGGCCGATCCTGCGGTCCCGCCTGCAATGCGATATTTTCCAGCATCAGGTTACCATTGTCAGCACGAAACAAGCGGCCAAATCGAACGGGACCGATCTGCTTCAATTCATTGTCAAACGCATTTGTCGTGAGTGTGAGGTCCTGAAATTCCAACGCTTCGTCTGTGCCGACGATGTGGGTCGAAAGGTCGGTCAGTTTTAAATCCTTCAGATCCGTGGCCGTTTCAGGCGGATCGCCCTGCGGATAAAAGCGCCCGTCGATAGCAATATCGATGCCTTCAAAACCGATCAGATCGTCGACAGAGCCCTTCGCCGTCAGCAATTGACCGTTCGAGAGGTTCAAAGCCGTGCTGAAATCCGAGACCTTCAATATTGGGTTCTGGTTCTTTACTTCAGCCGCCAAAGTTGCCCGACCTTCAATATCGCGGTCGAGTCGGAGAAGTTCGAGTAGATCGCCAATTTCGCCAGAGTCCAAAGTCAGCTTGCCTTCGAAGCCGCCACCGTTCTGCGCGGTGATGGGGCTTCCGTTAAAACCGAGAGTCATCGCACCGAAGTTCGCATTTGTCGTGAACGGTTGGCCTCGTGGATAATCACCTTTAATCTGAAAGCTCTGCCCGTTCATGGTTCCGTGGCTTGTGACAGTTGCACCAGAATTGTCGCCCAGTTGATCCAAGTGCAGGCTTGTTAATTTGAAATCGAATTCAAAACCTGTTTTTTCATTGTCCACAATCAGGTCAACCGAAGTGAAAGCCACAGTTTTGTCGCTCAGGAAATTCAGAATACCATCCGTGTCATTCTGTATCCCCGACGCTGTCGTACTGAGCTCAGGCCGATTGTCCGCCACCCAGCTTTGCGTTCCGTCTGTGTCGGTCAGCATCTGAACGTTCAGGCCATCAATGATAACGTTGTCGAAATCAATCTGGCCCGAAATCAACGCTGGAAAGTTAAATTCCAGTTCCAGAACCTCCAAGACTGCCAGGTTCACGTTCTCTACGGTCTCGCTAGGCACCACGACTTTTGTTGCACGAACGTGACTTGTTGCACCCAAAATGATGCTGACATCCCCTTCAATATGCACCGTCTGACCGATTTGTTCTGAAAGTATCTTCTCCAACATCGGAGTTCGAAGCCCTGAAAAAACAGGCAAGGCCAAAGCAGACCAAAGGAGCACGAAGAGAACAACGACGAGCAAGACAGCGCGTCCTGTTGTACGAAAAATCGCCGCCATAGACTCCCACCAGCTTTGTCGCACATCGCGAACGTTCTTGAATAATTTTGCACAAAGCGTACAGAACAGCCTTGCATGAAGAAACTAATTTGAGCCGTTTCGGAAATCGATTTATGGCATGTGGCGTCCTTCGCCAGAAACTAGTGAGGGACAGCAACAATAAAGTGCCCGCTATTCACGCTTAGCGGCTGCCACAGAACCGAGTTTCGAATGGCCGGTTTGCGCAACCATCGGATGATCGACAGCGTCATAACAAACCGCGAACATCGTTGAAGCGGTTTTATGTGAAGCGATCTCTGGTTGAGTATTGGCCATTCAGTGGAACGAGTACAAAAGGCTGCCTCGCGGACAATGCGGCCGCTCAATGGTCACCGGCGCGATGACCGCTTTCTTTCGAATGCAATCTTGGCCTTCTTTCCAACATAGATTGTCCAAACGGAGACTTTCCATAAAATTGGACCGTGCCTCAGCGCCCCGCTACAGAGGCCTGATAGGTGTCAAGCTCAGTGATCAGCTCAGTACCTGTAGGCGCGCCGTTTCTGGCGCAAAATTCAGACCACACCGCTCCGTAAGGCAGGTCCTTCAGTTCCTCTGTCACAACAAACCGGCTTGTGAAATCCAGCGCGTCCTCCGCTGCTCGCAAGCGACCCCAGGGCTTCAGAAGCGCCTGCAGAAGCGCCTTTTGCATGTTGCGCGTGCCGATCACCCAAGCGGCCGTGCGGCTGATCGTGGCGTCGAAGAAATCAAGCCCGATATGGGTCTTGCCCAACAGGTCGCCGCTGACCAGTTCATGTGCCATCGCCAGGATGTCATCGTTCAGGATGATCACATGGTCGCTGTCCCAACGCATAGGGCGCGACACGTGCAGCAGAAGCTCATCCAGAGACAGGGCCACGGCGCTTAGTTTGTCGGCGATATTCTCGGTCGGGTGGAAGTGCCCCATGTCGAGGCACAGCAGTGTCTTGTTGCGGATCGCATAGCCCATGTAGAACTCATGGCTGCCCACCGTGCAGGCCTCGACCCCGATGCCGAAAAGCTTGGATTCGACCGCATCCAGCATATCCGATTTCGCCTCGGCCAATATGGTGTCGAGCGAGGCCTCAAGCCGGGCCCGTGCCGCCATACGGTCGATAGGAAGGTCCTTGAACCCATCCGGAACCCAAATGTTGTTGATGCAAGGTAAACCAAGCGCGGCTCCCATCTGCGCCGCGATGTCCCGAGTGCGTTTCCCATGTTCGATCCAAAAGTCCCTGATGCCCTTGTCGGGGTGCGCCAACGTCAGGTTGTCGTCGGCCTTTTTATGGGCAAAAAAGGTCGGGTTGAAATCCAGCCCGATGCCGATGCCCTTGGCCCAGTCAACCCATGGCTCGAAATGGCGGTACTCGATCTCATCCCGGTCCGGGGTATCGTCTGTGTCCATATACATCGCGTGCAGGTTCAACCGATGTGACCCCGGGATATTTGCATAGGCAAACTCAAGATCCGCCCGCAGTTCGTCGGGGTTGCGGGCCCGGCCCGGATGGTTTCCGGTTGGCTGAATGCCTCCGCCCGAGGTGCCGGTCTGGTTTTCGAACCCGACCACGTCATCGCCTTGCCAACAGTGAACGGAAATCGGGATGTCGTTCAGACCCTTGATCGCAGCATCAGTGTCGACGCCCCAGTCAGCGAATTGCGCTTTGGCGCTCTCATAGCTCATAGACCGTCTCCCTATCGCGTGAAGGCCTGAACGTTGCCCGCGTCAACGTTCAGAATGTTACCAGTGGATTTGGCCGACGTTTCGGCGGCGAAGAAATAACAGGCCTCGGCAATATCTTCCGGCAGGACTGAGCGTTTCAGCATGGATCGGTTGCGGTACATCTCTTCCAGCCCCTCCTTGTCCGTGCCGTAGGTCGAAGCCCGCTGATCCAGCCAATCGCCTTCCCAGATCTTGGAGCCCCGCAACACCGCATCCGGGTTCACAACATTGACCCTGATCCCGGCCTCAGCACCTTCCAGCGCAAGGCAACGGGCCAAGTGGATTTCCGAGGCCTTCGCCGTGCAATAGGCCGAGGCATTGGGCGAGGCGGCAAGCCCGTTTTTCGAGGCCACGAAAACGATAGATCCGCCCATGTCCTGCACCCGCATGATCTTGAAAGTTTCCCGGCTGACGAGGAAATACCCCGTGGACAAGATGTCCATGTTCTTGTTCCAAAGGTCGAGGGATGTTTCCTCAACCGGGGCAGAGGATGCGACCCCGGCGTTCGAGACAAGGATGTCGATGCCGCCAAATTCGACGGACGTTTCAGCCAACGCGTTTGCCACGGCATTTTCATCCGTGACGTCCATCAGGACGGAGCACACGACGTCCTTGCCGAACTGCCGGGCCAGGGCCCCTTCCGTTGCGGTGAGGCTTTCGGGATTGATGTCGGCCAGCATAACACAGGCGCCCTCAAACAGGTAACGTTTTGCCGTTGCCGATCCTATGCCACCGGCGCCGCCGGTGATCAGCGCGACGCGACCAGCCAGCGATTTTGGTTTCGGCATGCGCTGCAACTTGGCTTCTTCCAACAGCCAATATTCAATGTCAAAAGCTTCCTGCTCTGGCAGGCCGCAGTATTCGCTGACGGCACTTGCCCCGCGCATAACATTGATCGCGTTGACGTAGAATTCGCCGGAAATGCGGGCCGTGCCCTTGTCCTTGGCAAAGGTGATCATGCCGACCCCGGGGATCAGGTAGACAACCGCGTTGGGGTCCCTAAGTGCAGGCGAGTCATCGTGTTTGCATCGGTTGTAGTAGGCCGTGTAGTCCTCACGATAGGCGGCGACTTGCCCGGGAAGGCCTTCAAGCACTGCGTCGATGTTGTTCTGGGCCGGGTCGAAGCAGACGACCAAAGGGCGGATCTTAGTGCGCAGGAAGTGGTCAGGGCAGGACGTGCCGAGGGTCGCCAGCGCCTCCATGTCCTTAGAATTCACGAACTCAAGCACCGAGTCGCTGTCGTTGAAATGCCCGACCATGTGCTGGTTGCCACTGACAAAGCCACGGATCGCGGGCATCAGCCGGGCGGCAACGGCCCGCCTACCTTCTCGGGCGAGGCTCTGGTGGAGCGCTCCGCCAAAGGCCGGAACATCGGCGGTCTTTTCGGCCAACCACTTGCTCGCGACGTTGATCACGTCGATGGTGCAGTAATAGCAATCTTTCGCCGTGTCAGCCCATGTGAACAATCCGTGACTTTCAAGGACAACGCCATCGGCATCCGGGTTTTCCAGGCAGAACTTTTCAAGCCACAGGCCCAGTTCATACCCTGGCCGTTTCCACGGCAGCCAACCGATCCGGTCACCGAAAATTTCCTGGGTCAGCTCCTTCGAATTCTTCGACGCTGCTATCGCAATAATCGCGTCGGCGTGGACGTGATCGACATGTTTGCGCGGCACATAGGCGTGCAAGGGCGTGTCAATTGAGGCCGCGCGCGGGTTCAGTTTGAAGGTGCAGTGGGGCAGATAGCCGACCATTTCATCTTCAAACTCGACCCCGCGATAAAGCCCCTTCAGCGCGTTCAGCTTGTCCATGTATAGCGTGGAGAAGCCGTCAAGTTTCATGGACCCGATGTCACCGCCGGAACCCTTGACCCAGAGCACCTCGACCTCTTTGCCGGACAGTGGGTCGGTTTCAATAACCTTCGCAGAGGTATTGCCACCGCCATAGTTTGTGACGCGCTTATCCGATCCCAGCGTGTTGGAGCGATAGAGAAGCAGTTCCGATTCGGACATACCACCTGCCACAGCGTCATCCCAGCGGTTCTCAAGAAGCTGATTTTCGATGGATTTCAACGTTCTGCCCTCCTCACGATGCAGCGGTCGGTACTGCACCATCGCATTTAGGCTTAGTAGTGTGCATCGTTATGTCAATCAAAAACAATCACAAACAGTCATTCTGCAATGCAGAATGATTGAAAGTGATCGAAAATGATTGACAGCTGCGGCGAATCTGCGCAGCGTGGAGTGAATGGGAGGTGGCTTTGCACGAAAAAGAACGCCATAGGATCATCATTTCTGCGGTGCAGGACCGCCCCGTCGTGACGGTTGGGGACCTGTGCACCTTGACCGGCGTGTCCGAAGCCACCATCCGGCGCGACATTTCAACACTTCACATGAAACAGAAGGTACGCCGTGTCAGAGGCGGCGCTGAGGCGATAACGCCACCGCAGTTCGCCGGGCTGGCGGGCCGTCCGTTCGTCGTCAACGAAACCATGAATATCGCAGCGAAGCAGGCGATTGCGCGCGCGGCGGTTGAGATGTGTAGCGAAGGTGACAGCATCATCATCAACGGGGGCACAACGACCTTTCAGATGGTGCATCCGCTGGCCAACCGCAGGATGCAGGTCTTTACCAATTCGTTCCCGATTGCCGAGCACCTGCTGAAGCATTCGAAGAACACGATCATGTTGTCAGGCGGCGCGATCTACCGGGAGCAGAACATAATCCTTTCGCCCTTTGACAACGACGTGACCCGCAACTTCTATGCAAAGCGCATGTTCATGGGGGCGCAGGGGCTGGGCCCCATCGGCCTGATGGAGGCCGATCCGCTTTTGATCCAGGCAGAACAGAAACTGATCGGACAGGCGGATGAGCTTATCGTTCTGGTCGACAGTTCGAAATTCGCGCAGCGCTCCAGCCTGGTGCTTTGCCAGTTGGACCGGATCACGACCGTGATCACCGACGAAGGAATCCCTGACAAGGCGGCGGCCATGCTAGAGGCTACCGATGTGAATCTGATCGTTGCCCAGTCGGGCAGCGTTCAAGAAAACGAGGTGGCCTCTTGACCGCCTCCGAAACCCGAGACCCAAACATGACTTTCTGGGAGGAACTATCATGAAGCGTCGTACTTTCACATCACTTGTCGCAGGGATGAGCCTTGCCGCCGGTATGTTTGGCACCACGGCGATGGCGCAGGACAACATGCGCATCGCTCTGGTCGTAAAAGCGCTTGGTATCGGCTTCTTTGAAGCGGCCGCCGAAGGCGCTGAAGAGGCTGCCGGAGAGCTTGGCAATGTCGAGATCATCTACACCGGCCCGACCGACACCACTGCGGAAGGTCAAATCGAGGTCATTAACTCCCTGATCGCGCAGGGTGTCGACGCCATCGCGATTTCGGCAAACGACCCCGATGCACTTGTGCCAGCGCTGAAACGCGCGATGGACCGCGGTATCACCGTGATTTCCTGGGACTCGGGTGTGGCTGAAGGCGGGCGCCAGATGCACCTGAACCCATCCTCGACACCACTGATCGGCAATACGATCATCAAGCTTGCCGCGGATCACATGCCGGATGGTGGTGAAGTCGCGATCCTGTCGGCATCGGCCACGGCAACCAACCAGAACGCCTGGATCGAGGCCGCGAAAGAGGTTCTTCCGAACTATGACGGCGTAGATCTGGTGGCCACCGTCTATGGCGACGACCTCAGCGACAAATCCTACCGAGAAGCACAGGGCCTCATGGCATCCTACCCTAACCTGAAGGCGATCATCGCGCCAACGACCGTTGGCATCCTGGCGTCCTGCCAGGCGGTGACCGACGCGGGCAAGATCGGTGAGATCAACGTGACCGGTCTGGGCCTCCCGTCCGAGATGGCAGGCTGTGTTGATAGCGGTGCAACCAAGAGCTTCGCGATCTGGAACCCGATTGACCTTGGCTACTCGGCCACCATGCTGGCGCATGCAATCGCCAACGGTGCTGAAACCGGTGCCGGTGCCGAAATCCCGATGGGCCGCATGGGCTCGGTGACGCTGGATGACACCGGCTCGGCAGCCATGGCTGATCCGTTCACCTACGACAGCTCGAACATCGAACAGTTCAAGTCGATCTTCTAATCTGAACGACGTGTCAGGGCGTGGGCGATGACCCACGCCCCGACACCCTACTCTTCCCACATCCAGAAACACTGTCCATGCAGTTGGAATTGAGACCAGACGTGTCGAACGCCGCCCCTACACCGCTTCTGAGCCTGTCCGGCGTGACCAAGACATTTCCCGGCGTGCGGGCCCTGTCAGATGTTTCGCTGAACCTCTACCCGGGCAAGGTCACGGCATTGGTGGGCGAAAACGGTGCTGGCAAGTCCACCGTGGTGAAGGTTCTGACGGGCATTTATCAACCCGACGAGGGTGACATCCGGATCGATGGCGAGGCTCTCAGTTTCCCGACACCGCAATCCGCCGAAACCGCTGGCGTGACCGCCATCCATCAGGAAACCGTCCTATTCGACGAACTGACGGTGGCGGAAAACATCTTTCTCGGCCATGCGCCAAAGGGGCGATTTGGCCTGATCGACAAACCCGCCATGGCGACCCGCGCGCGAGAGATTCTGGATGAAATCGGGGCCAAGATTGATCCGGGCGCTACGCTCAAGGACCTTGGAACCGCGAACAAGCACCTGGTTGCCATTTCCCGGGCGCTGTCCATCGACGCGCGCGTTGTGATCATGGACGAACCGACCGCAGCCCTCAGCCAGAAGGAAATCGAAGAGCTTTACGAACTCGTCGAAGGCCTGAAGGCGCAAGGTAAGGCGATCCTCTTCATCAGCCACAAGTTTGACGAGATCTTCCGCATGGCCGACTTCTACACCGTCTATCGCGACGGCCAGATGGTCGGCGAAGGGGCGATTGTAGATGTCAGCGAGTCGGAACTGGTCAAGCTTATGGTGGGCCGCGACGTCAGCCAGATTTTCCCCGAACGCGACCACAACGTCGGCCAGGATATCCTCGAAGTCGCGGGGTACGACCACCCGACCGAATTCGCGGACATCGGTTTCACGCTCAGGCGAGGCGAAATCCTCGGGTTCTACGGGCTGGTCGGCGCAGGTCGGTCCGAATTCATGCAGGCCCTTTTCGGCATCACCCGTCCCTCAGGCGGAACCGTGAGGATCGATGGGGCACCGATTTCTATTGCATCGCCCGCCGACGCGGTCGCAAGTGGCATCGTCTATGTCCCGGAGGACCGGGGCAAACAAGGCACAATCGGCGCGCTGCCGATTTTTCAGAACGTGACGCTGCCGTCACTCGCTCGCACCTCGCGCAAGGGGTTCATCAAGCTGGCCGAGGAATTCAAGCTGGCACGGGAATATACCGAACGTCTCGACCTGCGCGCCGCTTCGCTGGACACCGATGTCGGCAACCTGTCGGGCGGCAACCAGCAGAAGGTCGTGATCGCCAAATGGCTCGCCACTCAGCCCAAGGTCATCATCCTGGACGAACCCACCAAGGGCATCGACATCGGGTCCAAGGCCTCCGTGCATGAATTCATGGCGGAGCTTGCCGCGCAAGGGCTCGCCGTCATCATGGTCAGTTCCGAAATCCCCGAGATCGTGGGCATGTCGGATCGAGTGATCGTCATGCGTGAGGGGCGCATCGTGGCGGAACTGGCCCGCGACCAGATCACGCCCGAAACGCTTGTCAGCCACGCCGCAGGAATCAGGGAGGCCGAGCAATGAAACGTATCCTCGCCTCCCGCGAACTTTTGCTGCTGGTCGCCATCGCATTGGTGCTTGGCATCATCTCAAGCCGCTTCCCGGCGTTCATCACGCTGTCGAACCTGGCTTCCGTCTTCAACGACACCTCGCCGCTTATCCTGCTAGCCATCGGCCAGATGATCGTGATCTTGACAAAGTGCATCGACCTCTCGGTCGCCGCCAACCTCGCGCTGACCGGCATGGTCGTGTCCCTGATCAATATCTCGGCACCCGGTCTGCCGATTATCGTAACGCTGGTCGTGGCCACCGGGTTCGGGGCGTGCCTTGGAATGTTCAACGGTATCCTTGTGTGGAAACTGGACATCCCGCCTATCGTGGTGACGCTTGGCACGATGACCATCTTCCGAGGAACCATCTTCCTTCTGACCGAGGGCAAATGGGTCAACAGCCACGAGATGAGCGACACTTTCAAGGCATTCCCGCGCACCGAGCTTCTTGGTCTTCCGGTGCTAAGCTGGTTTGCCATCGCGGTGGTGATACTTTTCACCATCGTCATGACCCGCACCACCCTGGGTCGCGCCTTCTACGCTGCCGGGGGCAACCCCCATGCGGCGACCTATGCCGGGATCAACGTGGGCAGGACCCAGTTCTGGGCCTTCACGATCTCTGGCGCGCTGGCCGGTCTGACCGGCTACCTCTGGGTCTCTCGCTTCGCGGTTGCTTATGTCGATGTTGCAGGGGGGTTTGAATTGACCGTCGTGGCGGCCTGCGTAATTGGCGGCGTGTCGATCATGGGTGGCATCGGTTCGGTCCACGGCGCGCTGCTGGGCGCGCTGTTCCTCGGCATCATTGCCAATGCCCTGCCGGTCGTGAACATCTCTCCCTTCTGGCAGATGGCCATCTCGGGCGGAGCGATCATCGTCGCAGTTGTTCTGAATGCCCAGGCCAACCGGACGAAGGGCCGCATAATCCTCAAACGCGCGGAGCACGCGACATGACCACGACGACACGCGCGATCCCCGATCGCCTGCGCTCGCCGCTGGAGCGGAACCTGAAAAGCTGGGAAAGCCTACTGATGCTGGTCGCAATCGGCATCTTCATCGCCAACAGCTTCGCCTCACCCTATTTCCTGAATGCCTGGAACCTCTCCGACGCGACCTTCAACTTCACCGAAAAGGCGATGATTGCCTTTGCCATGGCCCTGCTTATCATCTCTGGTGAAATCGACCTCAGCGTCGCCGCGATCATCGCACTGGCTTCGACCGCCATGGGCGCCGCCGTGCAGGCGGGTGTCGGGACAGAGGGGCTGGTCCTGATCGGTCTGGCCGTAGGTCTGGCCTGTGGCGCGGTAAACGGTTTCCTCGTAACCGGCCTTGGTCTGCCATCCATCGTCGTCACCATCGGCACGATGAGCCTTTTCCGCGGGATCAGTTTCATAGTGTTGGGCGATCAGGTCTACAAGGGCTATCCAGCCGATTTCGCCTTCTTCGGGCAGGGCTATGTCTGGTGGGTGATTTCCTTCGAATTCGTCCTCTTCGCCATCATTGCGGTGATCTACGCGGTCATTCTGCACATGACCAATTTCGGCCGCGCGGTCTATGCCATCGGAAACAATGCCACCGGGGCGCTGTTTTCGGGCATTCGGGTGGGCCGGGTGAAGTTCACCTTGTTCCTGCTGACGGGCCTGATGTCCGGGGTCGCCGCCGTCTGCCTGACATCCCGCCTCGGCTCGACCCGACCCTCCATTGCCTTCGGGTGGGAACTTGAGATCGTGACTATGGTCGTCCTTGGTGGGGTCAACATCCTCGGCGGCTCCGGCTCCATCCTCGGCGTTGTGATCGCGGCCTTTGTCATGGGGCTTGTGACATTCGGACTTGGCTTGCTGAACGTGCCCGGTATCGTGATGTCGATTGTTATCGGGGCGTTGCTGATTTCGGTCATCGCGCTGCCCCGGCTCTGGTCGATGTGGAGGGGATGACATGGAAAAATACGCCTTCAAGATGACGCTCAACCCGGGCTGCAGGGATGAATACGAAAAGCGCCACGATGAGATCTGGCCAGAGCTTGCCACGCTGCTGAAAGACGCGGGCGTGTCTGACTATTCGATCCATTTGGACGAAGAAACGAACATTCTTTTTGGCGTCCTCTGGCGCACCGACGACCACAAAATGGATGCCTTGCCCCGCCACGAGATCATGCAGCGATGGTGGGCGCATATGGCGGACATCATGGAAACCAAGCCCGACAACGAACCCGTGGCGGTGCCGCTGACGCCCGTCTTCCACATGCCATGACACCCCGGCACGTCGCCGTCATCGACATCGGCAAGACCAACGCCAAGCTTGCGCTGGTCGATGCGACTGATATGTCCGAAGTGGAGGTGCTGACCCGGCCTAACATGGTTCTCGCCATTCCACCCTATCCGCACTTCGATGTTGAGGCTATCTGGCGCTTCATTCTGGACGGGTTGGAGCAGTTTCAGAAGGCGCACGGCGTAGATGCCATTTCCATCACGACCCACGGGGCGTCCTGCGCCCTGATCGCGCCAGACGGCGCGCTCGCTGCCCCGATCCTCGACTATGAGCACGCAGGCCCTGATGATCTGGCCGCGGCTTACGACGCTATCCGCCCGCCCTTTGAGGAAACCGGATCGCCAAGGTTGCCGATGGGTCTGAACCTGGGTGCGCAGTTGCATTGGCAATTTGAGCAGGACCCCGCGCTTCGCGAACGCACCGCCACCATTGTCACCTATCCGCAGTACTGGGGGCATCGCCTGACAGGAGTGCCGGCCAGCGACGTGTCGTCCCTTGGTTGTCACACGGATCTGTGGAATCCGTCCAAGGCGCACTATTCTTCGTTGGTCGAACGGTTGGGCATATCTGAAAAAATGGCGCCCGCGCGCAAATCTGCGGAGGTTCTCGGACCCGTGTTGCCGCAGGTCGCATCGCAAACCGGCATGCGCTTTGACACGCCGGTGCACTGCGGCATCCACGATTCAAACGCATCGCTTTTGCCTCATGTACTGACCCGAACCGGGCCGTTTTCCGTCATTTCGACCGGGACCTGGGTCATTGCCATGACCATCGGCGGCGAAGAAGTAATTCTGGAACCTTCGCGAGACACGCTTCTTAACGTCAACGCACTGGGTGCCCCGGTACCCTCCGCCCGTTTCATGGGGGGACGCGAGTTCGAGTTGGCGATGAACGGTCAAACCACTCAATCTGCAGAGCAATTCCTTGACCTGGTCGCGAAAGACGGCCCCATGCTCTTGCCCGCAATGGTCCCGGACAGCGGACCGTTTCAGGGGCAAAAACACAGCTGGATGGGGTCAGAGCCCTTGCCCGGAACCCAGGAACGCGCGGCGGCGGTGAGTTTTTACCTCGGATTGATGACCGCGGAATGCCTGTCGCTGACCGGACACAAGGGCCCCATTATCGTCGAAGGTCCATTTGCCAGGAACAAAGGCTTCGCCAGTATGCTCGCCGCGGCGACAAACTGCAGGGTCGACGCGACCGTCACCGTAACAGGGACGAGCCAGGGAGCCGCCCTCTTGGCAACAGGCGCACTCCCCGAGCGCGCGGCCTTCGACGTCGAAACCTATTTTCACAAGACCGACGTGAGCTACCAACGCTACGCGAACAGTTGGCACAGAGCCGCAAAAGCAGGCCTGGAACCACGCCCATAGAATACCCTAAAAACCTGCACAGAACTCCGATAGCAGACATTGGGGACTAGCGTGAAACTGAACGGAATGGGCTCCTTCGAGTGATTCGTCGCGTCCCGCCTGAATGTCAGGTTTTGAGTTCTCGGAGGGAAGACCTTAGATAAAAGCCATTGGACATTGCTGAACGGGTGTTACGTGAACCACCTTCTAGTTACATCGTCACCCATCTGAGTCCTCATCACTCCAGTGTCCAATCTCGTAAACGCCCTGCTTCTTCATGCGACGTATGAACGCTAGGTAATTAACTACGCGGTCGATCTCATCCAATTCTCCAGTGGCATAGGCAACGGCAATCATCTTGAATTGGACCTCAAGATCTTCCGCAATTTTTTCGTCTCGTCGAGCGAGACCCTTTCCAGTCCCCAAAGAAACAGTAGTTGTTTCGTCTTCGCTCCACATCTCATCGAGATAGGCCTTTAGATTAAGCTCGGGACTATTCGCGCCCAGCTTGCCTACGGCCTCCCATATCGGTTGAAGCCGTTCAGTAAGATTTCTTCGACTGCTAGTCATGTTTCTTTACCTCGCAGTACAGCAGTTCAACGTAGTTGCCCCAATCGATAGACCGCCACTGTTACCGATGAGCATGTGTGGCGGAGCATCAACCTTTCTCCGCCGCCTGCTTATCTTGGTTCCAACTGTCGTGGAGACAGTCTGTTTGGATCGAAGTTTTGCCCCCCAATCATCAGTTCCCGAACCACATCTCGTGTCTCGTTCGGGTACCCACCACACATCGCGTGGCACAGTCGATCGCGAGGTAAAGCCAACGACGCCCACGATCCAGCTTGGCGAGCTCTTCGGGCATCAAATGATCCAGAGTGCCGCGTTCGGCCAGTATCGTGATCAGATCGACGCACCATTCATCTATCTCAACACGCTCCATTGGATAGCTTGCTGTTACACCTTCCTCATAGAGCGCGAACTTGCGATTGGCGTAGTCTACGCCGTGCCTTTGGACGCATGTGAAATACGGATCAAGCTCGGAAAGTGCGCGCTCAACTTTGCGCCGCGAAGGAATTGTGAGTTCCGGCTTGCCGTATCGCCATTGATGAGCGCCTTTCTGACCGGGGACAGCCGAAGGAGGAGTGCGATACGCCCCGAACTGTTCCTTGGAAGCTGGCTCGCCTGCGCACGAGGTACAAAACCATCAGGAACCAGATTTATTCTCCGGAAAGGCGATTTGTCGAAGGTGCAGTGCATGTGGTTTTCTTAGCAGCCACGCTTGTTTTCTTAGTCGAACAGGCCTTCCGAGCGTTCCCAGTCGTGCACGAGGGGCCCAGCGTATACCGAGACATTGTCTTCGTGACCGCTTTTATGGTGATGAGCGTACTGCTGATACCAGTTTTCCAAAGCCTCCCATGGGGCCTGAAAGTCAATGATGATGGCAACTTTGGTGAAGCCTAGCGGGCGGGAAGCAGCCATTCGCTGCACTCGCGTAAAAAATTAAAATCCGACGTTAAAAGCTGACATTCAGATCATTGGAATTAGAAGCAGTTTGCCGTAACGCCTCAACACGGCTTCGAGCAGCACCTTCCTTTCAAGTTACCCTCTCAATCAAGCGACAGAATTGAAACCTCCCGATCACGTGCCTGTTCTCATTGGTCAGCCGGAGAATGAGTAGTTCCGAATTCAATAGACCTTCATTTGTGTCGGCTGGTGGAAGCACTGCAAGTGTTGGGCAGCCGTCTGGTGACACAAGTGTATGGGATTTTTTTGAGGTCGCAGAGAAAAGCGCCTGGAGAAGAAACCGCAAATACATCTCCTGCTATAGGTTCAAAATCTGCCCGGAAATGCGCGGTACTCTTAACGCAAATTACTGAATAACTTTCAGGGCTTAGGCCGATATGAGTAAAATGCGCACGATCCAGACATTGATTGCGTAGGCTCGTGACAACAAGATCGATTTCGGCCTCTTGCTCAACCAAACGCAGCGCCGCGGTCTTGCCAAGCGTTGCGACACCACCCCCATACATTTCTCCGGTATAGCGGCAAGTGCCGTCACCCAAAGCCAGAACTTCAAACTCTGCTATGACTGGAATCTGGCCAGCCAAATCGGACTTTGCGCCGATTGCCAACTCAATCAGAGCCCCTTCTCCTGCCGCATGGGCTTGTTTTGCACTTTCCGGATCGTGGAACAATCCCATCAATGCATTTTTCGTCCCGCCCTCAATCAGTGCCGCCAGCAACCCTGTAGTATCTGAAGTCCCACCCGCACCAGCGTTGTCTTGGACATCTGCAAGGACAACGGGTTTTTCCCGCCCTTGACGACATGTCGATACGGCTTCCTCCAGAGACAACATCGAGCAATCGAGATCGGCTTCCCGGGACAAAAACAAGTTGACGACCTCTTCAGCGACAGCGGCGGCTTTCTCGGCTGTGGATGCGTAGACAACGCAGGACGGGCCGGTGTCGGGGAAGTCCGCCGCTGTGAAACCAAGAGCAATTTCGGCCAGGACTTCTTGTTGCTCAAATCTTTCTGGCAATTGATAGATTTCGTCGAACGGTGCAGAACCCGTGTGTTGCGCATGCAAGGGTATAAGGTAAGGGACCGGTTGGAACGACTTGTGAAGTTTTTCACCCGCCAACAAACGCTGCAAAACAAGAACACATCGTGCGCCCGTTTCCGCCATGTCCAAATGAGGATACGTTCTGAAGATCGAAAGATAGTCCGCATGTTCGATCATCTCAGCGGATATATTGGCATGCAGGTCCAAACTTGCGACCAGTGGAAGCTCTGGACCCACCGCTTCACGCACACGACGCAAAAGCTCTCCTTCACCGTCAGCAAGGCTTTCAGTGACCATTGCCCCATGGAGATCCAGGTAAGCGCCGTCGATGAGACCCGCATCCCGAATTCTACTCAACATCATCTCACAAATTGTTTCGAACGCATGATCCGTTACATGGGCGGATGGCTCGGCAGAGCACCACAGTATCGGAATGACCTCAAACCCCACCCCCTTTGCCGCTGCGGCAAAACCAGCGATAGGAAGGTTCATGCCTTCGGTTTCCGAGATAACCTGTCCATCGTGCAACATACCGGGCCAGGAATCCGCCATTTCAAACTCGTGCAGACCGGCTTTTGTCACACCAAAACAATTGGTTTCATGCTGAAACCCGGCGATCACGATACGCTTTGTCATCATTATGTGCGCTCGATTTCCCGTTCGGTACGTGTTGCGGCAAAAACACTTTGGCCGTTGCGAATTGTTTCGAGCACCTGTGTATCCGTCAGGCGGTCCGGTTCGTGCAGTGGATTGCGCGAAAGTACAGCAAAGTCCGCAACTTTACCCGGTTCGATAGATCCACGCTGATCCTCCTTGAATACTTGCCAAGCAGCGTCAATGGTCTGGGCGCGCAAAGCTGAGAGAACGCTGATCTTCTGATTTTCGCCGAGCACGCGACCCGAAACGGATTTTCGATTTACCGCACAATGGGCCAGGTGGATCGGACGTGTCGGAGTGACCGAGGCATCGTTGTGGATCGTATATCGCACGCCATACCGTTCGGCTGACGCCGCTGGCGATATCCGCTCGGACCGCTCAGGCCCCAAGAAGGTGTCGTAATGGCGATCGCCCCAAAAATATACATGAGCGGGAAAGAAGCTGACAGTAAGTCCAAGCTGAGCCATACGCTCCAGTTGATCGTCCCGAAGGGCCTGGCCATGGATAATAGTGTGACGATGATCTTGGCGTGGGTGCTCTACAAGTATCTTTTCCACCGCATCTATGAACATCTCTGCGCCGGCATCACCATTGCAGTGGCAATGAATCTGGAAACTTTGACTATGAAGCTTGCTGACGTCGGCATCCAACTGTTCTTGCGAGGTATACACCATCCCACAAGGGTGATCCGGATTGGTCGGTTTGAAATACGGGGCAGACAGATACGCGGTCTGCAACTGAAATGCCCCATCAGTGAACAGTTTGCGTGGACCCAGAGTAAAATGCGGATTTCTCGGCCAATTCGTGCCGATCCAGTGGCCAGACAACTCAGGCTCCAGGCTTCCGACGGGTAAGAGTTCTATGTCAATTCCCGGGTCCTCATCCGCGGACAGGCTCGCAAAGTGATCCAACATGGTTTCCGACGCCCAGGCATTTTGGGCATATGTCACTCCATGGGCGAGGTATTCGTCACGACAGGCGTCAAAGCCTTGCCAGAACCTTTCGCGGTCGATCAGGAAGTCAGTATCGCCCATCTCGCCCATGGCCGATAACCCTTCGATCAATCCCGTCAGGGCTCCGGTTTCGGGGTCACGGCCAAAGCGACCACCTTCCGGGTCAGGTGTTTGGCGATTTACCCCGCGCCTCTCGAGCGCCAGAGAATTTGCCGAGCCATTGTGTCCCGACGCGTGAATCACCCAGATTGGATGCCGTTGTGAAACTTCGTCCAACTCAGCCCGTGTCGGCATACGGCCTTCGAGAATGGATGTATTATCAAACGACACCCCCATGACCCAATCACCTTCGGGCGTTGCGTTGGCCTTCTCCCGAAGTCTGTCCAGCGCGTGTGCCATTTGCCTGCAATCCCCCAGTGGAGGCGAAGACAGGTCGACACGGAACAGCCGAATAAACCCAGGATCTGGAAAATGCCCGTGTGGATCGATAAATGCGGGCATCAGAGTACGACCCTGAAGATTGTACTCCTGGGAATCCGCCGTCATGCGTGCGCGAAGGTCAGCCTCGGCGCCCACTGCCTGAATTCTGTTTCCTTCAGTCAGAACTGCCTCTGGCGCTGAGTTTTGTGCATCCATCGTCAGGATTGTGCCGTTGAAATAGAGTGTACTTGGCATCGGTTTTCCTATTGCGACAGCGGGGCCAGACAACGCAGCCCGTGGCCGCCATCCACTTCCCATTCCGGTGTCTGGGTGCAGATGTCCTGGACAAAAGGACAGCGTTCGCGGAATTCACAACCAGAAGGTCGCTTGAGCAAGCTGGGGGGTTCCCCTTTGAGGGCAATCCGTTCCAATCGCGCATCCGGGTCGGGCTCTGGGTTGGCACTCAGAAGGCAGCGCGTGTAGGGATGGCGCGGGTCGTCGAAGATCGTCTCGGTTGTGCCTTCTTCAACCAAACGGCCCAAATACATGATGCCCATTCTGTCGGCCACGTGGCGCACGACGCTGAGGTTATGAGTGATGATAACCATCGCCAAGCCCAGCCTTTCACGAAGATCGTTGAGCAGGTTCAGCAACTCACCCTGTACCGATACATCAAGACCAGCAGTTGGTTCATCCGCGAGGATCAGCTTGGGTTCCAACGCCAACGCGCGAGCTACACCCACGCGCCGTGCCTGGCCGCCAGATAGCTGATATGGATAACGATCAGCAAAATGCTTGGGCAGGTTCACCATTTCCAACAGGCGCTTAGCCTCTGCATCCAGATCACGGTCTTTCATGCCCTGAATGCGATAGGGTTCGGTGATCAGGCTGCGGATCGTCAGGCGTGGTGAGAGGCTTCCGACCGGATCCTGAAACATCATTGCCATGTCTTTGCGCAACGGACGCATAACATTTTCCGGGGCGCCACGAATTTCCTGACCCTCAAAAGTGACCGATCCGTCTTGCGCTGGCGCAAGTCCCGCAATCGCGCGAATAACCGTCGTTTTGCCTGAGCCACTTTCACCAACCAGTGCGTAGGTCTCGCCGGGTTCTACGGTAAAGCTGACACCTGCCAGAACATTGACCGGCCCATAGCTGGTTTTAAGGTCCACGACGTTCAGCAAGCTCATGTTGTGACCTCCTCGTGGTTCAGCCAGCATGCGGCGTGATGTCCTTTCTTCAATTGATCCAGAGGCGGCACTTCGGTGGCACAACGTGCCATGGTTTGATCACATCGATCTCTGAAAATGCAGCCCTGCGGCAGGTTGGCCAGATCGGGCACTTCGCCTGGAATAGTTGGCAAAACGCGGGCGCGCTCTTTGATGTGACCGGGGTCACATTCGATCAGTCGACGCGTGTAGGGGTGTTTGGGATTGTGGAAAATCTCACGCACCTCTCCGCTTTCGACAACCGCACCGGCATACATCACCACCACCCGGTCGCAGAGCTCTGCAATCACGCCCAGATGGTGCGAAATGAACAGGATGGCACAGTGAAACTCGCGCTGCAGCTCTTGCAGGCGCTCGATGATCTGCACCTCAAGCGTCGCATCCAGCGCAGTGGTCGGTTCATCCGCAATCAAAAGATCGGGTTCGGACATCAACGCCATCGCGATTGCGATCCGTTGGCGCATTCCGCCTGAGAATTCATGCGGATATTGCTTCAGGCGCGCTTCGGGGTCGGGAATGCCAACTGCACCCAGCATCTTGGCCGCGTGGGCCAACTTGTCGGCTTTTGACTGCTTGGAGCGGTGTTGAATGTCCAGCATCTGCTGCCCGATAGTGAGAACCGGATTATGCGTTTGCATCGGATCTTGAAAGACAATGGAAATGTCTACCCCGCGCAGGTCGCGCATCTGGCGCTCGGAAGCCTGCAACAAGTCCTGCCCTTTGAACCGCACCTCTCCCTCGCGGAACCGCGTATTGGGCGCGGTCAGGCGCAGGATGGATGAGATCAGGGTGGATTTGCCGCAACCGGATTCCCCGACAATGCCGACGATCTCACCTTTGTTGACGTTGAAGGTGATGTCTCTCAGGGCCTGGAGGTCGCCGCGTCCAGTTTCGTAATCGACGCTGAGGTGGTCGATTTCCAGAAGTGTATCGGTCATCGCTGTTTCCTCAGTTTTGGATCAACCACGTCGCGCAGGCTTTCACCCAAGAAGGTGAATCCAAGTGTTGCCAGAATGATCGGAAGGCCCCCGCCCACCACCAACCACGGCGTCTGGCGGATCAGTGAATAGCCATCCTTCAGTAAGGCACCCCAGCTGGGAGTCGGAGGTTTCACGCCCAGACCCAAAAAGGATAGACCTGCCTCCAGCGCGATGACCGTAGGGATATCCATGGCGGCCAACACAGCAAGTACGCCGATGATGTTGGGCAGCATATGCACACCCAGAATGCGCGCCATACTGGCCCCCATCGACCGCTCGGCCAAAATAAATTCGGAGTTGCGCAGCGTCAGCGTCTGGGTTCGCGCTACGCGCCCATAGGTTGGGATCGAGGTCGCCATGACTACGAACACAACCGTCTGCAGGCTGGGCCCGACCAGAGCAACAACTGCCAGCGCGAACATCACCGTCGGAAAGGAGCGAATGGTATCGAAAAACAGCATCAGTAGGTTGTCGAGCCATTTCGGCCCATACCCGGCAATCATGCCCAGTGTCAGGCCAATCGCCATCGCGCCGAACACGGCGGGCAACGCCACCTTGAGTGCGACCTGACCCCCCGCGATCACTCGCGAAAATGTATCGCGCCCCAGTTGGTCGGTTCCCAACAGGTGCGCAGCGGATGGTCCTTGCATGCGCGATTTAATATCCATGGCAATCGGGTCGTAGGGCACGATCCAAGCCGCGAATATTGCGCAGAATACGATGATGCCGACGATGATCAAGCCCATTAGACCAAGCGGGTCGCGGGCGACACCGACTATGATCTGACCCAATTCGGAACGAGATTTCTCCATCACTTTCTCCCCCTTAATGAGCCGTACGTGCACGTGGATCGAGCAACGCGTTGATCAAATCTGCCAACGCGGTCGAAACCACAAACAACGCGGTGGATATGAGGACTGAGCCCATCACAATTGGGTAGTTTCGGGTCGTAATGCTATCGATGACCAGTTTGCCCAGACCCGGTCGGGCAAATACGATTTCCGCAAAGACGGCTGAGCTAAGAAGAAAACCCATCCCGACTCCGATCACGGTGACCACTGGCAGAATGGCGATACGTAACGCATAAACCATCACCACGCGGCGTTCAGCGATCCCAAAGGCGCGGGCCGTGCGTACGTGACTTTCGCCCATCACCTCAAGCATCGAGGCGCGGACCAGACGGGCAATATAGCCGACCCAGCTGAGCCCGATGGCAAAGGCTGGAAGAACCAGATGGTTTAGGCGATCCCAAAAGCCTTCTCCTGCCCCGATGGCTGGAAACCATTGCAGATGAACGGCGAAAATCAAAAGCGCCAAGAGCGCGACAACAAAGGCCGGAGCAGCGACAAAGCTGACAGATACCGCGGCGGCGATCCGGTCAATCAAAGTGTTTGGATGCGCCGCCGCATAAGCGCCAAGTGCAATGCCCAGGCTTGCAGACCACAAGATTGACGCAAAAATCAGTTCCAGAGTGAATGGCAATTGCTGGAACACGATGTCCGTCACGGACCGGCCGGAGAAAACATCGGTTCCAAGGTCACCCTGCAAAAGATTCCCATAGAAGATCAAAAGCTGTTTCCAGATCGGTTGATCAAGCCCCAGCGCCGTGGTGAGTTGGGCCTGAAGCTCGGGCGTGGCGCGCGGACCGAGCATGATCTGGACCGGATCGCCTGGCACGGCGCGGATCATCAGGAACATGACGGTGACCGCCACGAACAGGATGAGCAGCGACAGCCCGAATCGACGGGTTGCGAAGTTCAGCATGGCCAACTGGCTCCTTGTGGCTTGATGGCGTTAGTTTTGGTACGACGGACATTTCCAGCCCGCCGTACCCATTCGACCTGGGGAGGTCAGGTCGCCTTGCCGAAATAGCGAAGCAGGGACAGGCCATCTGGCCGAAGCGCAGGAATGACACGTGCGCTGTGAATAACCGGTGTCGCCTCGTGGGTGATAAAGCGGTAAGCACCACTTTCTTCCATCAGATCTTGCGCGCGCTGATACATTTCTGCCCGTTTTGCGATATCCGTTTCCGCAGCCGCAGATTCATGGATTTCGTTGAATTCGGGGCTGTTAAAGCGTTCCCAATTCCATTTTCCGATCTGTTCGGGCGTGAACCACGACGTCGCATAATATGGATCAGGGGTCATCGAATAACGGTTCAGAACAAGCTGCAGGTTTTCATTGTCACCAGACGCCCAGAACGCACCGGATTCCAGAACATTCACTTCAACCGTAATCCCGATCTGTGCCAACGTCGCCTGAATGATCTGTGCGGTTGTTGTGAAGGTCGTCTTGTTCAGCGTGTCGAGAGTCAGCGTCACATTGGTTTCACCGGATTCTGCGAGCAGCTGCGCCGCCTTTTCAAAGTTCGCCTCTGGTGGGACAAGCGAAGACGGTCGATGGCCGGCCAAGCCTGGAGCGATGATGCCGGTTGAAGGGTCAGCAGCACCAAAATATGCGGCCTCCAGAATGCTTGGTACATCCACAGCGTGCTGAATAGCCTGCCGCAGCTTTTGGTTTTGAAGCTTAGGATGCTCAACATTCATGCCCATCCAAACGTAGTAGAGCGAGGGCTTCTCAACCAGCGATCCACCATTGGGAACACCCGCGCGATACCGCTCGACCGAGCCAAGCGATACGCGGGTTACGTCCAATTCACCTGCCTCGAAGGCAATCTCGGCGGTGTTTTCATCATCGATCGGGTATATCTCGACGGTATCCCAGGTGGGGGCGTCGCCTTTCCAATCGGGGTTGCGCTTGAGAACCGTCTTTTCCTTGGGCGACCAACTGTCGCGAAGGTACGGCCCAGACTCCGCTACCGGATCAGCTCCGATCCTGCCGCCTGCAGCTTCGACCGCTGCTTTCGAGACAATATTGCCAGTAATGTATGGCAGGGCAATCGACCAAATTGGAGCGAATGGTTTATTCAGAACGATCGTCCCTTCGCGTTCACCTGTAACATCGACATGGCTGAATGGCCCAAGATCGGGCTTGTTCGGACTATCGGTCGCGTCATCCACGATCCGTTCCATGCTGAATTTGACGTCCTCGGCAGTCATGGCGCCAAACCCGTTGGTGAATCCGATATCGTCACGCAACGCAAACTTGATATGGGTCGGATCAGCCTGTTCGATCATCGTTGCAGCATCCAACTGCCATCCCCATTCCTCGCCGGGCTTGTACTGAATTAGCTTGTTGTAGATGGAGGCGTGTACCTCTTCTTCGACAACACCAACGGAATGGGCCGGATCCATGTTCTGCGCATCACCATAAGCCCGCACCCGCAGAACACCGTCATCTGCCGCAAATGCGCGGTTCGCCCATCCCATCGGAAGCGCTGTGGCCGCCCCAAGCGCGGTTGCGCCTTTCAAAAACTTCCTGCGACCAACATTGGCCTTTGTCCATTCGATCTTCATGGTTTCCTCCCTTGGATTAAGTCAGAGAAGTCCTCGCGGAACGGTTTCGGACCATTCCTTCGTCAGAACTTCGGTTTCATCGGCGCCTTCCGTGGCGCGTAGTCTGCGGTAGAGATAGAAATTCTGCGTGTCGCAACTCATGCGACATTCGGTCGAGATAGCGACCTGCCAATCCGCCCGCTCAAAGGTAAAATTCCAGGCGGTCTCGAAACGTGCGGTGGCCGGATCATTGGGATGGATACCGTAGTGCATTCGCACATCGCTGCCGACAATCAGTTCGTGGTAGGGATCCCGCGTTTTTCCGTAGTCATCAAAGGTCTCCAGCACCATCCGGCCGTCTTCGGTCATTGAATGCTCGGATTGCGCCGCAGTCGAACGCAATAATTCCGCGGCAAGAACCGGATAATCCTGCGCCGGACCAGGTTCAGAGGCTTGTATTTCGTGCGTAACTTCGCGCACAGGCAGATGCAGGGTGCAATTCTGCAAGTGTAGTGTCACCTCTGCAGAATTCGGCGTCGGCCAGATGATCGGCCAGTAGGATGTCGACACGGCCAGCCGCAATACATGCCCCGCACGCAAGCGATGCGCACATTCATTCAAGGCAATCTCAGCCTCGTAAACCTTCCCCGACTGCAAGATTTCTGGCGTTTCGTGACTCCGGTAGTGGCAGAGGTTCAGCGACCGATAACTGATACGTTGTGAAACACCGTCCGGCGACACATCGCACAATCGAGCAACAAGCTGGGCGACAGGCTGATCCACCGAAAACTGAAACTTCAGTTTAGCGCGCCCCAGTAACTCCAGCGGCGCTCGCAATGGTGCGCTGTCAAAACAGAGCGACAAGCCGTCATCGCTTGACTGATCTCCGGGAAGCTCGTTGTCAATCCGCATGCCAGCACAAAAATACCCGCTTTGCAGACCAACATGGCAAGGCGATGCTATGGCAAAGGAAGCGTTACTTGGGCTCTGAGAAAACCCGCCGGGTGCCAAATACCAAATCTGTTCCTGCACGTGCGGTGACGGCCAGCTAGCTTCCGCAATCCAACGACCTTGCCGAGGGCCATTTTGCGGTGTCGGATTAAAATGTTCCTGCATGTATGTCCGATAGGCAGGCAGATCTTCGGCACCGTTCTCTTGCCCTTTCAACCAACGATCGAACCAGCCGATGACTTCGGAATGGAAATCCGCAGGATCAAGTTTCGAGATATGAGGATACCGATGTTCCCACGGCCCGATGATGGCCTTGCTTGGTGTCCTCAGGTTTGCAGCCAAAGCGGGTGGAGCATTCACATAAGCGTCTGCCCAACCTGTGATCGCCAAAACAGGAGCCTGAATGGCAGACCAATCCTCGCAAACAGAGCCATGCCTCCAATAGGAGTCACGAGTTTGGTGACGCAACCAATCTACGGCGGAAAACGGTACGTTTTGCAGGCGAGCCAGCCAATCCTCTCGCCAATCTGCACGTAGGTCCGGATCGGCAGGGCGCGTCAGATATGCAAACATCTGACTACCCCAGTTCACGTTGTCACTCAGCAGGCACCCGCCCATAAAATGGATGTCATCCGCATAGCGATCCACGGTCGAGGCGACGCTTATAACAGCCTTCAAAGCCGGTGGTCGGCGAAAAGCCAGTTGCAAGCCGTTAAATCCGCCCCACGATATTCCGATCATTCCGACATGGCCGTCACACCAATCCTGCGCAGCGATCCAGGCTATGACTTCCTCGCCGTCACGCAGTTCCCGCTCAGAGTATTCGTCGTCGAATTGCCCTTCACTGTCCCCTGTGCCAGCTATATCGACCCGGATACAGGCATAGTCTGCTTCGGCAAATACTGTGTGTGTCGTTTCATCTCGAGGCGCTGTTCCGTCGCGTTTTCGGTAGGGTAGGTATTCCAGAATGGCTGGTGCAGGGCCCGTTTCGGGTAACCAGAGTCGCGCAGCAAGCCTCCGTCCATCCGAGAGTGTGATCCATGTGTTTTCGATGGTTTGAATTGGCATCTGGAGGCTTGTCTGTTGCGAGCTGATGCCGAAGAAGAAATCAATTTGCAGGGAAATCAAATTGTGCAATCTTGTGCGAATTGACGCTATCTGTCGTGATATAGCGTCAAAACGCGAAAGGTTTTACCTGTGACAGAGAATTTTTCCACAAACCTAAAGTCGTTATGTGCAGAACACGGGAGCATTTCGCAGATTTGTCGTGATATTGGCGTCAACAGACAGCAATTCAATCGCTATCTGAATGGCTCTAGTCTGCCTTCGGCCCACAACATGCGCCGGATTGCGCGTCACTTCGATCTGACAGAAACGGAACTGTTCGCTGAATCTGCCAGCTTCGAACGAATGCTAAAGGGTGTCCTGCCACAAGTTGGCAAAACGCCGACAGACGCATTTCTGGATCCTTTTAGAGGTCAACAGAAAAACCTAAGGCGTTACGTGGGTTTCTATCATTCATATTTCTGCACGCCATCTTGGGAAGGAAAGATCTTCTGTTCATTGATCCGCATTCAGGAAGTTGATGGGCTTTTCTCCATTCGCTCCCGAGAAATTGCGACTTCACAGGATAAAAGCACGCACCAGATTTCACGCTACGCAGGCTTGGTAACAATGAGAGGAAACAGGATATTCGTGACAGAACACGAGCTCGTACGCGAAGGTAGCGTTGCCAATACCATCTTGTATTCCGCACACCGTCAGCAATTGAAGTATTTACGAGGGATGACCATGGGCGTCGCATGGCGCCCATACCCGCATCCCTATGCTGCCAAAACAATCTGGAAACGGTTGCACGAGCGTGTGACCGCGCGCGAGGCTATTGCCGCTTGTGGCATCTACCCAACCCAAAGCAATAGGATCGATCCAACTATCAGGAAGCACCTGACCGAGGCTTGAATCGTCGGGTCGACATAAACGGCGGTGCGGTTTCCTTGGTGCGATGTACAGTTCAAAGGTCGCATTTTCATCCAGGTATTGCGCAATCAACTTCGCAAACGTGCTGATGACGAAACCTCATCACTGATGTTTGACTGGAATATTTGAGGCCTGGGATCAAAAATTCCGACCATTGCAAGACGGTTCTGTGGACGCAGTCGGACCAATTGAGACCTGGAACTCACTGTTGTTGAGAATGACCGGTCTAAAGACATTAGGTGCAACGCAACGATATTCGTGCTGCCCCTGCAAACCATTACTGCGTCAGCAATAGCCGCGTGAGCAAAAGGCGCCTCCAGGTCGCAATCTACTAAACCACAGGCATCGCGAATTCGCGTACGCGGCGAAAGTCCGAAAGCGGGCTGCGACCGCAACATTGACGGGTGTCGGTCAACGGCAGGAAAGGGCCGTAATAACTAGTTGTGGTGGGGCTATCAGCCATCGACTTATTTGGGCCAGTGGGATTTGGACAAGCCAAACGCCCCCGGCCGTCAGGGTGAGGGCGCCGCCCTCCCCCTCGGGCAACCCTATTAGACAGGGCCGTGTCCTCGGCTGCGCCTTCGGTCCGCGCCACCCCTGTCGAATAGCATTGCCTCGCCCCCTCCCGCGTTCGCCACATGGCAGATCAGCAGGAACAGGCGGCTTCGCCGTCTGATCTGCAAATCAGCCCTGATTTCCGGAAGGGAAGTCAGATCAAATGAAACAGTCTGGGGGAGTATTACAAGGGTGTGTTGGGTCAGTTTATGACGCAAAGGTCAAATTCGTCTGACGTCCAACAGGTGTAGGGCGACACATAGTTTTGCCATTCAGCAAAGGCTAAGTCTTTGATTTTGAAACAGATGGACTTTCTCAAATTGATGAACTTTGCCATTAGCGACACAAAATCTGTCCACTACACAAGCAGATAACTGAAAGCTGCCTTTCTCGCTGCAGCAAAAGAGTGGTCGTAAAGAGCCCTTAGCTGGCCCGTTCAAACAAATAACCTTGTCAAATGCATTTCATGGTACATCTTGGTAATTCATAAATATGAATGTCGCTATTTATATTAGACTGACACCATTTAGTATGCCAATTCGAGGAACAGTATCGTTCGATCGCGTGGGCCCGATAAACGTGGGGGGAAAACCGAAATGGATAAGATCGCCTGCATAAAAATTGCCGTTACCACTATAATCTCACTCGTCTCCACTGTTGACTTAGCTAAGTCCCAGACACAAGTAGGCTCTCCTGACGGAACCATAACGCTCGACGGTCGGCAATTGCCCCCGAAACCTTTGGCGTTTGGCGGCAAGATCGACGAACAAGCATCCGAGTCGACCCCTTGGTGGCCACCACGAATAGTGCCACCAGAAAATGCACCTAACATCCTTCTGATCATGCTAGATGATGCGGGCTTTGGTGTTCCCAGTACTTTTGGCGGCGTTATCCCAACAAATACCATGGATGCACTGGCAGAGACTGGCTTGAGCTATACCAACGTGTATTCGACGGCTCTCTGCTCACCGACGCGAGCCGCCCTGCTCACAGGAAGAAACCATCATTCGGTTGGTTTTGGCGTGATCTCTGAAATGTCCACCGGGTATCCCGGATACAACAGCATCATTCCAAAGAACAAAGCGACCATCGGGCGTATTCTTTTGGACAACGGCTATGCCACGTCCTGGTTTGGCAAAGATCACAACACGCCTGACTTCGAGGCCAGCCAGTCCGGGCCTTTCGACAATTGGCCGACGGGGTTGGGTTTTGAATACTTCTACGGGTTTGTTGGTGGTGACGCCAACCAATGGCAACCAAACCTTTTCCGCAACACAACACAAATTTATCCTTTTAAAGATAACCCAGAATGGAACCTCGTCACCGGAATGGCCGATGACGCCATCGACTGGATTACCCGGTTGCATCAGATAGACCCGAGCAAACCATTCCTCGTTAAATACGTCCCCGGAGCAACTCACGCTCCGCATCACCCAACCAAGGAATGGGTTGAGAAGATTGAGCAAATGAATTTGTTTGACGATGGCTACGAGGCGCTTCGGGAGACAATCTTTGAGAACCAGAAAAAACTGGGGCTAGTACCGCAAGATGCATCTCTAACGCCGTGGCCCTCGGACGAGATAAAGTCATGGAACACGTTGTCAGACGACGAAAAGAAACTCTTTATCCGACAGGTTGAGGTTTTTGCTGCCTATGCCGCCTATGCTGATTATGAAATCGGGCGCGTGGTTCAAGCCATCGAAGACATCGGAGAAACAGAAAACACCTTGATCATCTATATCAACGGTGACAACGGTACCTCAGCTGAAGGCGGGCCAACCGGTACCCCAAACGAAGTCGCATGGTTCAACGGGGTGTCACTCAGTGCCGAAGAACAGCTGAAATGGTACGATGTCTGGGGAACCGACCAGACATACAATCACATGTCTGCAGGATGGTCCTGGGCCTTTGACACGCCTTTCGATTTCTTCAAGCAAAACGCCAGCCGACTTGGGGGAATCCGCCAAAATATGGTGATATCCTGGCCAAACGGGATCGACGATAAAGGCGGACGGCGCGATCAGTTCATGCATTTGGTCGACGTTGCGCCGACGATTTTGGAAGTTGCCGGAATAGCTGAGCCGGAAGAAGTGGATGGCATCATCCAGTCGCCAATGGAAGGCACAAGTTTTGCCTACACCTTCGATGCTGAAAATGCCGATGCTCCAAGCCGCCATAGGACGCAGTACTTTGAAATGTTCGGCCAGTGGGCACTCTACCACGAAGGTTGGCTTTTGGGCACCAAAGTCACCACCATGCCGTGGGACTCGTCGGACAAAGCGATACCGGATCCGCTTAATGGTCAGACGCTACAACTTTATGACCTGACCACAGATATGAACCAAACGAACGATGTTGCATCGAAGTATCCGGAGAAGGTCAAGGAGTTGAAAGCGATCTTCGTCGAAGAAGCCCGTAAGCACCAGGTTTTCCCGATGGACACGTCAGGAGTGTCGCGCATTGCAGAGCAACGACCGAGCATCACAGCTGGACGAAGCGAATTTGTCTACACGCGCACTATGACGGGTTTGCCGCAGGGGGATGCACCATCACTGCTCAATACCTCTTACACAATAACTGCTGAAATCGAGGTGCCGGACAATGGCGCTGAGGGCATGATCGTGACTTCGGGCGGACGCTTCTCAGGGTTCGGGTTCTACCTGCTGGACGGCAAACCCACTTTTACCTGGAACTTACTTGATCTTGAACGGATTAAGTGGGAGGGCCGGGACGCGTTATCACCTGGCAAGCATATCGTTGAATTCGACTTTCAGTATGATGGTCTAGGTGCAGCAACGCTGGCCTACGGGAGCGAAAGCGGTCTGGGCAAAGGCGGCACGGGTACTCTGAAAGTCGATGGCAACACCGTGGCGACCAAGAAAATGAAGTCAACCCTGCCGACCACGATACAATGGGACGAAGCATTTGATGTCGGAATAGATACGTTGACCGGTGTCAATGATGACGACTACAAGCCACCATTCCCGCTGACGGCGACACTGGAAAAATTGACGATCAAGATCGACCGGCCTCAGTTGAGCCAAGCGGATATTCAAAAACTCGAAGACGCGATGCAAAGGGCAAGCGACTAGGTGCTCCCGAAGCTAGTTGGTTACCCAACTGATGGAAGTGGGCCGTGGGAAATTGGATAGCTGGATTGCCCGCTTCGTCCCGCTCAGCAAACGTTCAAGGAAATTTGGCGAACGTTTGCCCTGAGCCCAAACCGCATTTGCGTAAACATGACACCCCACTCCAAATTGCTCCACTTTGCCTGTCATACTTTAAAAACAGGCAAAGCTGGCCACGTTCATGAGGATCGCCAAAGCAAGACCAGCAGCGCTGAGATTGTGATCCATCGACCAAGTAGTTTGCTCGCCCAAGTAGCCTTAGTCGTAAGTAGAAGAGGTTCTATTTTGCCCAATCCCCAACGATGCCAACAGCATCAACTACAGTCGAGAGGTCGTCGGTAACCTCCAAAATCTCATCATTGACGCGAATGTAACGATTTCCTTTTCCTGGCGGTTTCATTTTCCACTTCGAAAGGTCGTTAATGTCGGTGTAGTTTAAGTCGCTTGGAAGCTTTGCGCCGCGGGTGTAGCGCTTAATCTGTCCCGGCGGAACAGCCTTTTGGCCTTTGCCTGGCTTAGTGTCCACATGCACTTTCTGGTCCTTGGACTTTCCGCCCTTTTCTTTTGCCAACGCCATATCGGCGCTTCCGACGGTAAAGGCCAGTACAATTAACCAAACTAAAGGCGAAAGTATTTTCATGCTGTTTCCATTCAATTTAGCGACATCCCTTAATCAAGTTAGAAAAACAAACAGTTTCAGTCTACTTTAATATTCAATCATTGAGATGTAGCGTTTCGCTTTCGTCGGTGGCAGTGAGGCTGTCGCGTCACAGTGTTTTGGGCACTTCCTTTGTCGGTGTTTGGCGCCGTGGGTCAACAAAGCTAAAATTCGAAGTTGGACTATGTGGAGAAGAGTTCTCTTTTTTTGAAGCGATTGTCAAAAAAGGGCTGCTTTGTCCGCAAAACAGACATCTGCCGCAAATTGGCGATTGACTGCATCGAGCCCATTATTGACGTTGATGATCAGTTCAGAAGAAGCGGATTGCATTGCAATTCAGTAATGGATCTCCTTCGTTCTCATTGAAACAAGCTCTACCAACTACTCAAAAGGCAATGAACCAAGGGCGAGTTAACCATTGGCTCATTTTAATGTTTTAGTTTGGGGAATTTTAGTGGCGCAGGGCTTCGCTGAATTTGACATTGAATGAAGCACTGTCCCAGGGGTCGAGCATGATGCGCACGATGTTCACGCCCTTGGGTTTACTCAGTTGTTCAAGCACATCGGCCATCTCTTTTTCGGTACGAGCAACATAGCCCTTGGTGTTCACACCTTTGAAGCCTCCGAACGCGGATCCGAGTTTTTCGTAGTTCCAGACTGGCGTGTTGTTGTAGCTTCGTTCTTTGCCGGGATAGATCTGGCGCTCGGCCCCGTAACCGCTGTTGTCGAGGACAAAGATTACCGTATCGATATCGTATTTGATTAGGGTGGAAACTTCCTGTGCGGTCATATGGAATGCGCCGTCACCGGAGATCATGTAAGTACGCCGACCTTCGGCTACCTTGGCAAATACACCGCCCGTGAACATTCCGAAACCTGCACCCAGTGATCCCCAGTTGCCGACACCGTAGATGTCCATGCCAATCGGGAATTCAGCCTGCGAGCCGTTGATGTAGCCACCGGTGTCGCCATAAAAGACATCGCCTTCTTTCGCGTAGTTTGAGAACTGAACGAACAGCCGGTCGATGGTCAGAGGTGCGTCGGTCGGCTCAAAGGCGTCTGAGCGTTGGAAGCAAAAGCGGCGGTCGTCCTTGCCCACCATCAAGTCACCCGGTTCGATGGATTGGACCGCACTGATCAGGGCCGGCAGGAAGTCCCGCAGATAAACCTTGTCGAACACAGTGCCATCAACTGTCACCTGATCGAAGTCGACCCAGATGTTATGCTGATCAGTGCCCATCTTGCCGGTAAAGACGCCGGTGTCGAACTCATTGAAGGACATTCCCAGTGCAATCGACACATCGGCACTTTCCACCGCTTTAAGTGTCGCGTCATTCGACATTGCACCCATATACAGACCGACGGCATTGGGATGGCCTTCAAAGTCCGAGATTTTGCCGACAAAAGTCGTTGCCACTCCGGCATTCAATCCTTCGACAAGGGCTTTTGCGGGTTCGATCAGCTTTTCGCGTTGCAGCAAATGGCCTGTTACGACAGTGCGGGACCGGCACTCTTTCAATACGGCAACAGCGGCGTCAACGGCTGCCTTTAACCCGTCATCCGACGACTGGTGCATCATCAGGTCCAGTGCCTGGTTGGCCACCGGAATTTTCGCGGTCTGGATGTCGTATGGGATTTCCAGATAGATAGGTTTTTTCGATTGATAGGACAGACGCAGAATATCATCGATTTCCTGCGCGGCGGTTTCTGCGGACATCAGACGGTGCGCAGCAACGGTGATGGGCGCAAAGGCTTTGAGGTAAGCGTCGAAGTCCTGACCCATCACGTGGTGCAGCTTCCGGCGCGATGGGGTTGTGATCACTTCGACACTGGGTGCACCGGCAATGACGACCATGGGAGTGTCGTCGGCATAGGCCCCACCGACAGCGTTTGCCGTGCTAAGGGATCCAACCCCGAACGTTACAGCCATCGCGCCAAAGCCGGAAAGCTTAGCGTAGCCGTCTGCGGCATAAGCCCCATTCAGTTCGTTACAAACCAGAACGTGCTTAGAGTTGTGGTCGCCGTCGATCAGTTCGTCAAACAGTGGCAGGGCATAATCTCCTGGGATACCAAACACGTGGTTGGCGCCCAGTTCGGCCATGCGGTTGAAGAGGTAAGTTGAGACGGTTGTTGTTGCTTGAGTAGTCATTGGGTTTTTCTCCGAGGGTAAGTGCGCCCGCATCATGCTTGCGCCTTGACGGAGAACTAGGGTTCATGATTGAGTCTATACAGATACACTTTTGACCTCTTAGGGGTCATTTTTGATCCCTATGCGGAGCCCCAGTCGATGTCCCAACCAGAACTGGAAGATTTGCGCCTGTTTCTGATCGTAGTGGATCATGGCTCTATCGCTGCAGCCGCGCGTGCAGACGGGACACCCAAGCCCAGCATCAGCCGCCGAATGGCCAATCTGGAAGTGGCCGTCGGAGAGAAGCTGTTTGATCGTGGTGCAAATCGACTTTCCCTAACCCCACGTGGTGAAGAGTTGAATGCGCGCCTTCGGCCAGCAATGCAAAGTGTTGTGCAGGCCTTGAGTGAACTTGACGACTGGCATTCAGACTACGTAGGGCACCTGACAATGCACGTACCCGCCAGCCTGCTGCAAATGGGTGTACGTCAAACAATCAGTGCCTTTTTGGAGGCGCATCCGAGCACGCGATTTGATTTGGCTCTCAACAACCAACCCATCCAACGTTTGGACATCGATACACATTTGGCCTTGGTTATAGGTGGACTACCGGACAGTGACCTGATCGCTGCTCGAGTAGGACAAACCTGTCGTGTTCTTGTCGCTTCACCAGAATATTTGGAGACACATCCCGAGATTGTGCATCCTAACCAGCTCCGCGACCATATCTTGATTTCACCTGGCCCTCACGTACCACTCAATTTGCGTCATCGGGACGGCAGAAACTGGACCCAATCGTTTAAACCCCAATTTGCAATTGATGATGTTCGTGATGTCACGAACGAAGCCCTAGCTGGCCGCGGAGTGGCAGTTTCCACGACAATTGCTGCCGCCAGAAGTCTGGAAAAAGGCTGTCTGATCCAGTTGCTTCAAGACTGGCAAGAGCAACCGATGCCGATTTCCATACTCTACCGTGACAATCGTTTGCAATCACGTCTTGAAAGAGACTTTATCAAAGTACTGCGTGCCGAGTTAAATAAATCTCTGATCCGCCGCCACTAGTCGTTGGTCAAAGCGAACCGAGACTAAACTGTTCATCAAAAACGGTAGTCATATTAATTCCAAACCATCCGAGTCAAGCTTTCAAACAACTGCTTCATTACGCTTTGCGGACAGTAGTAAACCACTTAAATCGTCCTAATATTGATTTTCAGCACAATCCTTGACTGAAACGCTTCGCCAGAGCAAACCGCGAGCATCTCTGAACAGGTGTTGAGTGACTTGCACTCCGTTTCTCATTCAACAGGTTTGGCGAGGCATCGCATGGCGATGCCCTAATCGTCCGCATCAGTTCCCGGTTGGAAGGCTCTGTGAAAATCCGTCTTTTTCCAGCTGGTCCCGGACGTTCTGGAAACGCTGGTATCCGGTGAGCGTGATCAGACCTGCGTAGGATTCGCTCTGTACAGGGCGCGGCAGGTATTCGATGTAGGTTTTGCACCCGAAGCAAAATGATAAACGCTGTCGCTCTTTCTACCTGGATTAAGGCGTGCTCTACAGGACAAAATGGAAATGGATTGCACTTTGCGTAAAACCGGCATCCAGATAAGGAGGTATTAGTTCTTGAGTTCGACCTTTGCCTGGACTTTCAGGCCTGGGATCAGGAGTGTTTGCGGATTATTAAACCTTGCCCAGACGCGCAGATTGCCGTGCTCATCCAACTCATTGTCGGTCGAGATTATTTCTCCGGACTCCTCGAATACTATGCCATTGGGCAGGATCACGTAAACATCCAGCTTCTTAAGTAGCTGAGGTATAGGCACTGGTGAGACGTTCTGAAGTGCAATGAGTGTGTCATAAGGCTGAAGATACGAAACCAGAACCGTGTTCAGGTCCAAAATCTCTGCAAGTGGACGGCGTGTCTGCGTTTTCAAATAAGCTCCGAGATCATGCTTCGGGGCGACAATCCAGCCGGAAGCCTGCGCTTTGATTTTGGTTGCGGACAGAACAACCTGCGCCTTCTTTAACTTTGCCTGCGCTTCCCTCAACGCAACTTCAGCAAGTGCAAGCGCCTGTTTGGTTTCCAGCTTCCTCAACGCTGTGGCAGCACCGGTGCCCGCCAGGGAGGACGCACGCTCTGCCGCTTCGCGTGCGATTTCCAGTTCCACTTCTCGTCGCCGCACCTCATTCTCAGCCAGTTCGACGTCCAGTTCAATGGTCTGCTTTGCAAGTTCAAAAAGCACCTCACCTTTCTCGACGCGTTGCCCGTTGATGAAGTTCACACTAACCAACGTTCCGTTAATGCTGTTCGAGACCTGTGTGCGTTCCCCAGCTTCAACGAAGCCTTCGAAGACCTGTCGTTCCAAGAATTCGACAACCTCATCAAGCTCATCAAGTTCGCTCGCCATCACCTGAGAAAAACTAAGCAATGCCATGGAGACGGCTACGACGAATGTGCCGAAGAATTCACAGCGATTTATGGAGCGCTTGCTGCGAAAGAAATCCATTTTCTTTTTGATCCTTATTACAAAAGCGTATCACATACAAAGATCGTGACATTCGAAGCGGAACATGTCGAAACGTTCAACGAGCACGCCCAACACTCTTCTGGCTCGCTAGTTTGGAACGACGCAACTGAAACTCTCTGGTTTACCCGGATCGCCACTCCCATCGTAAGTTACAATGGTCGGATGCGCGCAGATGATCCGCCCGCCTTGTCCGGTGGGCTCGCGGGTCAGCGGATGGACATAAGGCGCGTCGAGTTTGTCAGGTGCCACCCCTGTGTCCAACCACTCTTCCAGCGCCTCGATATAGTTTGTGCCGTCCGGTCCAGGTCCAAACCGGCAGTGGGTGATGCCGGGGCGAATAAACAAGCGTACATCATCGCGAGCAGAAGGGTCGTGTTCAAGCACCCGTTCGTAATAGGTGATAGTTCCGTGTGCAGACAGCGACCCATCCATCCAGCCATTGTCAATTATAAGCTTGCCGCCATTGGCCCGGAATTCCGATAGGTCGGGATTTTCCGCATCAAGCGTCGGGCTCAAGCGCGCAGCGTGATGGGCGAAGTCGGAGAAGTCATAATCTTCATAGGTCCAGTCTGGATCGCCGTAGAAGAAGTTCTTCATCAATTGTGTAGAGAAACCCCAGGTTGCATTGGGAATAGGAGGCGCTTCATACACCATCGCATCCTCATCGCCGTCACCGGGGTGGAAGTCGATTTCAGCGCCCTCGACATAGCCTCCAGTATTCCACATCGACCAACCCAGCGGATTGCCTGGTAGCTCCACGCCCATCGGTATGCCGGGCCAGGACATGCCCCCGAATTCCACCTCGCGATAGAGATCTTCTGCGACCCGGACCTGTTCTGCGCTCAGGCACTGATTGGTTTCACCTTCTCCACACAGCAGGCTCGACACCACAAAGTCGCACTGGCGCGGATCATTCAGAATGCCGTCCTCAAGCCCGTCAATCGCGTCGCATTGTGCCATGATGGCATTCCCGAGAAGGGCTTGCGCCTCGGTATCGATGACTGGTGTCGAAATCTGGTTTGGATCAGGGAACATGTTCATGGCGTCATAAGTCCACCGGCCAGCCATCTCCTTTGTCCAGGAGTAGGCTGGTGCCCCGGCATAGATGCCGTCGAAAACGCCCGGTGATCGCTGCGCGACCATCAAAGCCTGACCACCGCCACGGGAGCAGCCATAGAAAAGGTTACGCTGTATCTCCGACCCATAATACTCGGCTATGATCGCTTGGGACGACACAGCCGTTCTGTGCACGGCCTGGAACCCAAAACTGACCTGGCGTTCAAGATTGTTTAGGGCCCAGGTTGCGACGATAGCGTTGCCCTTGTGTCCTGTATCCGTCGTGACGGTCGCCCATCCGTCGGCAAGCACATTACCCAAAGCCATAGCGGCATTGTTGAAATCGCCGGAGAACCCTCCGCCACCGCCCATGACGAACTTACCGTTCCAGTCGTCCGGAAGCAGCAGTTCAAATCCGGTCTCTGTCCCAATTTCACCGATAACACGACAATGCGGTGCCGGTTCAGACAGCGCTTCTACAGTTAAGACAGTCATATCGGGGACGCTGGGAACTCCGCTTAAACTGCATTCGCCGGCGGCTACAGTAGTCGCTCCCGTTGCGAGTGCAGCTATCGTAAAGCCTACCAGCTTGGCAGGTCTTTGAAGACCTTCCAAAATTGTTGAAAAAACGCACATTCGGGTCCCCCCCATGTATTCATTTTTTTGAGTATGTTCGAACGTACTGTCCAGAAAACCATGCTGTCCAGAGAATCTTATCGCCGAAGCGAGGTCCCTGCATTTGAACAAATGATTGCAAACAATCTTATCGGGACCGTTTTCCAGAGAACAAACTCGATTTAGAAAGACGGATTCTTATGGTCAGTTCTGAACTTGGTCGGTCTCAAGCTTCTTGCGTTTGTAGAAATGCGAATACACAGAGCGTTCTCTTAGTCGACAATAACTGTGACAAAGGCGCGGACAAAATTGTCAGGTGGAAACATCTGCCTTGGGCTCCTTTGGAACCGGGGCCTCAGGGTCCATGCTTCGAGTACTAGGCGATAGTTATTGAGAATGTCTGATCCAGCGTCATTCAAAGAGGACAACGAAGACCGCAGGCTGTCTTCCAGAGTTCCGTTTGCCGATCTAAGCTGCAAGTTAACCTGTGCGACTTCTTCGAACCGTGAGCGGATGTAATTCTGCCAAGTACCAGCGACCTAGGAAAGCTCTTCCGCAGTCAAGGGAACAAGCAGGATCTCGAAGTCATCGGCCGCAATCATCTCGTCTAGGACTGAATTTAAAAGATCGTCATTCTCGACTTCAACCGCCTCTTGGCCGGCCTCAGTTTCTTGCGCGCCTGCAAAGAAAACACTCAATAATGCAATGAACCAGAGGAATGACCAAATCGTCAAAGTTCTCAGTGCTCGTCTCATCTATCTATCCCCCACTTCATTAACGGGCGAAGAAAGCACACACGGACGCAACAAAAATAGATTTATTTTTGAAAATTTCACTGTGACGAACTCCACGGATTTTGGATCGCTTTCGACCTGGAAACTCACTCAAATCGGCGGAACGGCAGTGCTGCGAACGTAACCGTCGTTTGCGAGGGGGGGTCATAGATTTGCTGTGCAGGTCGAGTTTAGAGCTTTTTCTATTAGACCCATTAAACCGAAAATAATGACCTCCTGGAGACACCACTCACTTACGTCTCCAGGAGGCTAACCAGACAGATCTGGCGAATGCGCGAGCAACAGAGGTAATACAAACTTGCCACGCATTCGAATACTTGAATCTAAAATACAACATTTCAAGTAATTTTACGCGCGCCAAAAAGTTTTCTCTCGCGTGCTTGAGAAAATCTTGTTTATTCCAGTTTACCCGTCCGCGTCAGAAAATGTGGCCGTGCTGTACAAACGGCAGGTTACGAACTCGGACTATAGCGAACAGAATTTGCGCTCATGCCAACTTGGTTGACTAACGGCGGCCAAGCGCACATTCCGACTTAGTCTGGCTAGTCCCATTGTCAGGCTAAATCCCCGCGTTGCCCATCATCCCAGATAGAGGTGACGCGGGGAACTTTGATCCATACTTCGATCAGAGCCGTAACAACAACACCCCAAAACTACAGCCCGCGTTGTTCACTTGGTTTCCCTCCGAACGATGCGGGTTTTTTTGGGGATGGGGGTATAATGAGTTTCCATTTTGCAGAGCGACCGACCGGACCTTCTACTTTTGGGTCGGTCGATGGTTTATGAGTTGGCCTCTTTACCACCTACTTTTCAAACCATTCGAAAGGACACAGCCATACATTTTCGTTTGAAGATTCAGGTTAATGGATTACCCTCATATCTTCATTCTGCAATATTATAATGGGAGTGTTTCTATGAAAACGACAACTAAGACCCTCGTTGCTGCTGCTGTTCTTGCGTGCGGAGCAACTGTAGGACATGCCAAGGACAATAATATTCTGCCAAAAGACAACGCAGAGTTCGTAAACTATGGCGAAGAATCCGGCTGGAATATTTTTGTGGATAAAAGCCGAAATACTTGCCTGATCGAAAGGGTGGATGAGAATACCAACGTTGTTCAAATGGGTCTGACCCCGGACAAAGATTTCGGCTACATGGGTGTTTTTACAAAGGCAGACATCGAGTTTAAGGATGATAAAGTCGAGCTGCTCATGGACAACAAATTGTACTATGGCGATACAACAGCAGCGCCGCCCAACCTGGCAGACGGGTACAAGGGCGGTTATCTCCTTGCCAACAATCCTGACTTCGTCACAGACGTGATGGAGCGCGAAACCATGATTGTAATGCCAGAATCTAATTTTGCCTTCGAAATAAGCCTTGCTGGCACCAAGAAAGCGATTGAAGCAGCGCGTGAGTGCAATGCTTCTCTAACCAACTGATCTGTTTTGATACTTCAAGGCCGTTCACTTTGTGGGCGGCTTTGTTTGTGGCTGCGCTAAGCCTGAGTATCGAGGAGGCCCTTAATCGAGCTTAGACTTCAATTTCGATCAACACCCTTTTATAAATTAGACCGCTTTTCCTTTTTCCCAAAACAACCTTTGTAGAAACACGAAAATACGTCCGCTTTGGGCTCAAACCGGTCATCTGACGGTTTCAATAGGTCGTCGGGTCGGTTCAGACGGCATCAAATGCCAGCAACGCGGACATAACGGGAATTACACCCACCTTCATCTAAGCTATTGATCCACGAACCGTCCGGCTTTTGAGCGATTAGAGCTTCTCAAGATCGCCCAATACCCAACCGCTACCCAGCCACCCTTCAGAAGGACCGTAAAGGCGGAACAGCAAGAAGTAGGGTTCTGTCGTGGGTATCCAATTGCTTTCCTGACCTTCGGGCGCTTCGGGACCAAAGTAGATGTCATAAGATCCATCTTCATTGGGCTTCATGGTATCCGCATCCCGCGACGACAGGCCGACCGGGTTCACGTTGCGGATAAAGCTCTTGGTCTCCATGGAGTATACGATCACAGACCAAAAATCCTCGGCAGGCGTGTCCGCTGGCACGTTCAGCTTATAGGTCTGGGTGTGGTCATACATCTCACCGTTACTGTCCCGCAATCCTGTAAGGTAGAATGTGCCGCCGCCCAGATTCTTGGGGAGGTAAGTGATCCAGAAATAGCTGCCGCCCGCCCGATCATCTAACAGAACTTCCGTGTCGGTCTCATACGGGAAGCCAAGCTCGGCTTGCCCTTCAGCAAAATCCCATACAAGCCATTGGGTTTTTAGCTCACCGCTGTCGTCAACCCAAAGCGGCACGGTCGCCAACCCAGGCTCAACGAAGTATCGTTGCATGGCCGCATAGGCCAAAATCAGGCCCTCATTCATGGCTTCGATTTGACGATCCGTTGGCTCGAATGGTTTGCCCTTTTCGATGCCGAGATCCTTCAGAAAGTTCACCATGATCTTGTCCTGGGGACGGATCGGGTTGTTTTGAACGTAATCGTTCAAGTCCTGAAAATAAGTGTGATTGTAATAGGGCAGTGAATCGTAAGGTGCATCCGATGCTTCGTGGTATGTGTTCGGCGGCGGATTGTCTGCTTCCGTCAAGTAATAGATTTTGATGGTTTGCGCGTATGCTGCCGCGTCGGCATCCGTCGCATCATTGTAGAGCCTTGGGCGGAATGAGAACCCATACTCGTAGGTGTCGGTCTCGAATGGGAAGTAGCCGGCCTCAGTCAGGTCATCAACTGACAGCTCTCCGTATCCGGGCGGAAGCATCAGGTACTTGCCACCTTTGCCCTTGTCGAAGCCATCGGGTCCAACGTCGACAATGGGAACGTCCCAGGCGTTAACTATTGTTCCGAAGTAACTGACGTTGTCGGTCGCCGCAGGAACCTCGATCACCAAAGGACCGGGTTCGGACGTCATCGAAGACCAAGCATATGCTGTTACATCGTTCGCTGTCAGGAAGCCGTGCTTCGAGTCAAAGGGTTTGTTTAGGTAGACGATATCGTTGTAGTCGCCTCCGAGATCCCGCCGAATACCCTTGAGAAAATCGACCATGCCTGCGGCTGGCATACCCCAAATCGCAGCCTGCGTCGCACGCTGTACCATCATTGTATATTCGATGTCTTTGATCTCGGCCGAGCGAGCAAGGATATCGCCCGTATCATTGAAAGATTGCGAGACTGCTTGTTGCCCAGCCAATACGATTGCGGAAGCCACCGCTACAGATTTGATTCCAAGCTTCATTTTGACACCTCGGCGGTTAGTCATTCGTAGGCAGCCTATATGCGATCTGCCCAGAAACAAAGTTGGAACACGAGGTTAACGGTCCATTCGAAGGTTGTCTTCCTGGCAGCTCTGGGCTCAGAAAGGTCATTCGATCCATCGAATCAAGAGCGGCGGGCAACTCGGCGATCCATGTCGGCAATGCGCTGGAAAGCGACCAAACCATCTTTTGATCGCTGGATCATGACATCGGCTATGCAGCAGGGGCTCACTATGTTTCGTTCACCAATAGGCGGGTTTTGATCCGTTGATAACCGTACCCGATATGGGTTCGCTGAATAAACCCTATGGCAGCGACGTCGCCGAGGTACAATGCGGCGTTGATCTCGCTGAGCTCCGACACGAGTGCCCGCGCCATTTCAGGTCCTCTTTGGTGGCTGACTAAGTACCAAGTGCTGGCTGCCTGACAATAGGTCTGCCACCAAAATGACCTTAATGTACCATTGCCGATCAAGCCGGTGATCAGCACATGCAGGCGATGATTGATCTCGATGTATTTCCGGGAATCGAAAGCATTGCACAACGCTTTCGCCTCCTGCTGCAATTTCTGTCCGATCTCGCAATCAGACTCGGTGATGCTGCGGGGGGACATGGTGCCAATCAGCGGCGCAAGCTCCAGCCGCATGTCATAGACATGACGGATTTGCGCGGCTGACAGTGCGACCACGACCGTGCCCACACCATTACGGGTATCCACCAGTCCCAGATGGCTGATCCGGCTGATCGCATCGCGTATCGGAGTTCTGCTGACACCAAATTCGGCAGCCAATTCAGCCTCTTTTAGTTGTTTGCCTGGGGGGTAGTCTAGAAAACAAATCCGCTGCAAGATTTCGGTCTGGATGGCTTCGGCCGTATTTTTGGTTTCTGTTGCGGTGGCTTTCTGAGAGAGGGGCATGCAGATCTCCTTTACTTAAGGTGCATACATCAGTGCAGATTCAGGGGCAATAATTGGTAAAAAATTGGATTTGACTCACTACCTGTGTACATCTTAAGCGTTTGAGATGTTTCTCCAGCCCCCAATCCAGGAAGTACACATGCTCAACGAGGCCAAAACCCGCACTTTCACCCTTCAGGCCCAGATGAAGGACTTGGGTATCCAGTGCGCGGTTTTCACGGACGAAAGTTCCATCGCTTATCTCTCAGGATTTTGGGGTTATTTGGGCATCGAATTTGGCCGCCCAACCATGTTGGTCGTAAATGCAGATGAGGCGCCCATTGTGATCACGCCTCTGATGGAAAGCGAAATGGTCGCTGCGATGACCTGGGTCGAAGACGTACGCACATGGGAAGACATGGGGCAACGCACTTGGGGACGAGCCCTTGCGGGTGCTTTGGGCGACAAGCCGGAAGAGATCTGGGTAGAGCGTAACAGCATCCCAGCAATCGTGCGCAACCACCTGGATGAAACCTATCCCGGTGTGCCGGTCAACGACATCTCGCCGGTCCTGGGCGTCATGCGGATGATCAAAACCCCGTTTGAAATTCAGGTGATGAAAGAGGCAGGTCAAATTGCGGGCGCAATGATGAAAGCCGCGCATCGCAGCCTACAAGAGGGGGCTCAGGAGTATGAAAGCGCACTGGCCGTGATCGAGGCAGGGTCGCGCAAGGCGGCGACATTTCTGACGGACAAGGGCTGGGACAGGTTCGTCTCGCCGATGATTCACAACTTGCAAATCCTGCAAAGCGGTAAAGATACATCTATGGTGCACCGCCGTGCCTCGGTCCGCCAATATCAGCGGGCTGATCCGGTTTATTTCTGCTTTTGCAACATGGCGCAATTCAAGCAATACAAATTGGGCTTTGACCGGATGTTCCACATTGGTGAAGTGCGCGACGATGCTGCCCGCGTGCAACAAGCCGCCATCGATGCCCAACAGGCAGCAATCATGGCCATTCGCCCTGGAATCGAAGCACAGGATGTGGCCGCAGCCGCAAACGAGGTTTACGCCGAACGTGGGTATGAAACCGGCTATCGCACCGGGCGGTCGATTGGTGTGGCCTATCTTGAGGCACCAGAGTTGAAAACCGGCGACACCACCATTTTGCAGCCCGGCATGACCTTTGCGGTGGATGGGGGTATTTCTATTAACGGGGTGACTGCCGGGCGCATCGGCGATTCCGTCGTGGTGACCGAGACGGGATTTGACTACATCACGGAATACCCCCGCACATTGCTGGTCACGGACAGCTAAAAATGAGCCGCTCGTTTCGACTTGCTGTTGGGCAATCGCCAGCAGAATTGGCCACAGTAAAGGATCGTCTGGATTGGTTGTCGGGTGTGATGCCCGCGGTCGCCGCCGAAGATGCCGACCTTTTGGTCCTGCCCGAGCTATTTGCCAGTGGCTACTACATCGGTGAGCAAGTAGTCGCGCGCGCCGAACCCGCTAACGGTCCCATTGCCCATGCTATTGCAGCACTTGCTAAAACCCACGATGTCGCAATCCACTATGGGTTCCCCGAAGTTGATGGAGAGGTGATCTTCAATGCGGCGCAATGCATCGGGCCGGATGGCGCGCGTTTGGGCGGTCACCGCAAACTAGCCATTCCGCCGGGTTTCGAAGGGGATCATTTCACACCCGGTAGAGGGTGTGCGCTTTTCACTTATCGCGGTGTGCGAATAGCGACACTGATTTGCTATGACGCCGAATTCCCGGAAACCGCGCGGGATGTGGCCACAAAGGGGGCCGAGCTCGTTCTGGTTCCAACCGCACTTGGCGCTCAGTGGGAATGGGTAGCACAACGCATGATCCCGACGCGCGCTTATGAAAACGGCGTCTTTCTTGCGTATGCGAACAGCGCTGGCAGCGAACATGGCATGACCTTTTTAGGTCAAAGCTTTATTGCAACTCCGGACGGCCGGGAACTGGCGCGCGCAAATACGCAGGCCCAGATAATCTATGGCACGTTGCAACTAGACAAAGTATCAGCTGCCCAAGCGCGGCTACCCTATTTAACTGATCGCGAAGCGCTGAAAGTGGACATCCGTTAGGTTGCCCTAAATAGCTACTTTGTCCGCGTCTCATGTGTCTGAACCGGATGCAACGAAAGTACGGTCTCGGTTCCGGCCAAGTTGACGCCCGCCAATGACCGGTTCGGTGACATGCCTTGCGACGCGGAATTAAGCCTGCTGTACATACAAACACATGCTGCGATAGCAAAGGTCAGAAACCCAAGGTCGGCTGAGTCCGCGCATTACGGTCGTCGTCGAACGGGGTCTCGGAGGGCACGTTGCTGCAACCATGGGGTGATTGACAGCGCCATAACAAACCGCGCGCGTCGCTGAAGTGGTTTTATGTGAAGCGATCTCTGGTTGAGTAGTGGCCATTTAGTGGAACGAGTACAAAGGGCTGCGTCGCGGACAAAGCGGCGGTTCAACTTGTTTGGCGCAATGACGGGTTTCAGTCCGAAGGGCATAGCTTTCGCATTGCACCTTTACTGAAGGTGTTTGGACAGGTCAGGGGTCATTGGGGGTCCTCAGCATGCCGTATCAAAACCTACCATTCTTACTAGAGGCAACCCGCTTTCTGATTGGTCCGGAAACTGGACGAATGCAGGTATCATAGTGAAAATGGCTTTGCGGGTTCAAACCAGAGGTGGTGCGATGCGCTCCACAATGCGCATCGCAAAAGTTCAGACTTCTACAGCAGATACCCGCCACCGGCTTGTACTGACTGGCCGGTGATCCACCCGGCTTGGTCATCAGCAAGCAACTGAACTGCATTTGCAATGTCTTCCGGTTTTCCCAGTCGACCCAGCGGCGTTTGGGCGACAATCATCCCCATCATTTCTTCGTTCGATTTGACATACGACAGGGCATCTGTGTCGGTAAAGCCTGGAGCAACGGCATTGACCCGAACACCCAAGGGGCCAAGCTCTGCGGCTAGCAGCCTTACGGCGTGTTCTCCGGCTGCCTTTGATGACGCATAGGTCACGATCCCGGGCATTGTACCGCGTGCCGTGACAGACGAAATATTGACGATGGATCCCTTGGTTTTGACAAGGTGCGCCGTTGCTTCGCGGGCCATGGCTAGTGGTGCGAAGACATTGATCCGATATGTCTTTTCAATGTCGTCATCACTGGTTTCAGACAGGGGGCCCATGGTCCCAGTCCCAGCATTGTTGACCAGAACATCCAATTGACCAAATTTGCCAATGGTTTCTTCAATAATTCGGGCTGGCTCTCCGCTCTTGCAGATATCTGCGGCGATAAAGTGCGCGTTCGGGCCAAGTTCTCGTGCGGTACCTTCAAGAACGGACTGCCGCCGGCCCGTGATAACCACCTTAGATCCACTGTTGACAAAGGCAGCGGCCGTCGCCTTGCCGATGCCGGTGCCACCACCTGTGATGAGGACCACTTTGTTTTCAAAACTTTGCATGTTCTTCTCCTGAATGAAGATGGAGCGGGTAATTTCCCTGACAGAGAAACCACCCGTTGGTTGGATCGCCTTTGTGCGATTTGGTGTATGCCTTGTGTGCTGGAGCAGGTGTCTGCAGGACGCAAGGCAGTCGTGCCGGAAGTCGTTACAAAGTCAGGGCTTTTTCCTGTCCCTACGCAAATGCCGGTTGTTTCATACTGCCCATTGATCCAACCCGCGGGTCAGTGGCGTAGGAAATCAACGCAGGCATGCTGGCATTCAGAGCGGTCTGGTCTCGGCTCATTGCACTATGCAGTACAAAAGGTGGCAGATAGTTCATCCCCACCATAAGGGCAGTCTGCCGGAACGGCGTGAGGAACTCTGTCATCGAAAAATTGTTGATGCCGCCCGCGCGATAACTTTCTGCGGACCCGCCCGTGGTAACCGCAAGCCCAAGCTCTTTTCCGTGCAGTTGGTTTCCGCCAGGTCCATAGGCAAACCCAAACAGCAACACTTGGTCCAGCCAAGCCTTGAGAACTGGCGGTGACGAATACCAATAAAATGGAAACTGAAGCACCACGCGGTCGGTCTGTCGAAGTAACGACTGTTCATGTGCCGGGTCAAATTGCATTGTTGGGCCGCCAATGGCTGTTAAGTCACGCGTTGTGACACCGTCCAATTCAGATAACGCATCCAACCATTTTCGATTGGCGGATGAGGTCGACAGATCGGGATGAGCGGCCAAAACAAGGGTTTTCATAAGGAGCCTCGGGTGCTGTGTTTACACGTTACCCAAAACTAACTATGCCCTTAATTTAGAACAATTGCCCAGTTATCAACTTCTATGTTGTAGGAAATATGACAATTAGACTGCCGTTGGCCACGCTCGAGGTTTTCAATGCAATCGCTCAAGAGGGAAGTCTAAGTGCCGCGGCCTTGGCTCTTGGGATCAAACGGTCAACGGTGAGCCATCAGTTGAAGACGCTGGAAGAGCGTATCGGCACGGCGTTATTTATTCGCACAACCCGTTCGATCAGCTTGACTGATGCAGGACGCGCGCTGGCTCAAAGTTCTGGACCGGCATTTGAGCAGTTGGCCAATGGCCTCGAGAATGCGCGCACCGCAGGCCAAAGCACACGTGGTGCATTAAAGCTCGCACTCCCGGAGTTTGTATATCACTTGTTGATCAGTAAACCTCTGCTGACGTTTCAGGAGCTTTATCCCGAAATCGAGATCGAACTTGTTCTGGCCGATGCCTGGTCGGACATTTTGAAAGAGGGCCTGCACGCAGGATTTCGACTGGGAGGGCTGATTGCTCAGGACATGGTTGCCGTCAGTTTGACCGATCCCATGACCTCTGCTGTGGTGGCGAGTCCTGCGTACCTTGAAAAACACGGCACACCCGAACACCCTACGGATTTGCTGGACCACAATTGTCTCCGATACCGCTTTCCAAGTTCTGGGAAATTGGCACCATGGATGTTTTCAGGGCCCGATGGAGAGTACCCGGTTGAAGTTAGAGGTAGCGTAATTGCAAACTCGTTGCCGGTGGCAGTGGAACTGGCATCGCGAGAGTTGGGCGTCAGCTATACGTTCCGAGAACACTGTGCTGATGCCTTGAACAGTGGTGAACTCACAGAAGTTCTGGTCGAGCATCAGGTGACAATGCCCGGCGTCAATATATATTTTCCGCAAGAGTACCGAGCCTTGGTGCCGCTCCGGCTTTTTATTCAACATCTAAAGCGCGGCATGGCGAGTACAAAAACCCAAGAGCCGTTTTGAGTGTTCTTTCGAATAGCGAACTCCACGGTTTGTGGTTGTTTTGCGGGGTCGAGGATGTTGTCGCGCTACGTGTTGAAAATGCATGAACACGCAACCTCCGAGAAGGATTCGGAGTCGGGTAGAGCTGTTTCCGTTACTTATCCCTTTTGCTCTCTATGGCTTTGCAAAGCCGATTTCTGCGAAATCCTGCCATTAAGTGTGAGCGCAGAATCCGGTAGTTTGGGCTCCTTTGAGACATTCGCCGCGTCTCGCATAATTGCGGCGTGACAGGCGGGCGACATAAGAGGCAGGGGTTTCCATGTGATGATGAGTCAAAGTCAGAGCGAGTAGTGCTGTCATGACAATCCTCCATCCGGCGAAGGGTCATCAGGATCCAACCAGCCCATAATGGTTCTGACATCAATGCTCAGGTAGTCTTGGGCAAGGAACGGGTTGAATGCAGGGATACACCCCGACTTTCGACGGAATGCCTCTGCAAAATGTCCAAGACGGAGTTGGGTATCACCGTCGTAAAGTGCCTCTTCTATCCCGCTCAGACACATTTCGATGAACAATCCAAACTCATTGCCACCTGCATGGACCAGCCGCTTGAGAAACTCTCTCTGTTGAAGTTCGATGGAAGGTATCAGACCAGATTTCCCAACGAACTCGGTAAAGATCTCTGTGATCTCGGGTTCGTGGGAAATCCAGCTCACTGCACCCAGGTGCACAACATCTATGCGCCTTTTAAGCTGAACATCCGAATTGATCATCTCGATCAGATCGGGCGTGCCAGACAGAACGAGACCAACCGGCCAATCCTTATCGTTCATCAGAGACTTCAGGGTGTTCACCACATCATTACGGGTTTTGACGCCTTTGCTGGTATAGAGGTCCTGAGCCTCGTCCAAATGCACAAACAGGGTCCTTCGCATTCGGAGGAACTGACGAACCTGCGTCCAGATGATGCCTACCGACTTGTCCCGAGCGAGCGGATATCCCAGACCGGACAGGATCGTCGTACCAACATTCTTTAGCGTCGCTGGCGACGGCACCAGTAGCCGGATCACCTCCGCCACATCCTGACCCGCCATTGGCAGGATCAGGTCAGTGTGATTGTCAAACAAGCGGTCTGCGGCGGTGGATTTACCACTGCCAGACGCCCCGATCAGAGCAATACCGCGCGCCTCGCTGCGACTACCCAATCGGATATCTCTCGGGCTTTGTCATCAATGAAGCGCCAAAGCTTCCATCCAGCGGGGCCTATCAGAACAGATTTGGTAGCCTGTTGCACGCTTACAGCCTCGTCGGCTTCAAGCCTGACAGAGATTACCGATACATTGAGATCAACAGACGATTGCGCAGCCTGCATTCCGACATCATCCGGGACATCATCGCCGGAGTCGAAGCCGTTGGCGGAGACGTCGCTCGTGACCTCAATACAGATACCCTCATCATCAATGACGAGTTCACCGTTTCAATTGTCATTGCGCGCTGTCTTCAGACAGGCGCAGGTGCGTATCGCTGGAACATTCGTTTGAACACCGGCCAGCTCCCCGATATGTCCATCGTCGTCAGGATGGGGCAGTCAAACAGAACGCCGCTCGACTACTACTTGTTGCCTACCTTTGACATGACCAAATCAAAGCTGCGCTTGGCGGAAAACAACGGTTTGTCCCTTGATGCATTCCGCTTCGATAACCTGGCTCATTTCTTCGACATGGCCGCACGTACGCCAATACTGGAGGCAGCGTGATGGATCATGTGCCGGTCGGACGCACTGTTCTTGTTCCTGTCGATGCAATTACCGTCGTCAACCCAAGGCTCAGGAACAAAAAGGTTTTCGACGAGATTACCGCGAACATCGCGGAGCTTGGGTTGAAAAGACCCATAACGGTTGCTGCGCGTGAGACTGAGGACGGAAGTGAGCCAGCATACGAATTGGTCTGCGGCCAGGGCCGTCTTGAGGCATTCTAGGTTCTTGGCCAATCTGAAATACCGGCGATCGTCATAGATGCCAGCAGCGAAGATTGCCTTGTTATGAGCCTGGTGGAAAACCTGGCGCGCAGGCACCACCATTCGCTGGATTTGCTCAGAGACATTGGGCGCCTCAAAGAAAGGGGTTACTCTGAAACTGAAATCGCCGCCAAGACTCAGCTGTCCAAGAAGTATGTCCACGGCGTCATTAAACTTCTGGAAAGTCACGAACACCGCCTTCTGCGTGCAGTGGAGAGCGGTAAGATTCCGGTCAGTGTTGCCGTTGACATTGCGGACGCGGATGACGTCGGCGTGCAACGTGTTCTGAGGCAAGCTTATGAGAAAAAGCTTCTGCGCGGCGGCAGACTCCTGGCGGCCAAGCGTCTGGTTGAGGCGCGCCAGAAGCATGGCAAGGGCCGCGCGAGCACTGGTGAACGACCGCGTAAAAGCCTGTCGGTCGAAAGTCTGCTCAAGACTTATGAAAACGATGTCGAGAAAAAGAAGGTGTTGCTGAGAAAAGCAAGTGCAACGCGCAGCGAACTGCTCTTTCTGACAGAAGCGCTTAAGACCCTGATGACTGACGAAAACTTCGTCACATTGCTTCGCGCCGAAGGCTTGATCAGCCTGCCAAAGCAGGTTGCAGATCGCCTGGCAAAATTCGAGGAGATATCCACATGACGGTGACCAAGGAAGAACAGAAGATTGCAGCAGCTTTTGAACAGGAGCTGGTAACACTCTCATTCGAGAACATCGCACCGCTCTATGTTGTCACGCCGCAAAAGAAGGCCAGCATCAAGTTCAAACAGATCATCACATCTATTCAGGACGTCGGTCTTGTTGAACCTATGGTTGTGGCCCGCGACCCATACAACGCTGGTCAATATACTTTGCTTGATGGGCATCTGCGCCTTGAGGTTTTGAAAGACCAGGGTCAGACACATGCGCGATGTCTTGTGTCCACGGACGACGAAGCCTTCACCTACAACAAACGCATCTCTCGTCTCGCGACCATTCAAGAGCACAAGATGATCCTGAGAGCCCTCTCACTTGGCGTACCAGAGGCCCGTTTGGCGAGCGCGCTTAATGTCAACATCAAGACCCTGAAGCAAAAACACCAGCTTCTGGATGGTATTTGCGATGAGGCGGCGGAACTACTGAAAGACAAACAAGTGGCTTTGACCGGGTTTCAGATTCTGAAGAAAATGAAGCCGATCCGGCAGATTGAAGCGGCGCAACTCATGGTCGCCATGAACAAGTTCACGATCAACTATGCCCGATCGCTTCTGGCCGCGACGCCCGAAAACCAGTTGGTGTCGGCGGCAACGCCGAAAAAGATCAGAGGCATTTCACGCGAGCAACTGGAGCTTATGGAGCGCGAGTCTGCCAATCTGGAACGCGAGGCCCGCCTTGTCGAAGACAGCTACGGCGCGGATCATCTCGATCTGGTCCTGACACGCGGGTTCATCGCGAAACTGATGCGCAGCGAGCAGATCACACGCTACCTTTCGCTGCACCATGACGCATTCTTACCCGCGTTTGAAAAGATCACGGAAAACGAGACCTTCACGTCCTGAACCCTCACGGCTGATTGGAATTGTTTTTGGGGACCCGGACCCATCAAGCGCGGGGACCGCAGGAGACGCCGCACGGTGGGGCGGATCAAGCGCGGCGATGGGGAGGACGGCGAACCCGTCGGAGCCCATCATGCCGGGCCAGACGCCCGGCAGGTTTCTCGATAGTCTGCGCGTAGATTCTGGTTCAGAGGCACGCGCAGACAACTTTTTTGGCTGAAATGCCTCACCATAACGAACCGCGAACATCATTGAAGCGGCATAATGTGAAGCGATCTCTGGTTGAGTGTTTAGCGCCGCTGCGGAGCCAACGCACCATTACTTAAATCTGCCTGGTTGCAGACATTGATCCCAATTGCAGAGAAAGTCAGCGAAGAGCCCAAAGTGCCAAATGCTGCATCAAACATCAAAGTCCGCTTTCTGGATGCTTAAATTTTGAAATTATCAAAATTTTTTGAAGAGGCCCGCAGGCATACGCGAGTTTCTAGTACATCACTTCTATCGCCTCGCTTGACGCCGCAAGTGCTGTGACATGTGATTTTAGTACATCAACGAACTGGTCACGTACTTCGTTTGGCTCTGACTGAACCGGAAAGAGAAGCCCAAACGACATCCAGCGTTCGGGCGTTATGGGGATGGTTCGAATGCGATCTCTATCTACGTTGGCCGCTACAAGCTCATCTGCAATTGTGACACCACCGCCATCCGCTACGAGGGCACATGCCAGCGAGGAAGATGCGACTTCGCAGGTTTGTTTTGGTAGTATCCCAGCGGATCGAAACATATCATCCAGTTGATCGCGCAGAAGCAATCCGTGCATCAGCCTGACAATAGGAACGTCACCTAAATCATCAATGGAAACCTCCTTCAGATCAGCAAGCGGATGATCAATTGGTACGACGGCTTGTGCTCTAACGCGCAACAGCAGTTCAGTCTGGATGTCGGGGTGTTCGACGGGAAGCGCACCAATGCCCACGTCATATTCTCGACCGGCCAGCCACTTCCCAGCCTCTCTGCGGGCACGTACATCCAGGCTGACATTTGTATCAGGGTTCGCCCTTACAAATTGACCGACGGCAGGGGAAGCCAGCGCGCGCGCGATGCGCGGCATTGCGACGATCCGAAGATTCTGAGTGCGGCCTGCACGAATCTCGGCGGCGATGCCTGGGATCTCATCCAGGTTGTCGAGGATGCGACCAGCTTCGCGATAAAATGCAAGTCCCTCGGGTGTTGGAGTGAGGTTCCGGCCGCTTCGATCAAAAAGATCAAGCCGCAACTCCCCCTCAAGACCGGAAACCAACCGGCTCACCGCTGGTTGCGAAAGGTGCAGTATTTTTGCTGCTGCTGCGAGTGATCCCTCAGACAGCGTTGCTCTGAATGCACGAAGCGCTTTGATGTTCATGTTTGCCACCGTCACTTACATCTTTTGCAAGTAAACTAAACATCTTTGCATTTTTCGCAATCTCTGTGATCTGCTAGGTGAGACCAGAAGAGAATTTAGGGAGGACTCTATGAAACGCAGAACACTCATTTCTGCCGCACTGGCAGGCATCGCCCTTGCGGCATCAGCCACAGCCAGCTTTGCGGCTGACTGGCCCAAGCGCCCGATCAACCTGGTTGTACCCTACAAGGCAGGCGGTGGCACTGATGCCTATGCCCGCGCTATCTCAGCGGCAGCCGAAGGCATTTTGGATGTGCCGGTTGTTGTCGTGAACAAACCCGGCTCGGGTGGCTTGAATGGAGCCAATTCTGTCGTTGGCGCACGGCCTGATGGCTACACGATGATGATGACTTCTGGTGGCTCATTCTTGCTGTCCACCATGACCCGCGACACCGACATTGATGCACTGGACAGCTTTGAGTTCGTTGCGCAGGTCGGCCAATTGCAAACCTCGCTGATGGTCCCGAAAGACAGCCCGTTTCAGACTGTTCAGGACGTGATCGACGCGGCCAAGGCTGATCCTGGATCGCTTCGTTGGGCGCATTCAGGCCGCGGTGGTTTCCACCATGTGGGCGGTCTGGGCTTTCTCGCCAATAACGGTATTGAAGCACAAGACGTTCCGTTCAAGGGCGGAGGGCCAACTCGCGCCGCTCTAATCGGGGAACAAGCTGACTTCGGCTTCCTAGGTGTACAACAGCTGGCCGGGTTCGAAGATCAACTGCGCGCTCTGGCAGTCAACAGTCAAGAACGCGATGCCATCATGAAGGATGTGCCTGCTTTTGGAGAGTTGGGCATTCCGTTTGCAGCTGTGTCCTCGCCGGTGATCGTGTTTGCTCCGAAGGGCACGCCTGCTGAAGTGATCGCGGCGATGGAAACAGCGCTGGAACAGATCGCAGCGAAGCCTGAATTTGCTGAATTGCTGGCGTCGCGTGGGACCGGTCCAGTCTATCAGAGCGGCGCAGACGCCAAGGCAACTCTGAGCTCTATGAAAGAGGACGCCACTCCTTTGGTTGAAAGCTTGACCAACTAAGTCCTCACGGCCGGGGGATCGATGATCTCCCGGCTTCTTTCTGTCCACGCATTTTTCAGGGAGGATGACATGCGCGCTTATGCCGAAGGTCTTGTGCTGGCCATCGTTTCACTTGTGGCCATTTGGGGCGCGTGGCAGGTGCCAGCTGCATCGCCCGGCGACACCTGGGCCGGGATCGTGCCCTTTGCTGCCTCCGTCGCTCTTTTGGGCTTGTCGGGTCTCTTGTTACTAGGTGCATCCCGTCAGACCGGAGATGTCGCTACAGCAAGCGGAGACAGCGGTGCCACTATCCAGATCATCGCGCTGTTCATCATTGCGCTGATCTACCAACAGTCATTCCGTTGGTTTGGCTACTTGCTGCCCACGGCCATAGTAGCTCCCATCGTGCTGTATATGTTCGGTGTGCGGAGCTGGATCGGCCTTGCGGTCTCCGTGGTCATCTGCCCGCTGGTGTTCCACCTCATCTTTTTTGTACTGCTTGGTGTTTTCCCGCCCTATGGCGAAGTGTTTGACCTGCTCAGCTGGATACAGGGGTAAGTCTCATGGAAATTTTTCCCGCCCTTCTTTCGGTCATCACCGACCCAATGCTGCTCTTTGCCATCGTCCTTGCCGCTGCCGTGGGCATGATCGTGGGCGCAACGCCGGGTCTGACAGCTTCAGCGGCAATCGCGATGCTGCTGCCAATCACCTTCTATATGTCGCCCCTCTTTGCGCTCGCCTTTCTTTATGTGATCGGAAAATCCGGGCGCTATGGCGGTTCCATCGCAGCGATCCTGTTTAATACGCCTGGCACAGCCGCGAGCGCCGCGACGCAGATTGACGGCTATCCACTGGCCCGCGCTGGTAAGGCAGGTAAAGCAATGAAGGTTGCCACGATCTCATCTGTGATCGGCGATCTCATGGGCGACATTCTGTTGGTTGTTGGCGTTGGTTTCATCGCGGCAATTGCGCTGAAACTCGGACCTCCGGAAACCTTTGCCATCTATTTTGCAGCCTTTGTGGTGATCGGTTCGGTAATCGGAAAGTCCATCGTCAAAGGTCTGGCCTCTGCGCTCCTGGGTATTCTGGTGGCAATGGTAGGGCTCGATCCAATTTCCAGCGAAGAGCGCTACACATTCGGCTCGTTCGATCTTTCCAATGGCATCGGCCTGGTGCCGTTGATGATTGGCGTTTTTGTCTTGGGCGAAGTCTTTGCGCAGCTTGAAGAACGCCGTAAAGCAACTGGCGAGACCAAGGAAAACGAAAGCTCAGCTGACGGCAATGACCTGACATGGGAGGAATACAAACCTTGCCTGCCCCATGCCGTGCGAGGTGGGTTCATCGGGGCTGGCATTGGTGTTTTACCGGGTCTGGGGTCAGCTATTGCGGCTTTCATCTCCTACGGGGAAGGCAAGCGCCGCGCGAAAAACCCTGAACAATGGGGCAAGGGCGCATTGGAAGGCGTTGCAGCACCCGAAGCCGCCAACAACGCGGTATCCGGCCCTTCCATGGCTCCGCTGCTGACATTGGGTATTCCAGGCTCGACGATTGGGGCGATCCTGTTGGGCGTATTCCTGATCCACGGCATACAGGTTGGCCCGACGTTGTTCCTGACAGACAAGGAACTGGTCTACAAGCTCTTTGCTTGCGGGATGCTCGGCATCCTCGCCTATGGCCTGATCGGCTATTTTGGTGCCACGCAAGTCGCCCGATTGATCCTGAAAATCCCGACCAATGTGCTCTATCCGCTGATCTTCATGACGGCCTTTGTTGCGGCCTATTCGGCGCGCGGCTCTATGTTCGATGTGACGGTGATGACCTGTGCTGGTTTCGTCGGCTGGCTGATGCGCAAATATGACTTCAACATTGCGGCCTTCGTGATCTCCTTTGTATTGGCCAAGGGCGCAGAAGAAACATTCCGGCAATCCCTGCTGATGTCAGATGGCGGTGCGCTGATCTTTGTCGAACGACCGATTGCGCTCGCCTTCCTGATCCTTGGTGCCGGGGCGATTGCCTTACGCGTTCGCGGAATCATGAAGGAACGCAAACTGGCGCAAGGAGGGTTGGGTGATGCTTGATTGGCAGCTCATGCAAGGTAGCTTTTCCAGCACAGATATGCGGCACATCTGGTCGGAATCCTCGACAATCTCCGCATGGATCAAAGTCGAACAAACGCTGGCGCGTGTGCAAAGTGATGTGGGTCTCGTGCCGAATGAAGCTGCTGTTGCACTCGACGGGTTTTGCATCGGAAAGCTCGATCAGGAACGCTTGCGGCAGGACATGGCGCTTGTCGGGCGACCCATCTTGGGATTGGTCGGGCAACTGCGCGAACACGTCGGCGAGGATCTCGCCAAGTTCGTCCATTTCAATAGTACGACGCAAGATATCATGGACACTGCGCTTGCGATGCAAATGAAGCTCGGTCTGGCGACCGTGTTGAGCGACCTCGATCAGCTCGTGTCCTCGCTGACGGGTCTGATCGAGGCGCACCCCAACACGTACATGATCGGACGCACCAATGGGCAACACGCGATCCCGATGCTGCTTCGGACCAAGTTTGAAGTCTGGCGCGCGGAGCTTATGCGTCGTCGCGAGGCGATCACCGAAGCGGAAAGGCGCGGAGCGCTGGTTCAGGTCGGCGGACCCCTGGGCGATCTGTCCAACTACGAAGAAGGAAAAGGGGCCGAGGTAAAGGCCGGCTTGGCGGAGGTCCTTGGGTTGAACGCAGCCGAACCCCATTGGCAGAATGCGCGTGATGGCGTTGCTGATATTGCCTCTGCTCTCGGCGGTCTCTGTGCGTCGATCTGCAAGATTGCACACAACATCAATCTGCTGTCATCCAGCGACATCGGCGAGATTTGCGAGTGCCATGAAAACGGAAAGGGTGCCTCGTCCTCCATGCACCATAAGCGCAACCAACGGGCCAGCGAGTTTGCCGAGGCTGTCGCAAGGCTTGGGCGCCAAAGATCAGAGCAAGTCGGAGAACTGACCCTACACCAGCATGAGCGTTCCGGGGGTGTCTGGGTCGGCGAATGGGTGGTGGTGCCAGAAGTTTTTCTGCTGACCTCTGGCGCGCTGTCCTGGGCAAAGCGGGTGCTTTCTGAATTGAGAATTGACGAAGACCGGATGAAACAGAATCTGATCTGAGAAGCGACAAAGAAACAACAACCGTCATTCGCGTTTTTCCGGCGCATGGAGGCTGTGTCCGTCTTGCAGCAAACTGGACGCTGTTAAGCTGAGGTCTGCCAAGAACCCGGTTCGACTGATGCGGTGCCGTTCATGTATGTCGGCTGCTGGGGCCTTTGTTTTCTTCGTATCGGTCAGCCGCAAAGCGATGGAGTCGCCTAACCATTCCAACAATTTCTAGGCAGATGGTCCCCGGCAATGCTGAAATCATCGCATGTCATGAAAGCGTAATTATACTTCCCGACCAAGAAGCTCGCGACATTCACAATGACCACTATGGTGACCAGCCATTGAAATAGCTGTTTGCTATGAAGCTCAGCGGCCTCGGGCACGGCAACAGAATCCAAGATGTATGCGGTGAAAGGAATTGCCGGAAGCAACAGAAACGACAAGTTTGGCAGAACCTCAGGATTGAAAGACCAAATGGCGGAGGTCATTACGACAGTGGGCAAACTGAGAAGCAATGTAGCCCACCAAGTCAGATATCGCGTTCCGTCCGCAGTTCTGCCGACAACGAAACTGGCAATGAGCGCGGCAAGTGATACAAACCAGATCGACAGGAAGTCTGTGTAGAATACTTCCCCGTAAGCACCGAGTGTGAAACTGATGCGCCACGTGACAAGAGTGAGACCGATACTCGCCAGAAAAAATGTCCCAGCTTCCTCGCTGGAAAATGCCTTAGTCATAACTGACCGATAGTTTCTCGGTCGTTGGTAAAGCCTGGCAGGTTAGCAGCGCTCCGTTTGCAATGTCTTTGTCTTCAAGCGCCATACGAGCGCGCATGTGAACATCGCCAGAGACCAACTTGGCACGACATGCGCCGCACACACCAGATTGACAGGAGAATGGTGGTTTCAAACCCGCGGCTTTTGCTGCTTCCAATAGAGTTTGGCCCCGTGAAATGCTCACGGTGTGTTGGACGCCGCCGAGCGTCACCTCCATCGACGATGCGACACCGTCAACGCTTGTATCAAGGTCCGCCGCCCCACCGTAGCTTTCCATGTGGATGCGGCTTGCTGGCGCGTCCAGCGACATCAACGCTGCTTTCACGGCCTTGTTCATGCCGCCTGGCCCACAGACATAGTATTGGGCATCTTGCGCGTAGGGCGGGTTCTCTGTGATCAGGGCATCAATGGCGTCCTTGCCGACAATGCCCTTGCGCCAATACTCAGCGCTGGACCACCACCCCGGCTTGGAGAAGACATGATGTATCGACATCCGATCTCGATGGCTCGTCCAAACACCATTCAGTTCATCCCCAAGCAGGATGCTCTTTTCATTGGTGTTGCCATAGGCCAAATGCGCGAATGAGTTTGGCTCCGCAGCCATGACGGAGCTGAGCATCGCGTAAAGAGGCGTGATGCCTGAGCCAGCGCCAAAAAAGTAGTGCGTGCGACGCGCGGTTTGATTGGGATCGAGGCAAAAACCACCGAAAGGTGGCATGACGTCGATCACGTCGCCCTTTCTCACTGTGTCATTGATGTGATTGCTGACGACACCGCCTTTGACCCGTTTCACGGTGATCCTCAGCGGATCGCCCGTGAAGGGAGAAGAAGAAATCGAATAGCTGCGGCGCTGCTCTTCACCGTCGATTGTGAAGCGGAACGACAGATGTTGGCCGGGACGCCAAGTGAATGCTTCCCGCAAAGCGTCTGGCACATCGAACATGACCGTCTTCGCCAAGCCACCAATTTCTTCACGGGTATCGAGAACGGTCAGGGGGTGAAACTCGCGCGTCATGTCTTTTCTCCCAGCCATTCGAGCACCACTTTTTGATGGTCAATGACAGGGCTTTCGCCAACTGCTGCGGGGCCGGTTTCGAAGTAGGGAGAATGCAGTGACTTTTGCTGCTGTTCGCAGGCGTAGATGTCTTCGCCAGTAAAGTCGCCTGCAACCATTGGGTCGTCTTCGCTCATGGCATCATGAGCCTCGTATTTTCCGCTGAGACCGAACTTCGTCCAGAACATCGAAGATTTCATGGATTGTTTCGTGAACTCCCAGCCAGAGCTGTTGGACACGCGGCCACGATTGTGCACGCGGGTCAGTTCTGGTCCGAGCGGTTCGATGATGAAGACGTTCCAGCCGTCTTCGCTCGCACCAATGCCAATGCCGGGAAACATCATGGGAACCCATGCACCGTTCATGTCTTTTGGGATCACGCGCGGCGCGATCAGCTTGCTTTCCTGATCTTTCAGAAACGCATCAATAGGCGGTTCCCAGAACATGTAATGTGGGCCTTCCCAATGGTACTTGGCCGCTTTGTGGTCGTACATCTGAAGCGTGTTCGAATGCAGATGGCTGAGATGGTACACATCGATGTAATTCTCAACGACGACCTTCCAGTTGGCTTTGATCTCATAGCTGGTGTTCAGCTCTTCGTATTCGACAAGATCCTCAGGAACATGTGGCCCGATATGCGGCTCAGCGGGTCCGAACCACTCCGCGACCGAAGGCGCATTCGGATCGGGATGCACAAAGATCATCGACTTCCAAAGATCGACTTTTGCAGGCTTGAGGCCAAGGCATGACTTATCGAGCTGGCCGAACTCTTCCTGTTCTTCCGGAACCGAGACGAGGTTGCCCTCAAGGTCATAGGTCCAGTCGTGATAAGGACACGTCAGCGCCTTTTGTGTCTTACCAACCGCCCGTATCAACTGCGTGCCACGGTGCCGACAGATGTTATGGAAGGCACGCAGGCGGCGATCCCGTCCCATCACGACAAAGATGTTGTTCAGGCCGGCTTGAACTGTAATGTACTGGCCCGGTTCGCTGACATCTTCCATGAACCCGGCATAGCGCCAGGTCTTAGAAAAGATGTCGCGCATTTCGCGGTCATACCATTCCTGAGAGGTATAAGCTTCGACGGGCAGTAAATGCAGCATGGGCTTCATGTTGAGACCTCCTCAGATCATTTGTGGTAAGAATTCGAGAGCGACCAACAGAAGACCCAGCACCACCCAAGCAAACTGGATCAGCCAGAACAGGATGGGGTCTTCATCTCGGGTCACATCCGACAGAAGAAACGCATGCCCAGAGTAGAAGTTGGGGATCGTCCAGTAGAGAAACAGGAGGCCCCATAGCGCTTGGTAGCCCAGAGCCGTAGTGGCCATCAGGATCACGAAAGTCGCGTAGTTGAGCAGTCGAGCACGGGTCATTTTGTCTCTTTCAAAGTACCTATAAGTATCTGAGCCGCCCTTTTCGCGCGGGCTTGCCACGCCTCGGGCATGCTCAAAGACGCGAGTGATGTTGCGTTGTAATAGACGGCGACGATGCCATGTGCTGCTGCCTGCAACTGATCGTCGTCAGCCTCGGGGAAATCTGATCGCAAAATGGTGGAAACTGCGTCTTCGAAATCAGTAACAACACTTTGGCATTCAGCTTGCAGACCGGCATCCTCGGCAGCCCGCGCGGTGAGTGCAGCAAAAACCAGAACGTATTCTGATGACGATGCGCCTGCGTCCGAAAACAGAACGTCGATAAGCCAGTTGGCCCCATCCGTCGGCGGTGCTGCGGCAATCATCGCTTCCGTCTGATTAGAGAAGGCCCCAAAAACATAGCCCTGTAACGCAGCCATCATGTCTTCACGGTTGCCAAGATGGTGGCGTACCAACGGGCGCTTCAACCCTGCTTCTTCAGCAATCTGTGCGAGCGACGCCCCGTCAACGCCGTAGCGCGCGACGCAGCGAATGAGCGCTTGCATCACCTGCTCATAGCGGTCATCGCGATTTGACGGACGACCCACCATCTCAATTCCAATAGCGAAGCGTGAGGGTTCTTGAAGTATTCGGTCCCGCGACTGTCAGAGCATCGCCGAACCTTGGCGGAAGACCGCTTTGGCCCATGGCAGCAAAACTATACCCTTCGGTCGGAACCTCACCGTCGAGGTCGAGATCGCCGTCACTATCTTCGTCATGCAAGGCGGCAATTGCGTATGAACCGGTTGGCAAATCATGAAATGTCACTGACACGCGCCCTTCGTTTGCAGGAATGATTGCCACGGCCGTAGCGTTCATGACATCCATCGCTTCAAATGCGGCCGCGTCATCAAAAGCCGCAACGACCAGCACGCCATTCGAGTTGCGAATTCCGTCAACGCTCGCTGTTAACGCACCAGTTTCAGCAGCCAAGGCAGATGCGCTCAGGGTGCAAGACAAACCAAGTGCAGAGGTGATTATTAACTTTTGTGCAAGCATCGTGCATTCCTTTGCTGTCAAGTGTGACAACAAATAGAGGCGACGTTTTTAATTGTCAATAATGACAGTTAACCTGATGTCAGGCAGAGCAGTCGTTCGTCAAAAAATCATCAATGTCCGTTTTGTCCGCTCAGCCGACCTTGATGCCGTCTGTACCGGCACGATGCCCAACCGAAACCGTCAGATGACTGGTTTTAGCCCAGATTGCATTTCTTCCGCATTGCCGCGAATGTCTACTTATGAAAAAGCCGACCAAAAGTGACCTCTTTCAAAGAGCCAAACAGGAGTTGCTCAGGCGGATTCAGTCGCCAGCGGTGTCCTCTGATCGCCTTTGCCAAAACGGAGCGCCGACTGACCCGGTCGAATTTGCTTTGAGTGCAATTAGGCGTTGTGCTGAAACAAAGGCTGCTAGAATGGTCATCTCCGGGAAGTCCAGAAGGCTTTTGCCTGAAATTAGCCAACTTGATGGCCATCTGCGCGAGCTAGAAATTTCCCATACTGAAATCACAGATTTGTCTCCACTGGGTGGGTTGCCCAGCCTCGAAAGCTTGAAAATCAATGCGTCAGAGATTGCGGATTTTTCGGTGCTGGCTTCGTTGAAAAAACTTCAGAGGCTAGAGCTAAGCCACTCCGGCGAAATACATGTCAAAGTTCCCGATTTGCCGGAACTTATCGAAATCAAAATACTCAATACTCATGGCAATATCACTCTTGGTAACTTACCGAAGCTTGAGAAAGCAGAGTTTCAGGTGCTTGCAGACCTTGCTGAAGTCACGAAGCAACCCGAGCTGGTGGAGCTTAAATTCCAGAAAGTCGGAAACCTATCTCTCGACGCTTTGACGAGATCAAAAAACCTACGGCAAATTGATGCTAGGTTATATGGCGCAATGGATTTGCATCCCTTGGCTTCTCATACTGGCCTGAAGAAGCTCAAGTTGACTGCGCCAGAAGTCACAGATATTTCGCCAATTGCTGAGCTTTCTGGTTTGGAAGCCTTAGAGCTGAACGATTTCAAGGTATCAGATGCTCGCCCGCTAAAAAACTTAACTCAAATGCGTTCGCTCGCACTACGGTTCAAGGTCGCTTTGGCTGATCTATCTTTTCTTTCAGATATGAAAGAACTAACGCACTTGGTGTTCTGCCCGTCCGCCAACTCCGATTTGCGTCCTCTGACAGAGTTGCCACATTTGCAAGATGCCGCACTTGTTCAGATCTCACCGCGAACCGACCTTTCGCCTTTGTCGTTTTGTAGGGAGCTACGTCGTCTGGTTATCTCAACTGACAAGAACGCATATGGTCCACTCTTAAGACCACTGCCTTCGCCTCCAAGTCTCGAAATACTATCGTTGTTTGGGGGCGCCTTTGAAAATTTAGACGGGCTAGAAAACTGCAGCAGACTAATCACGCTTACATGCAGCAGCACAAATATTGTGAGCCTTCACCCATTGATTGGTATGGAGAACCTTACGCGATTGGACGTGGCTGGCAGCCGTGTCAGTGATTTATCGGTTCTTGCGACATTGCCCTGTTTCGTTGGTGAAAATTCGGACATCGGCCTCGCACTACGCAATACACCAGCGGTCGAGCGCTATCCTGAATTAGCCCAATTGGTCAGTCGGGAGACGGGACGTGATGGGCTACAGGCACAGCACGATACCGCGATCAAGGCAGTGCGCATTTTGGCTCGCGAAACCAGACATTGATTGCAGTGCAACCAACGGCGGCTTTGTCCCGCACAGCCGACCTTGAGCTCGTGTATAGGGCGATTTTGCCCAACCAAAACCATCAGATGTCCGCTTCGAGCCCCTAGCGCCCCTTTTCCCGCCGACGACCTTCATCTGCCAAAATGTTGACGACTAACAATAGCGCTACAAATGCGGCGCAGGCCAATAAACCGAGAACCTTGCTCCAAGTGAAGAGAAAGACTGAGACAAGCATCGTGAGCATTGCAGCCGTGAGGACAAACAATGAACTGATTACAAGTCTTAAGGTGGTCTTTGTGGCAAATTCCCAAATCCGTGAATTTTCGATGCTGAGACGAACTTGACGATATCGGTGCAACAAAAGATTCATCATATGACTGTGATATCCCTGCGACAGATATTCAAGGCAAAGCGGCTCGTTTGGTTTATTCGTCGGTTGACCGTTTAGTCCGCAGTGCGGTCGTGGCGGTTCGACACCAAAAAATGGCTGGTTTCGCTACCACTGGATGACTAGCCTCACTAAAACGAACCGTGAACATCGCTGAAGCGGTTTGATGTGAAGCGATCTCTGGTTGAGTGGCGCTCCGGAAAAATGGGTCACTAGAAATATTGGCGCACGAAACCCAAGCCCCCGCCCAGCTATCCTTTGTCAAACTTCCGGATCACCTCAGGTGGTAGCATATGCCGAAAACGCGGAGGCGTGTTTTCCCACATTTCCTCATCGGAGAAGGGCTCAGTTCTGACCTGCATACGGTCAATATCTTCGCCCTCGGCTGGGTTCAGGTTTACGCCAAGTATCTTTAGAATTTCGCGTAACCTCGCCTGTCCCTCTGGTGTCGAAGCCGCACCGCTGCGAAACAAAGAAAAAAGAAAGGGCAATCGCCAGTGGAACGACTATGGGTGCCAAATGGCAAAACTATGTGTCGTCCCACACAGGAAACCAGTGGCGGACCGAGGAGCAACCTTACATTTTATATAACTTATTGTTAAAAATTTATAAAATCTTAGAAACTAAAATGCATACCACTAAATATACCACGCAAATCACTGGAACTGGCGCTTCAAAGCCTCAGGTTCGAGCATGACGGAACGACCGGTAACTAAGAATAGCAGACACTCATACAAAGTGCAGCGAACGTCTTCTTCGAGCCCAAAGAAGCCTTAAGTCAGCAAGCGTAAAAGATGCATTTTCAGTTATTCGGTGTGTACCAAATAGGAGAAGTGTATGCCCGTTCCTGAGTTGTCATCGGTACATTTGAACCCATCTCGACCCCAAATTTTACGGCATCGTAAGCAGTCCACCGTGGTGTCGGGATTTCGATCACGCGAGCATAATAGAAAGCGAGTTCCGAGGGATCAAAGTCCGGGTCTGTCCAAACCGCTCCTAACTCCGACGCGCCGATCGTGTTTGTCCAAGACGGAATGGACAAGTCGACCGTGCTCCCAACAGTGGGCAGCTTGCCGTTTTCGTCCGGGCTTCTGTCTCCACCCCATGCCACGTCATAAACTTTCTCCTGCGCTTCCCCGGTATCCGCATCAATCCAACCTTTAATGATCTGGACGCGGTCGAGGTTCGCACCAACGGGGTCACGCAATGAATACACCAAGAAGTCCGGCGCCTCGCCTTCAGCAACAGTGAGGTCACCGCCCATCGGCACCCCTCCACCGTAACCAATCCGAGCTAGATCGCGCCGTGCAATTGCGTCTTCGGAATAGTCACCACCGAAGAAGCGGACAGTCATGCGCGGGCCGGTAGTGCCATAGGCTTCGCGACGTTCCATTGCGTCGAATATAGATGTTCGCGTGTTTTCCCGTGCCCACACGGCGGTCAATCCGGCGGCACTGTAACCCCAACCGTAGTAAGCTACATCGCCATCAGAAAAAGACTTTCCGACATGGCTTGCACGTTCCGCATTTGGTTCGTAAGCCGTGTGTTTACCAAAGAAATTGTCTTCTGCGACGGCAGACAAACCAGTGTGGGTGTCTGTGGCCGCGCTGGCACCGAACTTGTAGGGGTTCACACCAAGCTCAGCTTGAAGAGCAAGGCCGCGCAGTAGCCCTGACCGTGCATATTCTCCGGGCAGCATCTCCGGCGTCTTTGTAACGCTGGCATCAAGGTTGCCAAAATCCCATGTCTCGTAGTCGGCAAACTCATCTTCCGTCGACAACAGCGGGTGCGCTTCACCATCGCCCTTGATCTGGGACCACTCATAAAGCGGTTCCCACTTCGCGCGGGCTTCGGCGTATGCGCGGTCCAACGGTGGTTGGCCTTCTGCAAAGTCATCAACCAGTGAAAACACCCAACCATTGGATAGATTGCCATTATGCGCAATCGCGAGGGCATCTCCGCCTGTTGTGTCTTCGAAATTCTGAAGCCAGGCATAGAGGTCCCGCGGATTAGGTGAGCCTACTGGTGGCGTCGTCGTATAGGGCAGTATCTGGCGTGCAATGTCAGACCCATCGCGAAGGATCACGTTGCGATGCAGGTTGTTGCCTTGGACAAGTGAGGTCCATTCGAAAGCGATGAAAGTCGTAAACACACCGGGATCATTAAACTCTTCTGCTGCATCGATAATGTCACCCCAAACTGTTGCAAATGCCGGATTGCCGGGTTGATAATTGAGCGCTGGGGAGACTGTACCTTGGGCAAAACTCGCAATGAGTTGCTGCATCGCACGAAGGGCCTCTTCGCCACCCGCATTGAAAGCATTGTGAAACTCGCGGCCTTGCTCGTCAGCCAGAATGTTGGGGGCTCCTGAAATAATGTCCGTGATAGCCCCCATCGCGTCGGAATGGTCAGTAATCATGTAAAAATCAAACGGGCGGTGCAATTTAACGGGCTGTCCAGTATTAGAAGTGACTTGTTCTCCTCGTGCAAAACGATAAGCATCGCGTGGCATGAGGCGTGTTCCACCGCCTCCCGCATCTGCCGATAGGCCAGTATGTACGTGCGTGTCCCCGAAGAAAACTCTCTCTGGATAGGCGCGATCAGCGTAAGGCGAATAAGGTCGCCCCTTCAAAAACGTATCGCTTGCGTCAGGCGGAGCAACTTGCGCAAAAGAAGCAGTCCCTGTGACAAAGGCCATACATACAACAAGGTACTGTAACCGCATCTTGGAAAATCCCTGAAGCTTCAAAACTGGTCTCTTAATCCTAGGACTTTATCCAGCCCAACTGCCAAAAGCTATCAATTCAAAAACGGTGGCTTTGTCCGCAGAGCGGTTATTTGGAGAAAATCGATCGATGTCCGAATTGCGGACAAACCTGACGTTCGTTGAGGTCATTCTCCAAATCTCGCCAAACTCGGCAGACTAGGCCAAAGAACACAGCCAACCATAGCGACACACTTAACAGTCCGGCATCCGATAAAAGGACAAGACCACTCATGGATCTGTAATGCCAATCTCGGTAAGCGTTTCACCAGCAGCACTGCTAGGTTGGCTGATACCTAAAATAGTGCTCAGAGTGACGGCCACGTCCACCGTTGAAACAGGACGGCTGACGCGAGCGGGCTTGATGCCTGGACCAGCGAAAATGATCGGAACATGTGTGTCATAGCGCCAAGGCGATCCGTGCATAACGGCAATCGGGCCATCTTCAAAGAGAAATGAATAAGGCGTTTGCACAACGTAAATGTCGCCAGAGCGCGTTGGGTGATAATTTCGCCGGATCTGCTCCTCCAGAGTATGCCCTCGCTGTTCAGCAAGCGGTTCGGTCGGCATCGCAAGGTCAATGCCAGATGCAGCCATCAGTTTTTCTGCGATATGTCGCTCGATTACGCGTCTGTCGGCGCCTGACGCTTCTATCGCGCCATTGTCCAAATAAACGTAAGGGCGGAAAAAGAACTGTATTGCGGATTCCACTCCGAACTCATCGGCGATCACCGAATTCACGTCCATCATCAATGCTTCGGTTGAGTTACGGAAGGTTGAAAGACCAGCTTCGGCCATCTCTTCTGGCGCTTCCGGCATGCCATGATCGGCGGAAAGTACGTAAAGCAAGTTTTCACGCCCAACCTCTCGATCCATAAACTCAAAGAAATCTGCCAGTGTCTCATCCAAACAACGCACCATTTCTTCATTTTCTAGGCTGGAAGGTCCGAAGAAATGGTTGGTCGCGTCAACGCCAGAAAAACTGACGCTTAGGTAGTCTGGCCATTCGTCCTCTCCAAGCCCTTCCTCTTTGACTACAGTTTTTGCGAAATCGGCTGTGATCCGGTCTCCATGCGGCGACAATAATACTTGCGTGTAATAGAGCCCGTCGTCTGGCGTCCCATAGAAATGCGGGAAAGTTCGGCCGAACGTACCAAGGTTCGTTACGAAGGAGCGTTCCTTTCTTTCCATTAGGTACGGTGCGTCTGAACACTCCGGCCACCACTCACGTTCGATTTTTGCATCTGCGGGGCGTTTGGAATTCCAATCGAGAACCCAATCTGGATAAGCGTCATAGTAAAATTTACTTGTTTCAAAAGCCCCTGTTGCCGCCGACAGCCATAAAGCTTTTCCAGAATGCCCTGCCATTGCAACCGCCGAACGGTCTTTACCAGATACAGAAAACACTTTTGATCGACCTGCATTGGCCTTCACCAGTTCGTCTCCGAAAGTCGTCGCCAACAAGTTAACTGGAGAACGGCCCGAAGTCACAGCAGCGGCTTGTGTCGGGTCGACTTGATCAACGTCTCCACCGAAGCCTGGGACCGGCAGCATCGGGTAGTCCGGATCTTCAATATTGTATCCCAATCGCTCTTCAGCCCTGTTGAACCAGGCATTGCCAATCATTCCATGCTCAGAGGGATGGGCTCCTGTAGCGAGTGTCGCGTGGCCAACAATGGTTTCGGTGTTGGCGTGACGATGATGAGCGTCAGTGTACCAGACGCCGCTTTCCATAAGCCTTTTGAAGCCGGCTTCGCCGAAGGCGGCCTCATAACGAGAAATCAAGTCTCCGCGCAGTCCATCAACTGTGATTTGCACAACAAGCCTGATGTCTTCCGTTGCACTGGCTGTCGTTGCGAGAATTGAAAGGAGGATGGTTGAGACTAACGCCAGTGATCTCTGCATTTATGACCTCATAGGGCTACCTTATGCTCTGAATACCAGCATCTGCGCCCACCGGCTACCAAGGGTCAGAAAAGATGCTCTTTTTAACATCCGCTTTGGGCTCGATGCGGTCGTTCGCAGAATTTTCCTCAAAGTCTGCTCTGCGGACTTTGCCGCCATTGGCCCGCTTTCACCGAAGGACCGCAGACAGCCTAAACCGGACATTCGCAACAAGACTTTGCAATTTCCGAGATGCGGGACATTGCCGACAAAAAGACAAAACTAAAACTCTGGTTTACGATAGGATAAACCGTTGCTTAGACGGCCAGTTTTTGATTTCGACCTCGTTCAAGCGCTCTTGGTTTTTTGCGCAACCAACTTATTCTTCAGGGATACTTGAACCGAAGAACTCCAACTTTCGAGTGCTACCCACTGTGATCGGTTTCTCGTTGGCAAAAAGACTGCTATCAAATGAGAACGAATTATCGGTTCCGATCATCTGAATGTGAGAATAAATGCGCTTAGCTCTTTTCATTCTCTTTCCGATTATGTTTATCGGGTTGCTTGTTTTTCTGATCTTTGGCTTGAAACCGCCCAACAGTATTAAGCTGGCCGCTGGCATAAGCGGCGGCGGATATTGGCAAGTTGGACAACTCTACAAAGCAGAACTTGCACGTGACGGCATTCAGGTAATTTTAGTTGAAACTGAGGGGTCCGTTGAGAACATTCAGCAACTTGTTTCTGGCGAAGTGGACGCCGCATTTGTTCAGGGTGGCCTGGAATTACCTCAGGACGAAAACTTACAGTCTTTGGGCGCCATTTTTCTTGAACCCATGGTGGTGTTCCGCGGAAAGTCTAGTCCAGTCGGGACCAATGCAGGAGAATGGGGAGACATTCGCTTAGCTGCAGGAACCAAGGCGTCCGGTACTCGCGCCGCCGCTTTAGCGCTAATTGAGGCCGCCGAGTTGCAAAATGTCGGCATAAACCTCGTCGATGTCGGGGGCAATGATGCGATAAAGGCGTTATATGCCAACGAAGCGGATGCGGCGTTGTTTGTCGCTCCACTCGATGCACCTTACCTTATGGATGCAATTTTTGATCCAGAAATCATTTTCGTCCCTATGGCTTTGGTCGATGCCCTTGCATTGAAACTTTCCGGAGCGAATTCGGTAACTGTACCGGCAGGATCAATCACACTTGACCCTCCAAGACCACCAGAGGACGTCAAGATCTTAGCATTGCGAGCTTCACTTATCGCCGCATCCGATCTGCACCCAGCAGTAACCGATAGGTTAGTGAATGCAGCAAAGAACATTCATAGCGAACCTAATATTTTGCAAAGTGCGCGCGAGTATCCGAACACGGCTTCACCGCCTGTACCACTGAACAAAATTGCCACAGAACTCATAAACTCTGGGCCAAACTTTTTGCATGGCGTCTTGCCATATTGGATCGCAGCCCAGTTTGGCAGCGTACTGTTATTGCTGTTGCCTTTGTTGTTCTTAGTACCGTTTTTGCGGATAGTCCCGTCCAGTTACGTGTGGTTTCAAAAGCGCCGGGTCTGGCGTTTTTATCAGCGTATCATGGCGCTTGAGGAGGAACTCAGCAAGGCACAGACCTCAACTGAGGTTGAAGAAGTCGCCAAAAATATCGAAAACGTGGACACCGCCCTTGCAAATCTGAATCTGCCGCTCGCATACCGCCGGGGAGCATATGATGCACGTTTGCACATAGACCTAATTCGACAGGAGATTGCGCGTCGCCAAACTGCAAAAAGTTGATGAAACCTCAACGTTCGCAAGCAATCCGCGCTAAAATACCTTTTTAATTTGAGACTTCGATACAGGTGTGTGCTTTAGTAATTGCGTGTACGCCGCTTTGGGGTCGCAGCCATCGTTCGCAGAGATTTATTGAGCGGCGGCTGTGCTGTACGAATGGAGTTCAGATTATGCGTCATAGTTACTTGTATTGAGCGTTGTTAGGTTTGAACAAAATATGAGGTTAGGAAATGATCCGTTTAGCATCTATTCTGACTATCGCACTTGCGGCTGGTGCGCACGCTGAGGACGTCCCAAGCACTCAACCTAGCGACAGAGAGTATTCTCCTTACCCACAGCAAGACTTCCCTAATCAGGTCTTTTTCGGTGACACCCATTTGCATACATCGTACTCTGCTGATGCCGGCATGATCGGGAATGTACTTGGCCCTGATGAAGCTTACAGGTTTGCCAAAGGCGAAGTCGTTACATCCAGCACCGGTGTCGAAGCGAGGTTGCGCCGACCATTGGATTTTCTGGTTATCGCCGATCACGCCGAAAACCTTGGTCTCGCGCCGTTGCTCTCAGCCAAAGATGCCACGCTGCTCTCCACGGCGTTTGGCCAGCAACTGAACGCAGCTGTCGAGGCCGGTGATCCCGTTGGCGCATGGTCGATTTGGAGCCAAGCCAAGTCCACTGGCACAGACCCATTGGCGGATTATCAGGAGATTTACCAAACGGCGTGGAGCAACATTACCTCTGCCGCTGAGACACACAATCAACCGGGTTTGTTTACTGCGCTTATCGGGTTCGAGTGGACCTCAAACCCACAGCGGAACAATCTGCACAGGAATGTCATATTCAACGGTGACAAAGAGGGCGCTGACAAGATCATCCCGTTCTCGAACTTTGATAGCTTTGACCCCGAAGACCTTTGGGCATGGATGGAACAAGCCGAAGAGACAACAGGCCAAAAGCTGCTCGCGATCCCGCACAATGGCAATTTGTCCAACGGGTTGATGTTCGACGAAGTGCGCTTGTCCGGCGAAGCGTTCGATGTTGAGTATTTCAAACAGCGTGCCAAGTGGGAACCGATCTACGAAATCACGCAAATGAAAGGTGACGGCGAAGCACATCCCATGCTGTCACCAGACGATGAATTTGCTGACTTCGAAACGTGGGACAAAGGACAACTCGGACCAGAACCGAAGACACCTGAAATGCTTCCGCGCGAATACGCACGCGCGGCATTGCGTCGTGGACTAGGATACGAGGCGGAAACTGGGACAAACCCTTTCAAATTTGGCGTGATCGGTTCAACCGATGCTCATACATCGCTGTCCACGGTTGGCGAGGACAATTTCTTCGGGAAAGTCGCGGCTGTTGAACCTACTGCTGACCCGATCCGATTTGAAGAAGTCGTCGGCGGCATTGGTGGTGACGAGAGTGTTGCCCAATATGCATGGCAGACTTCGGCGTCGGGTTTGGCGGCCGTTTGGGCAAGGGAAAACACCCGCGAGGCCATTTGGGATGCTTTTGCTCGGAAGGAGGTTTATGCGACGACGGGGCCGCACATGCGTATTCGCGTTTTTGCCGGATTTGAATTCGACGAAACAGACCTGCCACGTGCGGATTTTGCCGCGTATGGATATGAAAATGGCGTCCCGATGGGGGCGGATTTGCCAGCGGATAGTGACGGTCGGTCTCCGCGCCTTCTCATCCGTGCGCTCCGTGACCCCGATGGGGCCAACCTCGACCGTATTCAGATTGTCAAAGGCTGGCTGAACAGTGACGGCACAACTTCGGAACGTGTTTATGATGTTGCTTGTGGCGGGCGTGAACTTGTAAACGCGGCGTGTGACGGTCCGGTTGGCAATACGGTGGATGTAGAAAACGCGTATTGGACAAATGACATCGGCCAGGCAATTCTCGCCGGATATTGGAAAGACCCGAACTTCGACCCGACGCAAAGCGCGTTTTACTATGTCAGAGTGCTGGCAATACCAACGCCGCGTTGGACGACATACGATGCAAAGGTGTTCGGAACGGAGATCCCAGACGAAGCGCCGCGCTCGATACAGGAGCGGGCCTACACATCACCAATTTGGTACACACCTCAGGGATGAGTGATATTAGGTTAAGACTAAGTATCACTTAGTCTGCTCAGGGCTCGGTGTAGACATCCGACTAGTTTTGTCGAATGACTACTTTGTGTCGGTTACCAGCCCCTGCCCAATCAATGGATCAGCTTCTGCAGCGTCTTGTCTGTTCGGATCAATTCATTGATGGTCTTGCGCAGTTCCTCAGCTTCTCTGGACCTTTGTCCATGTCTCCAGGACGGATGGTCAGGTCCTGATGCATGCCCGCCGCCTGCACCATGAACTCGGCAAACACGCCAGCCTCGAACCGCTGGAGCTTTGCATCGCTTGCCGGTGGACTTTGCCGTTGCTGTGCACCTGGGCGCATCATTGAGTCTTTTCGTAGGGTCCATGAGGTTGCCGTCACTTTTTGTCATCCGACCGCCCCCCGTTTTGGACAGTGCCTACGATAGCCTGCCCGCCTTCTTTGACTTCAACGCGTTCAACACGAACGGTTTGATCTGCCTTGGAGCGATACCGTTTCAGGGTTTCAACCTGGTTAGTGAAGGTCCGCGCCAGCTTATTGAGCGCCCGTTCCGCCGAGTCTTGCTGCGTGAGATTTTTTACATGGTTCAGGCGCCGCGCCATCATCATCGTCGCCTGGTGGATCGCCCCTATCTGCACCGCCAGCATGGCTTCGATCTCGTCTTGCGGCCCAACCCCGGCAACAACAGACATCACGAAGTTTGATGCTGTCTCAGAAACAGAGCTGTCCTGTTGCCCAAGCGTCGCGACTTGATCCATCACGCCTTCGAAAAACCGATAATCGACTGTGCCTAGCTCATGCATCGCCAACGCGCAGCCCGACTTTGGGTCTTTTCCCTTGTGCCCAACCGTGAGCCTGCGTGTGTCTTCATCGAAGTCCAACTTGATGTTCGGCGCCCGAACGCGTGATTTCTTCCGTTCCCTCAGATCGGCAATTGCATTGGTTTCCGCTTCGGTAAGCTCGAAGTTCGTTGTCTGAAGATCGTTGCTTTTGTCTTTCTGTGCCTTGCTCATGTTCGCCTCGCGTAACAGGGAGTGGTTAGTATTAGTGTTCCGTTTCAGAACCGACGGACCGGCGAGAAACCGGTCTGACGGGTTCTGATTTGGAACCATGGGAAGTCTTTGGGTTCTCAAACGGAACCACGGAGGATGCTGACGGGTCCGTCTCAGAACCGCGTTTTGTTTTTTCGGGCTGCCAGAACCGCCAGTCGTTGGTGGCTGCTTTCTTGCCGGACCGGGTCTGCGTCGTCTTGGTCGTCAACCGCCATTCGTGGGCCCGACGGTGGTACCAGTTGCCTTCACGCTCAAGAACAAGGAAGCCATTGTCCTGAAGTTCTTCGAAAGCCCGCTGAACAGTGGCCTTACCCAATCCTAGGATTTCTGCCGCCTCGTTCATCGACAGAAACAGCTTGCCATTGTTGCCACCGTTGTAGCGGGTGTGAAGCTCCAACCAGAGCTTCACCGCAGGATCGGATAAGGCCCTCCACGCAGAAGATTTGATCATGGCATAGGGCATAAGGACATATTGGCCCTCATCCGACCGTTTGCCCTTGGGAGACCGCCGCCTACTCATCGCGACACCTCCGCTGGAAACGCTCGGGCAAACAATCCAGTTCAGGAATATCACAGCCGATATGCGCCCGGACGAGCCGGATCAGGCCAGATTTGGACACACAGTACCCGAGCGTGTCCCACGCCGCTCCCCCGGCCGGAAATTGCGGTCTCTGGCGCTGAAACAGCCATTGGATACCATCCCGGCAGACGGCAACGCGGTAAACACCATGGCGAAACAGCTCGCCTCTGTAGGTCTCAGCGGTTTCCCGATGATCAGTTCAGGAAAGCGGGCCAGGGTCTGGCCCCCTGTCGAGGTTGTTATTAATCGACTTGGAAAAGGACATATCAGCCATGCTCGATCCGTCCTTTCCGTACGATCACCCGTTCGACCGAATGGCTCAAAGGCGACCAGTAGTACCGGCGCTCGTTTTGTCTTGTCGGCGCGGGGCATCCTGTGGCATCAACTGGACTTGCTAGGGTGGCAGTTGATGTCACTGGAAAAGCCCCATCTCCGCGCTTGGAGTTGGGGTTTTTCATTATGCAGCCTCGTTGTTGGGATCGGTGCGCCGGGCCGCCAGCCAGGCGTTCAGATCGGCGCCGTGATAGGCGATCCGCCGACCGATGCGGATAAAGGCCGGACCACACATGCGGTGGCGCCATTGAGCCAGCTTTTCGCGATTTCCCAGCAATTGCATTTCAGGGTCTTCTGGGAAATAGACCCGGTCGTCATTGAAGACGTTTGCCATCGTTGAAATCCTCTTGGATCAGTTGCGATGGCATTAACTTGCCCTTCCGGCAGGCCCACTAATAGCTGCCGAACTTTGAAAAACTTGTAACGAGTTAACACCGCAGTTTGCTGTGAAAGCTTTTTGAAATTGTAAAATTTTACAAAATTACAATAATTTAAACCTGACCACCACTGCCAGAACCGTATCACTCAGAACGGAATCTCGGAACCGTCGTCTTCGTTGCCTTGGATCGCACTATCAAAATTATCCACGGCTTCGGGGAATTCGGTTTCATCCTCTATGTAGGTTGGCGTGGCCCCTCCCTTGGTATTCCAATTCGCTACAGTTGAGATTTCGTCCACCGCCTTTTTCGGAACCAAACCGGTTTCATCGCCAAGTCCGAATTGCACACCGTTTGCTTGCACCCACATCGCAAGGCTTTCTTTAACGCTTTTATTTTTCTGTTGTTTCAAAACAGCCTGCCAAGCTGCCACAGCACAGGCCAGTTTAGGTGAGTACCTGGGTCCGGTTTTGTCGTCCAAGCCCCCTGTAGAAGAGTTTGGAAAGAAGAAACGCGGTCGAATGCCTCGACCATTGAGCCAGCGTTTTAGGTCGTCTACCTCGACAGTTGTCTGCTCCCAATTCGGCTCTTTGAAAACCCACAACTCATCGGCGCCCCTGGCCACCTGAATTGGCCCACCTATATGCAGGCGGCCTTCGCCCGATTGACAACTTACCAAATGATCGAATTCAACTCGCTCTTCTTGATATGGGTCCAGTTCTAGTTTGACAGTATGATAGACCGGCTCTCCCATTATGCTTAAATCTGGCGAGTAGTTTTTAACTCCACGGGCCGGGTAGCTAATTTTCGCGCGAAGACGGTTTCCTAAAATCGCGGCTCTCAGAGCCTTTAGTGCAGGCTTCAAATCATCGTAGTCTTGGCGCTGTTTGGTCTTTGGCACGCCATGCTCATCATAGATTCTGACGTTGTCCTCTTGATCCCATAGCTCGACATGCTGAGATGGGTTTTCACCAATTATTAGTATGGCAGCGTCAACTACTGACAATTCGTCACACAGTTTCCAGTAGAACAGTGGATCTTCGTTGTTGCTAACCATCAAATCCTCCAACAAATGAATTCCATTCGGCAAGAAGAGAGCGCCGACGCTCCAACAAATCTGACCGTGCATACGCCCGCTCCACATCGGACCCAACCTGATGGGCCAAAGCCGCCTCCGCCAGTTCGCGCGGCGCGTTCGCCGCCTCTGCCGCCCAATCCCGAAACGAACTGCGGAAGCCATGCACGGTAACGCCATCCTGCCGCATCCGGCGCAGCAGCATCAGCATGGACATGTTCGACAAAGGCTGGTGCCGCCTTTGCCCCTCGAACACATAATCCGAGGCCAGCGCGCGCAGGGGCTCCAGAATGGCCAGCATTTCGTCGGTGAGAGGCACACGATGGACCTGTCCGCCCTTCATGCGCTCCGCCGGGATGGTCCACAGACGCGCATCGACGTCGACCTCGGGCCATTTCATCTCCAGCACCTCTGAGGTTCGGCAGGCGGTCAGAATAGTGAACTGCAACGCCTTGGCGGCCATGGCCGAGCGTGTCTGCAACTCGGCATAGAACGCGGGCACCTCCTGCCACGGCATCGCGTCATGGTGCTGGACCTTGGCTTTGACGGTGGGCAGCACCTTGCCTTCGCGGATCGCGGTCACCGGGTTCTCGCCCGAGCGGAAGCCCTTGGACTTTGCCACGTCGAGCACTGTCTTGATCCGTTGCGACAGTCGCTTTGCGGTTTCATGTTTCTCGGTCCAGATCGGGGACAGGCACATCAACACTTCGGGCTGATCAATGCTGTCGACTGGCATGCGTCCGATCTTTGGAAACGCATAGTCGCGCAAGGTGTTGAGCCATTGCTGGCCGTGCTTGGCATTCTTCCATGTCGGCAGGCGGTCAATGTGAACCTGCCTGCTGAGTTCTTCGAAGGTTGGGATTTCGCGTTGTGCGTTGAAGCGAGGGTTCAACCCGGACTTTGCCATGCGTCGATATTCGAGGGCTCTTTCTCGAGCCTGGTTTAGTGTGACGAGATCAGCGCCACCTAACCCGAAATCCGTACGCAGCGGAGCGCCCTTGCGGTTCTTCTGTCCTTTGACCGTTACGCGCACAATCCAGCGCCGTGCGCCCGATGGATCAACAACAAGATAAAGTCCAGAACCGTCGCCATGCCGACCCGGGCCAAGATTCTCTACCAGCTTCTTTGTCAGCTTTCCGCTGAGCGCAGCCATGAAAATACCACAAAACATACCACTCAATGAAAGTATACTGGTGTAATCGGGTGAAATCCAATGAAACCCGCCAGTGCTGCAACAACCATAAATCACAAAGGTTTAAACAACCTAGTGTGGTTCATCATAATTTGAGGAGATCACCAAGTGGCGGACCGAGGAGGATTCGAACCCCCGACCCCTTGATTCGTAGTCAAGTACTCTATCCAGCTGAGCTATCGGTCCGCGTTGGTGAGGCGGTATTTAGACCTGAGGCCACGGGCGTGCAAGCCGATTCTTCAAAAAAACTTCAAAAAGTCATATCACCGCGTGGGAGCCTTATTTCAAAGGTGGTTCCCTCGGGTCCGGTGGTTTTCAGAAACAACTCCCCGCCATGGCCGCGCACCAACTCTTGTGAGATAGCCAATCCCAAACCCGAGCCGCCTTTACGCACGCCCCCCTGAAAGGGTGTAAACAGATTCTCTTGGGCTTTTGGCGGAAGACCCGGGCCCGTATCGCTGATTTCGATACACCAATCCTTTTCCTGCTCGGAGGCGTTTACAGAAATGCGACCCGGTTTTCCAGAAGTAGACAGCGCCTGTCGTGCATTGCGTACGAGGTTCATAATGACCCTGAAAATCTGCTCGGGGTCAGCACGGACAACAAGATCTTCGGGCACTTCATTTACGATCTCAACACAGGCATTCGCCAGCGCGAGCCTCTCGCTGGTGGCAACATCCTCAGCAATCTCTCGCAGGCGCAACATGGTCAGTGTCGGAGCGGGCTCCTCCGCGCGACCAAAGGCCAGTGTGCTTTCGCATAATGAGACGGCGCGGGTGATCGAATTGACAAGTTTTGGCGCCATACGAGCCACCAGCGGGTCATTACTCGCCTCAATCCGGTCGGTAAACAGCTGGGCCGAAGTCAGAATGTTGCGCAAATCATGACTAACCTTAGCCACCGCACCTCCCAATTGCGCCAGGCGTTCGCGTTGCTTCAAGGCTTGTGTCAGATCAGTTTGAAGCATCTGCAATGCCTCTTCGGCTTCGCGCAGTTCCGTCACCTTGGAATTGGGTGAGATAATTCCGCGCGCGTCCTCGGGTGCGCTGGCGTAGCGTTGCATATAGCCGACCACACTTTTGATCGGGCGTACCAGAACCACGCGCACGGCAAGAAACAGGAATGAGGCGGTAATGATAGAAATCACAAAGGACAGGCCCAAAATGCGAAGCCCGTAATCCGTCATCGCCATTCGTAACGGGTCGCTATCCATTGTTACTTCTATCAGCAGGCCAGCATCCTTAACTGGCGCGCCTAGAACGCGAATGACCTCGTTTTCGGGCGTAAACAGCCGCAGAGTCGCGTCGCGGATCAGCACCCAGGCGCTGGCATCGCGCAGATCGAAGGTTTTGGAGATCCGATCCGGGATGGGTGAAGACAGCATGAGCTGGCGTACTTCGTCGCGGCGCAGCACGACGTTGTAAACGCCCGCATTGACCAGCAGTTCTGCCTCAAGCTCGTCGGCCAGCATATCATCAGCCAGCAACGCCAGCGAAGCGATCTGGGCACGCTCGAGCCGATTCAGCAAGAAATCTTCACGAAAGCGCGCGATCGATGGCACAAAGATCAGAACTTCGGCCAACATCACGAAGACCGTCGTCAGGATCAGAAATCGGCCCGACAGCGAGTTCACTTTGCGCTCCTCCTTAGGTCAGGGAATCCAGCGCTGGACGAATCTGACCACTTTCTTAACCGTTTGATTCTCAAACAGCCTTGGCGTGAAATAGGCACCCGCCACCCGTTTGTTAAGCTCTCCGATCGTCGGATAGGGCGAGACCATGGCAGCGATCTGACCCATCTTTAGGTTATTTGCGAGCGCCAGCGACCACAAGTTGATCAGTTCACCGGCTTGGTGCCCTACGATTGTTGCACCGACGGGGCGACCTTTAACTACCATCACCTTGATAAAGCCTTTCGTTTTCCGTTCGGAAATCGCCCGGTCATTATGGTGATAATCGAAACGGGCAATTTCCACCGCGTCTCCGTGTTGGGCACGCGCTTGCGCTTCGCTAAGCCCCACCTGTGCCAGTTCCGGGTCGGTATATGTCGCCCAGGGGATATGTGCTGTCTTCGCTTTTGACGGTAACCCGAACAGGGCTGAGCGAATGATAACCCCCGCCTGATAGCCTGCCACATGGGTAAATTGCAGACCACCTGCGACATCTCCGATAGCATAGACCTTGCGGTTGGTAGTTCGCAGTGAGTCGTCGACCTTGATACCGGTGCGAGTACGCTCAATCCCGGCAGCTTCAAGATTTAGGCGATCAACGTTGGCCTTGCGCCCAACGGCAAGCAACAAATGTGAACCAGCATGAATCTCTCCATTCTCGGTCACGACCTCTATGGCGCCCGCATTGTCTCTGATCTGAGCCACCATGGCGTTTTCATGAATCGCGACGTCTTCCGCCTTCAGGCTGTCCAGCACGAGGGTTGCAGCTTCGGGGTCGTCTTTGCCCAGCGCCTTCAGGCCTTCTATCACCGTGACCTTACAGCCCAGACGGATATGCGCCTGCGCCATTTCCATGCCGATCGGGCCGCCACCGATGATCAGCAGATGCTCCGGCTTGTCGCGCAGGTCGAAGATAGTCTCATTGGTAAAATAGGTGACCTGATCCAAGCCCGGCAATGGTGGCACCAGCGGCGAAGACCCGGTGGCCAAAACAACGCGGCGGGCTGTGATAAGGTGATCGCCAGCCTGAACCTGAGTTGGCGATATAAAGCTACCGTATTCCCGGATTACCTTGACACCAAAACCCTCGAAACGCTCCTGACTGTCCATCGGTTCGATCTGAGCGATCACGTCATGCACATGATCCTTTGCAGCGGCATAGCCGACCTGCGGCACCACGTCCGCGACCCCATAGGCCGAGGTGTGTGCCTGAGCATAGGCCGCCTTGCCGCTGGCAATCAGGGCCTTTGAAGGAACGCAGCCAAAGTTCAGGCAGTCACCTCCCATCTTGTGCCCCTCCAGCAGGACGACATCCGCCCCCATCTGGCTGGCCCCGGCAGCAACGGACAATCCGCCCGACCCGGCGCCGATCACCAGGATATCGGTCTTTATCTCTTGCATGGATCAGGCGTCCTTTCGGCCACGGAGGGATTTGATAACAATCGGCAGCGCCGCCAGAACACACAAGCCGATGATGGGCCCAATGACAAACGGCTCCCACAGCAACGAAACATCCGGCGTCTCACCCCGGTCAAATACACCCCCGAGCCCGACGCCAATCCAAGTATAGACGATGCCGCCTGGGATAATGCCCAGCGCAGTCGTGATCAGGAAATTCCGAAATCTCACGCCAACCAATGCAGGCACCAGATTGGCCACGAAGAACGGCACCACAGGCACCAGGCGCAACAGGAAGAGAACCGAGATCTCATTCTCACGCAGGCCGTCTTTCAGTTTCTTGACCGTCCCTTCCGAGGATTCCAGCCGCGCCGTGAGTGACTCGCCCAACCCCCAGCGTGCTGCAAGGAAGATGGCTGAGGCCCCGATCGTAGCTGCAACAACATTGAACACGGTCCCGGCGAAGAGACCAAACAGGAAGCCCCCGGTCATCGATGCCACCGCAGCTCCGGGCAATGAGAAGGCCACGATCACGATGTAAATGCCAATAAAGGCAGCAACCATCGCCAAATAGTTGGCATCCCGCCACGCCAAAAGCGCCTCGCGGTTGTCGCGCAAGGTCTCAAACGTCAGGTAATCGCCCAAGGTAAAGAAACCCACCGCAGCGACGACGAGAATCACCAGCAAAGGGATATGACGCGCAGGTCCGCTGCGCGGGGTCTGAGTTGTATCACTCATTACAGTGTCCGGTTTGGTGCGTTTCATTCTGGCACCAACATGCGATGCCTTGGGCCCGCACAACAGGGACCTCACGCGGCGTTGATGTTTATAGCCCGGAATGTGACGAATTCGGGCAATAATACCTGCGACTTGAAACCTTTTGCTGGTGCCGGTTACAGAATTGTTGCAAAAGGCGGCGAAACCCCCACCTAGGGGTTTGACTTAACTCCCGTGACCCAGTAGAGGACGGGCTTCGAACACTAGGGCCAGGCGAATCCGCGCCGCACCCGACCGCTATAGATTGGAGACGGAGCGATGAAACGCACCTATCAGCCTTCGAACCTGGTTCGCAAACGCCGCCACGGTTTCCGCGCGCGCATGGCTACCAAAGCCGGCCGCAAAATCCTGAACGCGCGCCGCGCACGTGGCCGCAAATCGCTGAGCGCGTAAACCGCTCACTGATCAGGTTATGAACATGACGCCGCCGGAGGCCCCTGAGGATGGTACAAACCAGCCGAGGGTCAAGCCCCCGGCGGCGTCCGTTTGCGCGCACGAAACTTTGACTGTTCTGCAGAATCGCTCTGATTTTCTTAAAGCAGCGCGGGCGAAACGGCATGGCACCGCCTCGATGATGGTGCAAGCGCGAAAACGCGGCGCGGATGAAGCGACGGGTATTCGCGTCGGATTTACCTGTTCCAAGAAAGTCGGCAACGCCGTGGCCCGCAACCGCGCCAAGCGCCGATTGCGCGAGGCCGCGCGGGCAGTTCTTCCCATTCAGGGACGCGAAGGGTGGGATTACGTCCTAATCGGCCGTGCCGAGGTCACTGCCGCCCGGCCCTTTGAGGCACTGAAAGATGATCTGCGCTTTGCCCTGCGCAAAGTGCATGGCGGCAAATGACCCTGTTTGCCCATATCCTCGCCCTGCCGATCCGGGCCTATCGGCTGATCTTCAGCCCTTGGGTTGGTTTCAATTGCCGGTACCAACCAACCTGTTCGGCCTACGCGCTGGAGGCGCTGGAAAAACATGGCCCCATCAAGGGCACATGGCTGGCTGCGCGGCGCATTGGACGCTGCCATCCATGGGGCAGCGATGGATATGATCCGGTTCCCGACGACGAATAACGCTCACCCTTGCCCGGTTCACTCAACTGCGATAGGCCCGCCCCATGTTCGACGAAGCTGACGATATCCATCCGCTCTTTGCCGGGGCGCCCTCGACCACCGAGTTCAAGAAACTGCGCAAACGCATTGTGCGTCAGACGCGTGAGGCCATTGATCAATACGGGATGGTGGACCGTACCAATGATGGAAAAACGCCCCGGTGGTTGGTTTGTCTGTCGGGCGGCAAGGATAGCTATACCCTTCTGGCAGTGCTCCACGAACTAAAATGGCGCGGGCTGCTGCCAGTCGATTTGCTGGCCTGTAATTTGGATCAGGGTCAGCCGGGTTTCCCGGCCACTGTTCTTCCCGAGTTCCTCGAACGCATGGGAGTGCCGCATCGGATCGAATATCAGGATACTTATTCGATTGTGGTGGATAAGGTCCCCCAGGGCCGCACCTATTGCGCACTGTGCTCGCGTTTACGGCGGGGCAACCTCTATCGCATCGCGCGCGAAGAAGGGTGTTCAGCAGTCGTGCTGGGCCATCACCGCGACGATATTCTTGAGACCTTTTTCATGAACCTGTTCCACGGGGGCCGTCTTGCGACCATGCCGCCCAAACTGGTCAATGAAGAGGGGGATCTGTTTGTCTATCGCCCCCTCGCCCATGTGGCCGAGGCGGATTGCGAGAAATTTGCAAAGGCGATGAACTATCCCATCATCCCATGTGATTTGTGCGGCAGCCAGGACGGGCTGCAACGCCAACAGGTCAAACAGATTTTGGACCAGTGGGAAAAAAATGCGCCAGGGCGACGTCAGGTGATGTTCCGGGCACTGACAAATGCCAGACCGTCGCACCTGCTTGACCCGAAACTTTTTGATTTTATGAACCTTTCGACCGGACAGATTCAAAACGACGAAAATTCGGCGGAAATTCCCAAGTTGCGTTAACGAGTGACTCAGATAGATTTCCTACGGTTGGCCTGCGCGATCCTTGCCCAAGCCAAAGGCCGTAAAACCGATGCGGAAATTTCTCTCTGTTGATAAATGTCTCGATCTGTTGCGAGTTATCCTGACCGGACCACAGGTCCTGGCCTTTTTGCCAGCCATCTGCCTGGCGGCGTTCTGGTTGGGTGGTGAACGTGCCCTATTCATGGCGGCGCTTGGCCTGCCGCTTATGTTTGCCGCAACCGGAATATGGGGCAGCCGGTCCTACACCGCCCATAGCGCGGGAATGCGCCCCAGCGGCCTGGTGACTCATGATGTTTTTCAATCCGAACTGCAGATTTTGAATGAGACAGCGCGTAGCAAAGGCGAGAATGCCGCCTGCATCGCAATAGCTCTGGACGATTTTGCCGACCTTTTGAATCTGCACGGGCAGGCCGCAGCCGATCATGCAAAACAGCAATTCCGCGATCGCGTTCTTTCGATCATTCGCAATCATGACATCTTTTGCGAGATTGACCAAAATCGGTTTTTGATTGGTCTTAATCCCTCACCGCATCTGGATCTCGAAGCCTGCATTCAAATGTCAGGCCGCCTGCAAAGCGCCGTCGAAGAACCGCTCTTTTTAAACGGAGTTGGCGTGTATCAGTCCTGCTCGATCGGGTTTTGTCTACTGTCGGATCTGCACCAGGCTGAAGCTGATGAATGGATAGGGGCCGCCACGGCTGCCCTTGCCGAGGCCCAGAGAAGCGGGCCTTCGACAATCCGCGCCTTTTCAACGGCAACCCGCCGGCGATCTCTGGTTCGAGCCAACTTGCGCAAAGAGTTCGAGGCTGCATTGGACAATGGGGAAATCCGGCCCTGGTTCCAGCCTCAAGTGTCCACTGACACCGGCAATATTACCGGGTTCGAAGCGCTTGTACGGTGGGAGCATCCTGGCAAAGGTGTGCTTGGCCCTCAGGTATTCTTGCCCTTCGCAGAACAAGCCGAACTGATGGAGCGGTTGGGTCAGGTCATGCGCCACCACGCCTTCGAGGCCCTGCGCACTTGGGATAGCGCCGATGCGATCATTCCTCGGATAGGTATCAATTTCTCGTCTGATGAACTTCGCAATCCCAACCTGATTGATCGATTGAAGTGGGAACTGGATCAGTTTGAACTGACACCAGACAGATTAGCGGTCGAGATTCTGGAAACCGTGTTCTCGCGCCGACCCGATGACGTGATAACGAGAAACGTGACAGGCATGGCGACTCTTGGGTGTTGTATCGATCTGGATGATTTTGGAACTGGTCATGCCTCGATCGCGTCAATCAAACGATTTAACGTTTCGCGTATCAAGATCGACCGGACCTTTGTGGCAAAATCCGACCAGGATCCCAGTCAGCAGCAGCTTGTCAGCGCGATTCTGACGATGGCTGAAAGGTTGAATCTTGAGACTCTTGCGGAAGGTGTCGAAACCCCGGGTGAGCACGCATTGATGGCACAGTTGGGCAGCAATCACGTGCAGGGGTTCGGAATTGCCAAACCGATGCCGTTCGAACAGACGATGCAATGGATCACTGCCCATCGTAATCAGCTTAAAAGCGCGCCCAGGATCGGTGGCAATATGGGATGAAATCGGTCATTTCATTGCGCCAAATCCGTTACTGCGGCGATTTATGAGGCGATTCCGCTTGACCTTTGGGGCTGCACTCTGTTGAACCCACCGGGTGTGTTTCACTGCTCAAGGTGGCTGTCCCCGATGGACGATCAGAATAAGAACCTCATCCTTGCAACCGCGCTCAGCTTTTTGGTGATCCTTGTCTGGTTCGTCCTGTTTCCACCGCCCGAACCATCGGTGACACAGGAAGAGGCTGAAATTGCCGCCCTTGAAGGGGACGAGGTGCAGACCCCCAGTGCCACCAGCACTGTTGGTGAAGCAACCGCAACCACCGAAGAGACGCTGCCAGAGGAACAAGCCCCTAGGGTGCAAATCGACACGCCCCGCCTGGAGGGTAGCCTGTCCCTGTCGGGCGGGCGGATCGATGAGCTGTTCTTGAAAGACTACAAGGTTTCGACCGAAGAAGGAGCACCCATTGTCGAATTGCTGTCTCCGGTCGGGTCGGAATCAGCATATTACGCCATTTATGGTTGGGCCCCAGGCGCAGGCCTGGCAGGTGCGGACGTTCCCGGCCCCAATACGCTATGGACATTGGAGCAGGGAGAGAAACTAGGTGTAGACAGCCCCATCACGCTTGCCTGGGACAATGGCAATGGCCTGACCTTCCGCCGGATCATCTCGGTCGATCAGGACTACATGTTCACCGTGACCCAATCGGTCGAAAACGCGACCCAGTCCGAGGTGGGCATGGCCCCTTATGGCATTCTCGCCCGGCACGGTATTGGCGAAGATGGCGATCTTCCGGGCCTGAAGAATTTCTTCATCTTGCATGAAGGCGTGATTGGCATGTCGGATGGCACACTGTCCGAGGTCGATTATGGCGATGTCCGCGATTTCGATATCGACCCGAATGAGAGGGCCCAGGCCGAGGTCTATCAGGTCAAGGAAGATGGATGGATCGGATTCACCGACCATTACTGGATGACTACACTGATCCCCGAACCCGGGTCAGCTTTCAAAGCAGCCGCCAAATACGACTCGCGCCGCAAAATTTATCAGACCGAGACGGTCCTGCCGACACTGACTGTCACCCCAGGTGAAACCGCCGAGGTCACAACCCGCCTGTTCGCCGGTGCCAAGGAATGGGAAGCCATTCGTGAATATCAGGCTGAAGGCGTGCAGAAATTCATCGACAGCATCGACTGGGGCTGGTTCTTCTTTCTGACCAAGCCGATCTTCTGGCTGCTGCACAACATCAATGCTCTGTTCGGCAATATGGGCTGGTCCATCATCGGCCTGACCTTGATCGTCAAGGCAATCCTCTTCCCGCTGGCCTTCAAATCCTACGTCTCGATGGCGAAAATGAAGGAACTGCAGCCGCAGATGGAGGCGTTGAAAGAAGCCGCAGGCGACGACCGCCAGAAGATGCAGCAAGGCATGATGGAGCTTTACAAGAAGGAAAAGGTAAACCCGGCCGCTGGCTGTTTACCAATCCTGATGCAGATTCCGATCTTCTTCTCGCTATACAAGGTGATCTTCGTCACCATCGAACTGCGCCAAGCCCCCTGGTTTGGCCCGTTCCAGGACCTCAGCGCGCCGGATCCGACCTCGATCATGAACCTGTTCGGCCTGTTGCCCTGGGCTGGCCCACAACCGGAAACGTTCATGGCGCTGATCTTCATCGGCATCCTGCCGCTGTTGCTGGGTATCTCGATGTGGCTGCAGCAAAAGCTGAACCCGGCACCAACCGATGCGACACAGGCGATGATCTTTGCCTGGATGCCTTGGGTGTTCATGTTCATGCTGGGCAGCTTTGCCAGCGGGCTGGTGGTCTACTGGATTGCGAACAACACGATCACATTCACCCAGCAATATCTGATCATGCGCAGTCAAGGCTACAAACCTGACGTATTCGGAAACATCAAGTCTGGCTTCAAGCGCACCCCAAAGACGGATGACAAATGAGCGGAACAGTAACCGCTTTGTGGCGGCACCCGATAAAAAGTCACGGGCGCGAAAGCCTTGATCACATCACCATGACCCCCGGGCAGACCATGCCCGGGGATCGTATTTGGGCGGTTGCGCATGAGGCGTCCAAAGCGGATGGGTCGGAATGGGTACCCTGCAACAATTTCAGCCGCGGCGCGAAGGCGCCTCAGTTGATGGCAATCTCAGCGCATCTACAGGGTGACACGGTCACGCTGCGCCATCCCAACCGCCCCGATCTGAGTTTTGAGCCCGACACGCAACAAGATAAATTTCTGGACTGGGTAAGGCCACTGATGCCGACAGACCGGGCCGCCTCGGCCCGCATCATCCGCGTTCCCGGTCGCGGGATGACCGATAGCGATTTCCCATCGATCAGCCTGTGCAATATGGCCTCGCACCGTGCGGTCGAGCAGAAATTGGGCCGTGATCTTTCGATTGCACGTTGGCGTGGCAACATCTGGTTCGATGGCCTGCCACTGTGGGAGGAATTCGACTGGCTGGGCCGCAATATACGAATTGGCGAGGTGATCTTTCACATCCGTGAACGCATAACGCGTTGTTTGGCCACGACGGCCAACCCCGAGACGGGTGAACGCGATGCCGATACGCTGGGCGCGCTCGGCAATTGGAATCATCAGGATTTCGGGGTCTACGCTGAGGTTCTGCAAGGCGGCAGCATCCGCCCCGGCGACGAGGTACAGGTACTGTGACCGCTCTTCGTTTTCCATTGGCCGAATCCCCTGACGCATTCGCAACAGAAACCGGGCGCAAACTGTTTGCCGGACCATCCGAGTTCGTCAAAGGCGTGGTCGCCATGGACGGCCTGCCCGCACCTGACCGGCTGGAAGTCTGCTTCGCAGGGCGCTCAAACGTGGGCAAGTCCAGCTTAATCAACGCGCTGACTGGGACCAAAGGGCTGGCGCGTGCATCAAACACGCCGGGCCGCACACAAGAGATCAACTTTTTCACTCAAGGACCTGAGCTCTATTTGGTTGACCTGCCGGGATATGGTTACGCCAATGCGCCGGTCAAGGTCGTCGAAAAGTGGCAGCGGTTGCTGAAAAAATATCTCAGCGGCCGTCAAACCCTGCGCCGCGCCTTTGTGCTGATCGACTCGCGCCACGGGGTAAAGCCGGTCGACGCAGAGATTATGAAGCTGCTGGACACCAGCGCTGTCACGTTTCAATGCGTTCTGACCAAAGCCGACAAGGTAAAATCCAACGACCGCGAGAAAGTGCTGCAGCAGATACGCAGTGCGCTTGCCAAACACCCCGCAGCCTTCCCCGAGATCGTGTTAACATCATCCGAGAAAGGCGACGGAATTCCCACCCTGCGCTCGATCATCGCGCATCTGGAATAGCTTGGCTCTTGGCAGCACCGTTCAAAGACCCTAACACGGGTGCCCAAAGGGACCTCAGCCATGAAGACAAGAGATATGAATCGGGATTGGATCGCCACCGCAGCCACCTTGAACAGCGCCCTGCCCTACCTGCAGCGCTATGACGGGGCCATCGTTGTTATCAAGCTGGGTGGACACGCCATGGGCAGCGACGAGGCGATGGAAAGCTTTGCGCGCGACGTTGTTCTGATGCGGCAAGTCGGTGTAAACCCCGTCATAGTGCATGGCGGCGGTCCTATGATCAACGCCATGCTGGGCAAGCTGGACATCCAGTCGGAATTTGTCGGCGGCAAGCGTGTGACCGACAAAGCCACTGTTGAGGTGGTCGAGATGGTTCTGTCCGGCCTTGTAAACAAGCGTATCGTACAGGCGATCAACGGTCAGGGCGGCTCGGCTGTGGGTTTGTCGGGCAAGGATGCAAACCTGATGATTTGCGATCAGACCGATCCATCGCTGGGATTTGTGGGCTCACCGTCCAAGATGAACCCAAAGGTTCTGCATGACCTGTTCTCACATGACGTGATCCCCGTGATTGCCCCGCTTGGTGCGGGCCAGAATGGTGAAACGTTCAACGTCAACGGCGATACCGCGGCTGGCGCGATTGCCTCGGCACTTAAAGCAGATCGCCTTCTGCTGCTCACTGATGTTTCAGGCGTCAAGAATGCCGCCGGAGAGGTCGTGACCGAACTGAAAGCCGGTCAGATCCGTGAGATGACGCTGGAAGGCACTATCGCGGGTGGAATGATCCCCAAAACAGAAACCGCGCTGGACGCACTTCATAGCGGTGTTCGGGCTGTGGTAATACTGGACGGGCGCGCGCCAAATGCGGTGTTACTCGAACTGTTTACGGAACACGGTGCCGGATCCCTGATCCGCCCGGATTAACGCCATAGTGATCTTCGACATCTTGCACCGGGCATTAACATGCCCGATGTTGAATGTATGGAGAACGAGCCCCTATTTCGTCTGAGCGTGTTTCTTGCTCTGTTTGTTGTGTTTGCGGCAGCAGAGACAATTGCGCCAAAACGCTTACGAACCTGTCCGCGAAAAAATCGGTGGCTAACCAATCTATCAATCACTGTTTTGAACACACTGATGCTCAGGACTATGGCGATTGGGTTGCCCTTATTGGCAGTTGGCGCTGCCATTGATGCCGGGAAAAATGGATTGGGCGTTTTTAATTGGCTCGCCTGGCCAGGGTGGGTTGAGCTTATTTTTTGTGTGCTGATTCTGGACTTTGCAATCTGGCTACAGCATCTGATTACCCACAAGGTGCCAATCCTTTGGCGGCTACATCGTGTGCATCACGCCGACCGAGACATGGACGTCACTACTGCAGTCCGCTTTCACCCTGTTGAAATCGCGTTGTCCATGATCCTGAAAATCGGGCTAATCTATCTGCTCGGCGCCAGCGCCCTGGCTGTGATCCTGTTCGAGATCCTTCTTAATGGCACAGCGTTGTTCAATCATTCAAACTTGAAGCTCCCCCTTGCCGTTGACGCTGTGGTACGTAGGGTTCTTGTGACACCCGATATGCATCGCGTACATCATTCGGTATTCCGAACAGAGCATGACAGCAATTATGGCTTTGCACTGTCTATCTGGGATCGGATGCTGGGGACTTACATCGCACAACCTCGGGACGGGCACGAACAAATGAGCGTGGGATTGGAATGGCAGGACGATCGACCAACAAAACTGGGCTGGAGCCTGGCTCTGCCGTTCCGCCGTCGATGACCTACACCAATGTCGAACGAGCAGCCACTCAGCTTGGGCTGATAGTTATGGGTGCACAACATCCGCGCGTGTCGGGAGCCAAACAATTGGGCGGCGGGACATTGATCCTGCTGGGGACGGCAGGAGCGTTCTGGCCAACTCTGACTGCATCGCCTGAGTGGAAGGATGGTCAACCCGATCCTGTAGACCGGTGGTCAAAGCGAGTTATTGGCGAACTGGCACAGGACCTGTCAGCCGCAGCACACTATCCATTTGGCGGCCCACCGTACGCGCCATTCATTGATTGGGCACTAAACTCCGGGCGCACGTTCAGCAGCCCAGTAGGGGCACTGGTGCACGATACTGTGGGAATGATGATTTCATTCCGTGGCGCTTTGCATTTCACTGGGGAATTTACGATCCCGCACAACTTACAGGAATCCCCATGTATTGAATGCCCCGCCCCTTGCGCAACCACCTGTCCAGTAGAAGCGCTGAATACGCACAGCTTCTACGATGTGGCCGCCTGCAAAGGATATCTGGGTACTGAATCTGGACAAGACTGCCTGAACGATGGGTGTATCGCGCGGCGCGCCTGCCCTGTCAGCGCAGGTGCCGAGCGTCAACCCGAACAGTCGGCGCATCACATGAACGCCTTTTTTCGATCATGACCCGAACTCTGATTCTGACCCGCCATGCGAAATCCAGTTGGCAAGATCCATTTGTCCAAGATCACGACCGGCCACTAAACAAACGCGGACGAAGGTCGGCTCCTGCGATCGGCCGCTGGTTACAAAGCAATGGTTGGCTACCAGATGAAGTCATCAGCTCAACAGCACAACGCACGCGGGAGACATGGAACCGGTTGGGGCTAAGCGCATCAAAGCTGTCCTTTACCCCCGGCCTCTACCTTGCCGGGCCCGATCAAATGTTTGAGGCGCTTTCGTCGGCTTCGGCAAAGACCGTGCTCATTCTAGGCCATAATCCCGGTATTGCAGAGTTTGCACATCGATTAGTACGCCAAGCCCCGAACCATCCGCGATTCTACGATTATCCGACTGGCGCAACGACAGTCATCCACTTTGAAGCACCAGATTGGGCTTCGGTTCGTTGGGGAAGTGGTGAAGTCCTTGGATTTAAAATCCCACGCGAATTGCTGGAATAATAAAAGGCGGGGTAAACCCCGCCTTTCTGATCTTCTGGTCTCGGTTCAATGACCCAGAATTTGGCTTAGGAACAGTTTGGTCCGCTCGCTCTGAGGGTTATTGAAGAACTCTTCCGGTTCGTTCTGTTCCACGATCTGGCCTGCGTCCATAAAGATCACACGGTTGGCAACCTGACGTGCAAAACCCATCTCGTGGGTCACACACAGCATGGTCATGCCTTCCTCGGCCAGTTCTATCATGGTGTCGAGCACTTCTTTGATCATCTCGGGGTCCAACGCCGATGTCGGTTCATCAAACAACATGATCCGCGGCATCATGCAGAGCGAGCGGGCAATCGCCACACGCTGCTGCTGACCACCCGAAAGCTGGCCGGGATATTTCAGCGCCTGATCCGGGATTTTCACCTTTTCCAGGAAATGCATCGCGCGTTCTTCTGCCTCTTTCTTGGGCGTTTTACGTACCCAGATCGGGGCCAGCGTGCAGTTTTCCAGAATGGTCAGATGCGGGAACAGGTTGAAGTGCTGGAACACCATGCCAACTTCGGACCGGATCTTGTCGATGTTCTTGAGGTCATTCGAAAGTTCCGTCCCATCCACGACAATCGTGCCTTGCTGGTGCTCTTCCAGCGCGTTCAGGCAGCGGATCAGGGTGGACTTACCCGACCCGGACGGCCCCGCGATCACGATCCGCTCGCCCTGATTGACGGTCAGATTGATATCGCGCAGTACGTGGAAGGATCCGTACCACTTGTTCATGTTGTTGATTTCGATGGCGACCTCGTCGCTCACCTGCATCTTGGTGCGGTCGATTTCGCGGTCAATTGCAAGTTCAGACATATGTTGAACTCCTTAATGATGATCCGTGGCAAGGCGACGCTCGAGCCACTGGGAATATTGAGAGATGCCGTAGCAGACGACGAAGAACAGAAGCGCGGCAAAGCCCAGAAGCTCCCAATAGACGCCGTTCCATTCGGTCGACGCCAGGATGGGACCCCGGATCATGCCCACCAGATCGAACATTGAGATGACCGAAACCAGTGTGGTGTCCTTGAACAGGCCCACGGCCACGTTCACGATACCGGGGATCGATATCTTCAATGCCTGCGGCAGGATGATAAGCCGCATCGCCTGCGGGTAATCCAAACCAAGACTGTCTGCTGCCTCGTACTGTCCACGTGGAAGCGCTGCCAGACCACCGCGGATCACCTCGGCAATATAGGCGGCCGAGAACATGGTGATCATGATCACAACGCGCAGGAACAGGTCGACCGTGCTGTCAGGCGGGAAGAAATACGACAGCATCACCGAAGCCACAAACAGCAGTGTGATCAGAGGCACACCACGGATGAATTCGATGAAGATGACGCAGACCCACTTGATCAGCGGCATGTTCGACTGACGGCCCAGCGCAAGTGCGATCCCTAACGGGACAGACAACGATACGCAGGCCAAGCCCAGCATCATGTTGAGCATGAAGCCACCTAGATCGCGGCTGGGAACAGCGGAAAGCCACGCCCCCTCGGACGCATCCTCTGGGATCAACGCACCGCCAAGCTTCCAGACGATCAAGGCAACGATAATGGCCCCGAAGAATCCAGCGGCAAAACTGTTCTTCCCGAGCTTCTGAAAGACAGCACCCGCAGCAACGCAGCCAAGTAGGGCGACAAAGGGTACCAAGATCGTGCCACCCCATATCAGCCAGAAGGCAATAAAGGGATAGAGGGCTGTAAAGATCAGGAGTTTGCGCGGTAGGTCGAAGAACAGGACCGGTGCAACCGCCGCTAGCATCAGTACGAATGCCAGATTAGGCCGCCAATACGCATCGGTAGGGTATTTGAACCCGTAGATAAGCTGAGGCCAGCGTTCGGTCAGAACCGCGAAACACGCACCTGTTTTACCGGCGAGAATCTCTCGGCATTCCGCAAGCGAGTTCGCGTTCCACACTCCATTCAGGATCCATGGCAACGTGTTCTTCAGAAGCACATAGATCAACATCAGCGACAGGACAGTCAGGATTGTATTGGTTGCGCCTGAGAAAAGATTCTCTCGCAACCACTTCACAATACCCGTCTGGTTCGCTGGTGGTGGCGACGGAGGAATGGTGCCATCGGCCACAAAGGCGATCGGGTTTGTTGTTTGATCAGCCATGGCTCAGCGCTCCTTCAACTTGACGGATGCGTTGTAGACGTTCATCACCATTGAGATCAGCAGCGAAGCGGTCAGATAGAACAGCATCAGCAACAGAACACACTCGATCGCACGACCGGTCTGGTTCAGCGTGATGCCACCCAACGTTGCAGTGATATCCGCATAGCCCACGGCAATCGCCAGCGACGAGTTCTTGGTGATGTTCAGATACTGCGAAATCAGCGGCGGGATGATCACCCGCAGCGCTTGCGGCAGGATCACCAGATTCATGATCCGCCCGGGGCGCAAACCCAGTGCAGCTGCAGCTTCGGTTTGACCTTTCGAGATCGCCTGAATACCCGCGCGAACGTTTTCCGCGATGAAGGCACCGGTATAAATCGACAAGGCAAACCACAAAGCGATCAGCGGGCCACCGATTTTGATACCACCGCTGAAGTTAAAGCCCTTCAGCTCGGGAATGTTCCAAGTCAGACCCATCACCGCCATCAGCAGCGCAAAAGGCACCAGCCAAACGGCCAGTTTCACAAGGCCGGTTTTCGGACGCTCACCAGTTTGTTCCTGCTTCAGCGTGGCGCGTTTTTCAATTTCGCGAGACGCAAACCAAGAACCGACCAAAAACACGATCACCACAACCCAATTCAAAATTGTGGCGCTGAACAAGCCATTGGCGAATTCCGGACGCGGGATATACACACCACGGTTGGTGAAAGCGAACAAGTCAAACAACATGCTGGATGTTGGGTTATCGCCGCGGAAGGCTCTGGGCCCTGGCAATACTGCCGTCATGATTGTGAAGATGATGATGATCCAGATCAGGACCGGGATGTTCCGGAAGATCTCGACATAGACGGCCATCAACTTTGACACGAGCCAGTTATTCGACAGGCGCAATACGCCCGCTATCACACCAAACACCGTGGCTGTAACACAGGCAAGAACAGCGACAAGCAGCGTATTGAGAATTCCAACAATAGCGGCGCGCCCATGCGAAGACTGGCTGTCATATTCAATCAAACGCTGGTTAATGTCGTACCCCGAAGGGTCGCCCAGAAATGTGTAGGAAATGTTGAGGCCGGCGGCCCTGAGGTTCTGGATCAGGTTGTTGCCAAGATACCAGATGGAAAGCGCAATAACGACGGCCGCAATCACCTGAAATGTCAGTGAGCGATAGCGGGTGTCGTTTATGAGCATAGACAACCGAAAGTCAGCTTTCGGTGGGTCAGTCATAGTTGACATATTTAGGAATCCCCGTGCTTTTCGAGCGCTTCATTGTCGGCGGGGTTCTCCCCACTCTTGAGCAACTCGTAGCATTCTGATGAGAAAAGGGCGCAGGTTGCCCTGCGCCCTTTCCAATGGATTTTAGCGGAACGGCGGCGAATACAGCAGGCCACCTTCGGTCCACTGTGCGTTCAGGCCGCGAGCCAGACCAATCGGAGTTTCTTCACCGATGTTCTTGGCGAAGACTTCGCCATAGTTACCACCAGCTTTAATCGCCTTGGCAGCCCAGTCAGCGTCCAGACCCAGCATTTCGCCCAGAGTACCTTCGGTACCCAGCAGACGGTTCACTTCGGGGTTGTCACCTGCGCCGGCGCTCAGCTCATCGATATTGGCCGAGGTCACGCCCAGCTCTTCAGCCGAAACCAGAGCGTTCAGAGTCCAGCGGACAACGTCGCCCCACTCGTGATCGCCGTGACGGACCAGCGGGCCCAGAGGCTCTTTCGAGATGATTTCGGGCAGCAGGACGTGGTCACCAGGGTTTTCGAACGTGGCGCGAGTAGCAGCCAGGCCCGATGCGTCGGTGGTGTAAACGTCACATGCGCCAGCTAGATACTGCTGCTGTGCTTCGGCGTTGGTTTCGATCGGAACCGGCTCATAGCTGATGTTGTTCGAGCGGAAGAAGTCCGCCAGGTTCAGCTCGGTTGTGGTGCCGGTCTGGATGCACACGGTTGCGCCGTCCAGTTCCTTGGCCGAGCTTACGCCCAGCGCTTTGGGAACCATAAAGCCCTGACCGTCGTAGTAGTTCACGCCGACGAATTCGAACTTCAGGTCTACGTCGCGGCTGAATGTCCAAGTGGTGTTACGAGCCAGCATGTCGATCTCACCCGAAGCCAGCGCGGTAAAGCGAGTCTTGCCGGTGGTCGGAACAAATTCAACAGCGCTTGCATCGCCCAGTACAGCGGCTGCAACAGCACGGCACAGTGAGACGTCAAAGCCCTGCCATTCGCCATTCGCGTCGGGTGCAGCAAAGCCGACCAGACCGGTGGTCACACCGCAGTTCAGCTTGCCGCGTGCTTTGACATCGTCAACAGTTCCCGCCGCAGCTGCGCCAGCAGCCAGGCCGGCAATGGTTGCCATGCCCAAGATTACGGATTTTTTCATTTTTACCTCTTCCTGATTTTCCATCCCTTTATGGGACGGTTCGATCCAGCACTATACGCGCCAGAAAGGTTACCCAAAAGGTGTCTCCCCTTTAGTGGCCCGAGTTTGGGCGTATTCATCAACAAACGTCAAGGGCTGGATCAGGGAAAACGATTGATCAATTTGGGCAAAAAGGGGCCCAAAATCACGATTTGAGCTCAAAAAGTCTCAGATCGAGATGTCGTAGAAACGCTTGGCATGCAAAAACGCTGCTTTTTTTACTTCGGCTGCAGCGTTTGCCTCGTCATCATGACCCCACTGTTCGATCTGCCACAGCTCATCCAATCGGGAAATATACCAGATCTCATCTGGCGCTCGCCAATCCAAAGCCGCAGCAAATCCAAGAATCAATGATCCGGACAGACTGACAAGATCGTGAAACGCCGCCAATTGAAAGGCATTGAGCGCGTGTACCCGGTTGCGCAACGTTTGCAGCGTTTCTGTGTCTTGCGGTTGATGCACCACGCCCACGCGCGAAATTAAACGTGCGCCCAGCGCGTCGGCAGCCCAATCCAAAGCAGGGTCCCAATCGTTTGCCTGCCGGTTTTGCAAAGCCTCGGGGTGAGTCGCCCGATAGCACAACAAATCCGAATCGCCATAATCTGCTAGCATATCAGCAACCTCACCATGCTGATGCTGCACCTTGTCGATCGCCGCGTTGGCCGAACGGGTGAAAGGCATCGTGGTGGGATCGACCTCTTTTTCCTGCGCATCCCATTCATCGGCAATGGCCTGCGCCATGGCATGCGTGGGAAGAACCAGCGCTGCTTTTACCGGCGTCTTGACACGACGACCATCCAGCTCAACCGTGTAACCGTTGTCGATCTCAACGACCGCGCCTGAGGTCCAGAAGCGTTTTGGTTTCCAGTCGCTCATATTTTTCAGTCCCAGATGTTGGCCAGTGTAATTGGCAATTCTTCGAAGCTCTCGATCACGTATTGGGCAGTGCCTAGGGCTAATCGATCATGGTATCCCCAGCTTACTCCGATCCCAGCGACCTGCGCGGCAGCAGCCATTTCCATGTCAAAACTGGTATCGCCCACCATGGCCGAATGAGCGGCCCCCACGCCGGTTTCGGCCAGCGCCGTTTCGATCATCGATGGATGCGGTTTTGAGGGGTGATGATCGGCCACCTGCCGAGTGATGAAATATTGCTCCAACCCATGCGCCTCTAACAGCGCATCCAGTCCGCGCTTGGATTTTCCGGTCGCAACCCCCAGCAGCACCTCGGGCATTTCATGGAGTGCCTGAATTACTTCCCGAGCGCCTGGATAAAGCGGCGAGCTGGCTGCGCCCTGCTCTAACCGTTGCGCGTGATAGGCCTGTTTGTAGCCATCAACCAGCGCGTTCTGCGCCAGATCGGACTGATCCGGCGCAAGACGTGCCATCGCATGAGGCAGAGACAAGCCAACGATGGATAGGATTGCGTTTCGGCGCGGCACTGGCAAAGACTGTGCCTGAAAGCTGGCAGTCATCGCCGAAACGATGGCGCCCTGACTGTCGACAAGCGTGCCATCCACGTCGAACAGAACCAACCGTAAGGGCGCACTCATCGCAGCTGCTCGAATGGATCGTCGGATGCCAGATCCTCGGTCCAGCCGAGCGTATCCCAACTGTGCTTCATGTGGTCTGGCAATGGGGCTGTAATCGTGATGGGTTTTCGTGTTTCCGGATGCTCAAATGACAGACTGCGGGCGTGCAGGTGAAGTTTCTTGCTGATGATGCCGCCCAGCTGAGCCCCCCAACCATCGCCGAGGTTTTCCTGCCCCGAGCCACCGTATTTTCCATCTCCGATGATAGGGTGGCCGATCGCTGCCATATGCGCACGCAGTTGATGTGTCCGGCCGGTTACCGGCTCCATTGCAACCCATGCGGCCCGGCCCGCCACACGGTAGAGCGTGGCATAGAGCGTATGCGCGCGTTTTGCGCCAGGCGTATCGTTCACTTCGCTCGGATGAACAGCGATCATCTTCTCGCCTTCGCCCTGTTTGCCATGCCCCGGAGCCTTGACCAGACCGGTCTTGATCTCACCCAGATATGGCGTCGGCACCCCTGCAACGAGCGCCCAATAAATCTTTTGGGTGTTGCGATGCCGGAACGCTGCGGTCAGCCCCTTGGCGGCTTCGCGCGTGCGGGCCATCAACAGCACCCCAGATGTGTCCTTATCCAACCGATGCACAAGGCGCGGGTTCTCATCGTACCCAAAGCGCAACGCTTCTGACAGGCTGTCCACATGGCGCGTCTGACCGCTTCCGCCCTGCACCGGCAGCCCATGTGGTTTGTTCAGCGCCAGCACGTGATCGTCCTTATAGATCACGCAAGACTGGATCATCTTTGCGTCGGCGTCCGAGACACGGTGCTTTACGACTGCTGGCTTATGGTCCGCATCCGGTAGCGGGGGCACACGCACGGACTGCCCGACCTCCAATCGAGTCGCGGCTTTGACCCGCCCGCCATCAACGCGCAGCTCACCCTTGCGACACATCTTCTCGATCCGGCCTTGGCTGACATGGGGAAACAGCCGGCGCAGCCAACGATCCAACCGCTGTTCGCCATCGCCCTCAGCTACGGTGATCACCTGTACGCCGCTCATGCCATTGCCCCTTTTTCCGCGCGGCTGATCCGCCCGGATTGTGCTTGTTTCAGTGCCTTAGAAATCATGCGCGTCTGTCGCGCGCATCGGGTGCAGAGTCAAGCCTAGCCCGGATTGCGCTGCGTTCTCAGTTTGGCAAAGTACTCCAACCGTTTTTTTAGTTCTCGCTCAAAACCGCGCTCGACCGGCTGATAGAGAACCGGGCGCTTCATATCATCCGGGAAATAGTTCTGACCCGAGAACCCATCTTCGGCATCGTGGTCATAGGCGTAACCTGCCCCATATCCCTGATCCTTCATCAGCGATGTCGGTGCGTTAAGAATATGTTTGGGCGGCGGTTCACTGCCCGATTGTTTTGCCAACCGCATCGCTGCCTTGTACCCCACATAAGCCCCGTTCGATTTTGGAGCGAGCGCCAGATACACCAACGCTTGTGCCAGTGCCAATTCGCCCTCGGGCGAGCCCAGCCGTTCGTAGGTTTCCCAGCTATGAAGACAGATTGATTGCGCCTGCGGATCGGCCAGCCCGATATCCTCGACCGCCATCCGCGTGATCCGGCGTGCCAGATAGCGCGGGTCTTCACCCCCTGTCAGCATCCGCGCGAACCAATAGAGCGCCGCGTCGGGATCCGAGCCGCGCACCGATTTGTGCAGGGCCGAAATAAGGTTGTAGTGCTCGTCCCCTGATTTATCGTATTTCGCTGCCCGTCGCATCAGACGCGTCGACAGCGCATCAGGATCCAGAGCGGTTTCCACGGTCCAGGCGGCAACCTGTTCGATCAGGTTCAACAGCGCGCGCCCGTCGCCATCCGCCATTTCCTGCAGCGCTTCGCGCGCCGAAGGGGTTAGGGGCAAGGCACGGTCCAGCTCTTTCTCGGCCCGTTGGGTCAAGCGTTCAAGATCAGCGAGGCTGAGACGTTCCAGCACCAGCACCTGAGATCGGCTGAGCACCGCTGCGTTCAATTCGAAGGACGGGTTTTCGGTGGTCGCGCCGACCAGAAGGATCGTGCCGTCTTCCATATGCGGCAGAAACCCGTCCTGTTGGGCTTTGTTGAAGCGATGGATTTCGTCAACGAACAGCAAAGTGCCCTGCCCGTTCTGACGGCGGATCTTGGCGGCTTCGAACACCTTCTTCAGATCCGGAACACCGGTAAAGATAGCACTGATCTGTACGAAATGCAGATCAGTTTCCTGCGCGAGCAACCGGGCAATTGTCGTCTTACCTACGCCCGGAGGCCCCCAAAAGATCAGGCTCGACAGGCTTCCAGAAGCCAGCATCACTCCCAACGGAGCATCCTGGCCCAACACTTGTTCCTGCCCGATCACCTCGGATAAGGATTGCGGACGCAACCGATCTGCTAGCGGTCTGTGCGGCGAAGCCGTGGGTTCGCTCGACCCTGTATCAAACAGATCATTCACGGATCACATCCGGAACCGCAATGAGATTGTCCGCCCACCGCGTTCAATTTGAACCTGAACCCGGCGACCCGGGTCGGTCAGAACCTGAACAACATCTTCTGGCACGTCAATCTTGCCGCCGTTTATAACCTCAAGCACATCCCCTGCACGCAAGCCCGCCCGCGCGCCGTATTGTCCGGGATCGACGACAACAACACCTGTTTGAGACAGCTTCAATCCGAGGCGCACAATGACCGCCGGATTGACCCCGGAGACTATAAGCCCCGGCAGCGCGGTATCCTCGCCCAAAATCGTCTCGTTCGCGGCAGGCGTTTCGGGCGCTCGGATCAATGCAACTTCGATATCAGCACGCTCCTCACCCCGTAGCCGTGTCAGCACGGATTTGCCGCCCACCCCGGCAACCACCATGCGAAACTTCATCTCGGCTGGAGAATTCACCTCATCCCCATCCACATGCGTGACTACATCGCCTACCCGCAAGCCCGCTTCGGCCAGCGGACTAAGCGCATGAAGGTCCGACACCACAACGCCCATCGGGATGACCAATCCTAAAGACTCGGCAATATCCGCGCTCATGTGCTGACCGGCCATACCGGCCCAAGGGCTGACGAAGCTTTCATTCCCTGCCCGCGCCTGACGTAGAAATTCCGCCACCAAATTCGCCGGAATTGCAAATCCAATACCGTTTGACCCTCCCGACCGGGTCAGAATCGAAGTATTGATGCCGATCAAATCCCCATTCACATCGATCAGTGCACCACCGGAATTACCGGGATTGATCGCCGCATCGGTTTGGATGAAATATCCACGTGCATTACCGGTGGCTGTACCGGTCCGCGCCAATCCCGAGATTATCCCTGAAGACACAGTTTGCCCTACCCCAAACGGGTTCCCGATCGCAAGAGCCAGTTCACCTACTTCTACATGATCGGAGTCGCGCAGATGCAGAAAAGGTAGCTCGCCCGCCTCCTCCAACCGCAGGATGGCAATATCGCTTTCCTTATCGCCCAGCACAACCTTGGCCGAATACTCACGACGGTCCGTGGTCACCACCCGTATCTCTGTGGCTGTCCCAACCACGTGATAATTGGACACGACATAGCCGTCTTCCGACAAAACGACGCCCGATCCGAGCGAGTTCTGAATACGTTGACGGGGCTCCCCAAACCCCCGACCAAAGAAGTCCTGAAAGAACGGGTCTGAGAACAGCGAATTGGTTCGACCTTCCCGTATGATCTTGGCATAGATATTTACCACTGCCGGGGCAGCTTTCCGAACTACCGGGGCAAAACCCAGTCCAATCTCGGCCTGTGATTGGGGCACTCGCGTTTCAGCTGAGGCAGTCGCAGCCACCACCATCAGGCTTATCACTAGAATACTGCGGATCATGTGACCTCCAATCAGGAATGATCGAAGATATGCGAAGCCCGCGCCATGAATGCAAGAGCCGATGAACTGTGCGACCGCGACTAGCTTAGTCGACACACTGCAGGCATAGGCGTGGCCGACAATTCCCGTATCTGAACCTCAAAACAGAAAAACCTCCGCACGGTTGCCCGAGCGGAGGTTTATTTCCGACCAAATGGTCAGAATTTATTATTCGTCTGCAGCCTCTTCAGCAGCAACGCGGGCTTTGTCAGCCGCGCCTTTAGCGTCGACGTCACGATCAACGAATTCGATGATCGCCATCGGAGCCATGTCGCCATAGCGGAAACCCGCTTTCAAGATGCGGACATAACCGCCCTGACGTTCGGCATAGCGGGGGCCAAGAACCTCGAACAGCTTTGCGACGTCTTTGTCTTCTTTCAGCTGCGAAGCGGCCTGACGACGGGCGTGAAGATCACCGCGCTTGCCCAGAGTGACCAGCTTTTCGATGATCGGGCGCAGTTCTTTTGCCTTCGGCAGAGTTGTTTTGATTTGCTCATGCTCGATGAGCGAGCCAGCCATGTTTGCAAACAGAGCCTTGCGGTGCTCATGAGTACGGTTCAGGCGGCGATAACCACGTGCGTGACGCATTTTCTAGTTCCTTCTTTCGCGTTTTGCTTTGTCTGGCCGGCGATGCGTGTCACCGGCTCTCCTTGGGGCGGAAGTGCCCATATGGTCCCCGGCAGCCCGGGCATTTGTGAAGACGCGCTTAGAACGCGTCTTCAAATTTCTTGGCCAGATCTTCGATGTTGTCGGGCGGCCAGTCCTCGACATCCATGCCGAGGTGCAGACCCATACCGGACAGCACTTCCTTGATCTCGTTCAGCGACTTGCGGCCGAAGTTCGGAGTGCGCAGCATCTCGGCTTCGGTCTTCTGGATCAGATCGCCGATGTAAACGATGTTGTCGTTCTTCAGGCAGTTTGCCGAACGGACCGACAGTTCCAGCTCGTCCACTTTCTTCAGCAGCAGCGGGTTGAACTCCAGACCATCGTCTTCGTCCTGGCGGCCAGCCGATTCCGGCTCGTCGAAGTTGACGAAGATTGACAGCTGATCCTGCAGAATGCGAGCGGCAAATGCCAGCGCGTCTTCCGGCGTGATCGAACCGTCGGTGTCGATTTTCAGGGTCAGCTTGTCATAGTCCAGAACCTGACCTTCACGGGTCGGCTGAACATCATAGGCAACCTTTTTGACCGGCGAATAGATCGCGTCGATCGGGATCAGGCCGATGGGCGCGTCTTCGGGTTTGTTCTTCTCAGCCGAGACGTAACCTTTGCCGGTGTTGACGGTCAGTTCCATGAACAGGTCCGCGCCATCGTCCAGGTGGCAGATGACGTGATCGCGGTTCAGAACCTCGATGCCAGCGCTTTCGCTGATGTCGCCAGCGGTGACAACTGCGGGGCCTTTGGCATTGATCGACAGGCGCTTGGGCCCTTCGACTTCCATGCGCAGTGAAACGCCTTTGAGGTTCAGGATGATGTCGGTGACGTCTTCACGTACGCCCGCGACCGAGGAGAACTCGTGCAGGACGTTATCGATCTGAACGCTGGTGATGGCCGCGCCTTGCAGCGAGCTCATCAGAACGCGACGCAGCGCGTTACCCAGAGTCAGACCAAAGCCACGCTCCAGCGGCTCGGCAACCAGGGTTGCCTGACGTGCCGGATCGTTGCCCGGCTTGCCGTCAAGCTGGGTCGGCTTGATCAATTCTGCCCAATTCTTATGGATCATGTAATCCCTCCATTCCTGTCCGCGCCCCATGACCAACAAGGTGCAGACGCCCGAGGTTCAAAATGACGTGCTGGGGCCGTGCAAAACACGTGCCCCAGCCTAATTCAAAATCGCTTAGACGCGACGACGCTTCGGCGGACGGCAGCCGTTGTGAGCGATCGGTGTCACGTCGCGGATCGACGTAATGTTGAAGCCCACCGCTGCCAGCGCGCGCAGAGCCGATTCACGGCCCGAACCGGGGCCCTGAACTTCGACTTCCAGCGTCTTGACGCCATGGTCCTGCGCCTTTTTGCCTGCGTCTTCTGCAGCCATCTGAGCGGCGTAGGGTGTCGATTTCCGCGATCCTTTGAAGCCCATGGTACCGGCAGACGACCACGAAATGGCGTTGCCCTGTACGTCCGAGATCAGGATCTTGGTGTTGTTGAAGGTCGAGTTCACATGGGCAACGCCCGATGCGATGTTCTTGCGCTCTTTGCGCTTGATGCGAGTCTTATCGCGTGCCATCGGTCAGACCCTCCCTTATTTCTTCTTACCGGCAATGGCCTTTGCGGGGCCTTTGCGAGTACGAGCATTGGTGTGGGTACGCTGACCGCGAACCGGCAGGTTGCGGCGGTGACGCAGACCGCGATAGCAGCCCAGGTCCATCAGACGCTTGACGTTCATCTGAACTTCACGACGCAGGTCACCTTCAACGGTGAAGTTCGCATCGATGTGCTCGCGGATGGCCAGAACTTCGGCGTCGGACAGTTCGTTGACGCGACGGTGCGCTTCAATGCCTACGGCTTCGCAGATCGCTTTGGCCGAGGTGTTTCCGATACCGGTGATATATGTGAGGGCGATTGGTACCCGCTTTGCAGTCGGGATGTTTACGCCGGCAATACGTGCCACGTGTCACTTTCCTTTTTGTTGCGGTTCCGTAACTCCGGAACCTTTTTTCACAACACTTGACCGTGGCAGTGACGCCAGAGGGTCCAGTATTATTCGAGGTGGTCGGGGCATTGGGGACGAATCCCCCATGCGATCTTGATTCCCCTTAGGGATGGGGGTCGATATGGGCTTTTGGCGGTGCCGTCAAGCCCATATTAATATCAGCCAAGAACCGCCTCAATAGAAGCGGTGACTTCCTTGATATCCGCCAGCCCATTCACCGGGCGCAGATCGCCTTTGGCGTAGTAATAGCCAATCAGCGGAGAGGTCTTCTTGTAGTATTCCATCAAGCGCGTGCGCAGGCTGTCTTCGTTGTCGTCGGCACGACGGACGAAGTCATTTTCCTTGCCGCAATTGGTGCATTTGCCATCCGCAGGAATCGGCTTGGTGTTGTCGTTGTAGACCTCACCACATCCGCCACAGGTTGACCGCGCCGTGATCCGGTCCACCAGCGCGTCATCGTCCACGCGCATCTCGATCACCGTATGCAGCGACTGGCCCAGCTTGGTCAGCAGAGCCGACAGCGCATCGGCCTGTGCCAGCGTCCGAGGGAAGCCGTCAAAGATGAAACCGGCACCTTTTTCGGTGGTCAGTTTCTCTTCGATCAGGCCGATCACGATCTCGTCGGTGACCAGCTTGCCCGAGTCCATGATCGCAGCAACCTTCTGGCCCATTTCCGTGCCCGAGGTTTTGGCCTCGCGCAGCATGTCTCCGGTGCTCAGCTGCACCATACCGCGGGTTTCAACCAGGTGACGCGCCTGCGTTCCTTTGCCTGCCCCCGGGGGGCCGAGAAGAATGATGTTCATCGACGAGCAGCTCCCTTTCTGCCGCGTTTCTTGCCTTTGCCGCGCAGTTGGGACTTTTCAATCAGCCCTTCGTATTGATGCGCCAGCAGGTGGCTCTGGACCTGTTGGATGGTGTCCATGGTCACAGAGACGATAATCAGAACCGAGGTGCCGCCGAAATAGAACGGGATGGCAAACTGGCCCCGCAGAATTTCAGGCAACAGACAGACCGCCGCCAGATAGGCCGAACCCAGCACCAGCACGCGGTTGACCACATATTCCAGATACTCAGAGGTTTTCTTGCCCGGACGGATACCCGGTACAAAACCGTTCTGCTTTTTCAGGTTGTCCGCCACATCGTCCGGCTTGAACGACACGTTGAACGTGTAGAAATAGGCGAAGAACACGATCATCGACGCGAAGAACAGCAGGTACAGCGGCTGACCTGGACCGAAGTTCGCCAGCAGCCACGACATGACCGGGCCATTTGTGGCGCCCGACGAGAAAGTCGAGATCGTCACCGGGAGCAGCAGCAGCGAGCTTGCAAAGATCGCCGGGATCACACCCGCCGGGTTCACTTTGACTGGCAGATGGCTGGAGCCGCCTTCATAGACTTTCATACCGGCCTGACGGCGCGGGTATTGGATGTGGATCTTGCGCAGGGCCCGCTCCATGAACACCACGAATGTGATCACGGCGATGACCATGATGATTACACCAACGATCACGGCAGGGCTGATCGCGCCGCTGCGGCCACTGGCAAAGAACTGCGCAAGAGCAGCCGGAACCTCGGCGATAATGCCGACGAAGATGATCAGAGAGATACCATTGCCGATGCCGCGTGCAGTGATCTGCTCACCCAGCCACATCAGGAACATGGTACCGCCGACCAGAGTGATCATGGTCGACATACGGAAGAACAGGCCCGGATCAGTGGCCAGATCACCCGATTCCAGCGAAACGGCCAGACCATAAGCCTGAACGGTGGCCAGAGCCACGGTGCCGAAACGGGTGTACTGGTTGATCTTCTTGCGGCCCTGCTCACCCTCTTTCTTGAGTTGCTCAAGCGCGGGAACCATCGATGTCAGCAGCTGTACGATGATCGAGGCCGAAATGTAGGGCATGATGCCGAGGGCAAAGATACCCATCCGCCCCAGCGCCCCGCCGGTGAACATCGAAATCATGCCGCCGATGCCCTGCCCCGCCTGCTCCATGAACTCGCGCAGGGCTGCACCGTCAATGCCAGGCACCGGAATGAAGGTGCCCAGGCGATAGACGATCAGCAATGCAAGCGTGAACAGGATGCGGTTGCGCAGATCGGTGGCTTTACCAAGGGCAGCCCAGCTTGTGTTGGCTGCCATTTGTTCTGCTGCTGATACCATAAATCGGTCTCTCTTATGAAAACACCGCCCGGAACCGTTTTCCGGCTCGGGCGGCGTCTTGGAAAACTCTGTGGTCTATGTAAGCGGGTCTTGACCCGCTCACAAGCGCTTACTCTGCCGCAGCCGCTTTTGTGACCGTAAGTGAACCGCCCGCTTTTTCAACCGCCTCAACAGCAGCTTTCGAAGCACCGGTTACTTCCAGGTTCACTTTGGCGCTGATCTCGCCTTTGGCCAGAACGCGGACACCGTCCAGCTTGCGACGAACCAGACCGGATGCAACCAGCGCGTCCTCGGTGATCGCAGCTTTGGCGTCCAGCTTGCCGGCGTCGACGAATTTCTGGATCAGGCCCAGATTGATAACGGCGAATTCCTTGCGGTTCGGCTTGTTGAAGCCACGCTTGGGCAGGCGCTGGTACAGCGGCATCTGGCCGCCTTCGTAGCCATTGATGGCCACACCCGAACGGGATTTCTGGCCTTTGATACCACGGCCACCCATTTTACCTTTGCCGGAACCGGGACCACGGCCGACGCGGGTGCGTTTCGGTGCGGCGCCTGGGTTGTCGCGCAATTCGTGCAGTTTCATATCGCTTCTCCTTAGCCGGATGTGACCCCCGAAGCGTGATGGGCCAACCACGGCATTTCTTGGTTTTGATTCTCGTGGATGGAAATCCACCGGAGCGCTCTACAGCGTTGCACGCTCAGTTGCAAGTATTGTTCAATCACATCCCCAATACCAAAAGAGGCGCCATATTGGCGCCTCTTCAACGGTGAGTGGTTGGGGTGTTACCCGCAGTAGGCATGCTCGCGCGCGATATCCGCGATATCGCAGCGACGAATACCGATATCATCCAGTTCGCGGTTGGTCAGACGCTGAAGCTCGGTATAGGTGCGGTTGTATTCCATCGCTCGGGCGCGGTTTTCTTTTACGCGCTCGATAAAATTAGCAATTCGGGCGCTCAGGTTGAAGCCGCCATGTGTCAGTGTAGCTGTATGTGCCATATCATTATTCCTTTCGAATGTCGGGGCGTATTCCCCGATGTCACTTGATTTGTTCCTTCATTGGACAAGGGTGAGATAGGCGCAGGCGTTTCCGCTAACAACGCGTGTTTTGGTCTAGCCGGTATGCGATAGAGTAATGGCAATGCGGGTATCGTACCTGTTGTTGCAACTGAACCAAATCGCCCATGCAGAGTAGACTAGTCATTCATCGCACTGTCTTGGATATTGTCTAATCTGTTTGTGTTAACTGCCTAATATCAACCGCATGACGCCGAATATCTCACGCTACGCGGTCAACAGAGCGCCCGATTTCAACAGCGATACTCTCTCAATTTGGCAGTTCGGACAATTGCCAACATAATGTCTGCACGATGCTCACGCGTTTCGACGACAAGGAGGTCTGGAATGGTCCTCAAGAATTTTGCAGCGCCGCTAAAGCAGTTTGACCCATTTCGATGGATTGGAGAAGCAGTCAGCCGGATTGCGCTTCCAATTCGCATCAAGCTTCCCTTTGCTTTTTTGGTAATCGTGGGCCTGATGGTTTCGCTGGCCCTCACGGGTGTTTCAGAATTGCGCCAGGCCAACAAAAGGGCGTCTGACTTGGTAGATGATCAAATCAGGGTCAACACATTGCGTTCGATTGGACGCAGCATCCAAGCCGTCAGACTCGCAGGTGCGGAACTGTTTCTAAACCACGGTGACAGCGAAAAGAACAAAAGTCTCGCGAGTAGGTTCAATGACGAAGTTTTCTTGCTTCGTGCTGCCGCAGATCAAACCGGAATCGATACCAGAGCCACATTTTTTGTTACGCCAGAATACGAGCAAGAATATTACGCGAAAGACAGAGATATCCAACCAGTTGCGTCGCAATTGCGTAACCTGTTCGCCGAAGGCGATATCAAAGGAGCCCGAGCTGTCTATGATACGGACTTCCTACAAACTTTGGATGCATTTGACCGTATCGTTTCCAAGATTTCATTTAATCTGGGGCAAGAAATGCGCGCGCGGGCCAAAGAGAACGCCGACGCGTTCGAACGCGCACGGCGCTTGGTACTTGGTGCATCTTGCTTTGCTGTTGCTCTTGCTTTGGTTCTGGGCCTTTCAATTTCGGCTTCTATCACAAGTTCTCTGGACCGGATAAAGCTGGCGCTGAGTCAACTCGCCGTTGGAGACTTCAATACACGCATCAATATAGCTAACCGTGATGAATTTGGTGAACTTGCAGCGCACGCAAATCAGACAAGTATTAAATTGGGAGAGCTTTACGAGGCTGTAGAACATCAGAAGGCCGAGCTTGCTGACCTGAATTCTGCGCCGGAAAGCAAAGTGCAAAGGCAAGTAGAAGAAATCGACCGAGCAAATCGATTGCGGCGTTTTTTACCAGCCCAAGTGGCCGAGATGATTGTTGCCGCACCGGATGAACTCGAGATATTGCGCACGCAACGCGCTGAGATCACCGTGCTGTTTATCGACCTTCGAGGGTTTAGCGCCTTCGCCAATGCCGCCACGCCTGATCAGGTCATCGAAGCGCTCAACGCGTTTCATGGCGCTTGCGGCCCGCTGATTGAAGCGAGCGGCGGAACGCTGGAACGCTTTCTGGGGGATGGTCTAATGGTGTTGTTCGGAGCACCCGTTGCGATGGAAACCCCGGCGCAAAAAGCGGTTGCTCTGGCATTGGATCTGCGCTCGGCCGTCAAAAAGGCGATAGTTCCATTTGAGGCCGGTTCGGATGCACATCATCTTGGGGTCGGCATCGGGATTGGCACCGGTGCGGCGACTTTGGGTCAAATCGGGTTTGAAGGTCGGCGCGACTATTCTGCTATCGGCCCCGCGCCCAATCTGGCTGCGAGGCTTTGCGAACAAGCTGCAGAAGATCAGATTCTGATTTCGCACGCGACTGCATGGCAGATCGACTACGAATTACAACCGGCAGGGCCATTTGACCTAAAAGGCATTGGTAATAACATTGCTGCCTTTGAATTGGACGCTCTGGTGAGCGAGCAACAGTAGAACTCATAATGGGCATGTTTCTTCGGGTGCGAATTGGCCAAAGATTCCAGTGGTTTCCACCACAAGAAAAACGCCCCCGACTATGCCGAGGGCGTTTCCATTTCTTCAAAGAGCTCGCGCTTAGCCGCGCTCTTCGATGATCTCAACCAGATGCGGGATCTTGTTGACCATGCCGCGGACCGAAGGAGTGTCCTCCAGCTCACGGGTTTTGTGCATCTTGTTCAGGCCCAAGCCGATCAGGGTTGCGCGCTGTTCGGCGGGGCGGCGGATCGGGGAGCCGATCTGCTTGACGACGATGGTTTTTGCCATGGGTCGCTCTCCTTATGCTTCTGCTTCAGCAGCAGCCGGTGCTTCGTCCCGCTTGGGCAGGATGTCGGCAACCTTTTTGCCACGACGTGCGGCAACCGAACGCGGGCTCTGCTCTTTCTGCAGGCCGTTGATGGTGGCGCGGATCATGTTGTACGGGTTCTGCGAGCCCAGCGACTTGGACACAACGTCCTTAACGCCCAGCATTTCGAACACGGCACGCATCGGACCACCGGCGATGATACCGGTACCTTCAGGTGCGGTGCGCATAACCACTTTACCGGCGCCGTGACGGCCCTCGATGTCGTGGTGCAGGGTACGACCTTCGCGCAGTTGCACGCGGATCATCTGACGCTTGGCTTGCTCAGTCGCCTTGCGGATGGCCTCGGGTACTTCTTTCGCTTTACCTTTGCCAAAGCCGACGCGGCCTTTCTGATCGCCGACAACCACCAGAGCGGCGAAGCCAAAGCGCTTACCACCTTTTACGGTTTTCGACACGCGGTTGATTGCGACCAGGCGATCTGCAAATTCCGGTGCTTCTTCACGGTCGCGGCCACGGCCCCGACGGTTTTCACGTTCTGCCATTTGGCATCCCTTTTCTCATGTGGCGCTCTCGGCGCCGTTTTCTTCAATCCAAGTGAGCCCCGACTGTTGCCGAGGCCCCCGGATCATCGGGGCGGATCGAAACCCGCCCGCAGGTCTTAGATCTTCAGACCACCTTCACGCGCGGCGTCGGCAACTGCCTTCACCTTGCCGTGAAACAGGAAGCCACCACGATCGAAATAGGCCTCTTCGACGCCTACCTTCTTGGCACGCTCGGCGATGGCCGCGCCCACTTTGGTGGCCGCTTCGACGTTGTTCTTGCCAACAACACCCAGGTCTTTTTCCAGGGTCGAGGCAGATGCCAGGGTCACGCCACGTACGTCGTCGATCAGTTGAACAGAGATGTTCTTGTTCGAACGGTGTACGGACAGACGCGGACGACCCGCGTTGACCTTGCGAAGTTTGTTCCGAACGCGCAGGCGGCGCTTCAGAAACAGGGTTCTTTTGCTGTTTGCCATTGTTTGCGTCCTTACTTCTTCTTGCCTTCCTTGCGGAAGATGAACTCGCCCTTGTAGCGGATGCCCTTGCCTTTGTACGGCTCGGGACGGCGCCATTCGCGGATTTTCGCCGCGACTTCGCCCACCTGCTGCTGGTCGATACCTTCCACAACGATCTCGGTCTGCTTCGGCGCGGTGATGGTGACACCTTCCGGAGCAGTGAAATCAACATCGTGGCTGTAACCCAGGTTCAGCTTCAGGGTGTTGCCCTGCATCTGAGCCCGGTAACCAACACCCTGGATCTCCAGCTCTTTTTTGAAGCCGTTTGTCACGCCTTCAACAAGATTGGCAACCATAGTGCGGCTCATGCCCCACTGTTGGCGCGCGCGCTTGGACATCCCACGAGGGTTGATCTGCACAAAGTTGTCTTCGACCGACAGCGTTACGTCATCGGTTGCGGTGAAGCTACGGGTGCCTTTCGGACCTTTCACTTCGATGGTCTGACCTGACACAGAGGCGGAAACGCCGCTGGGCAGCTCGACCGGTTTTTTACCAATACGAGACATTGCAGACCTCCTTAGAAGACGGTGCAGAGCACTTCGCCGCCAACATTGTTGGAGCGAGCGTTTGCGTCCGACATCACACCTTTCGGAGTGCTGACAATCGACACGCCCAGACCCTGACGGACCTGCGGGATGTCATTGACGCCCATGTACACGCGACGGCCGGGTTTTGAGACCCGCTTCAGTTCGCGAATAACAGGGGTGCCTTCGTAGTATTTCAGGCTGATTTCGATGGCCGGATGACCGTTTTCACCGGTCGTCGCTTCGTAGCCACGGATGTAACCTTCGTCCGCCAGCACGTCCAGAACCCAACCGCGCAGCTTGGAAGCTGGGGTGGAAACGGTGGACTTGCCGCGCATTTGCGCGTTGCGGATACGGGTGAGCATATCGCCGATAGGATCATTCATATCTATGTCTCCCTTACCAGCTCGATTTCACCATGCCGGGGATCTGACCAGCAGAACCCAGCTCGCGCAGCGCGATACGGCTGACCTTCAGCTTACGGTAGTAAGCGTGAGGACGACCGGTCAGCTGACAACGGTTGTGCAGACGGGTAGCCGAGCTGTTGCGCGGCAGTTTCGCCAGTTTCAGACGCGCTTTGAAGCGCTCTTCCATCGGCTTGCTCTCGTCATTCGCGATTTCTTTCAGCTCGGCACGCTTTGCGGCATATTTGGCCACCAGGCGTTCGCGCTTCTTCTCGCGTTCGATCATTGCTTTTTTAGCCATGTCTCAATCCTCCCGGCGCTTACGCGTTGAACGGCATGTTGAATGCTTTCAACAATGCCTTTGCTTCAGCGTCGGTTTTCGCTGTGGTGGCAATTACGATATCCAGGCCCCAGACCTCGTCGACCTTGTCGAAGTCGATTTCCGGGAACACGATGTGCTCTTTCATGCCCATGGCAAAGTTGCCACGACCATCGAAAGACGGCTTCACACCGCGGAAGTCACGAACGCGAGGCATCGCGATGGTGATCAGACGATCCAGGAATTCGTACATCCGGTCGCCGCGCAGGGTCACTTTCGCACCCAGCGGCATGTCTTCACGGACGCGGAATCCCGCGATCGACTTCTTCGCCTTGGTTGCAACGGCCTTCTGGCCAGCAATCGCAGTCAGATCCTCGACAGCAGCTTTCGCTTTTTTCGAATCTTTGACAGCCTCAGCACCACAACCGATGTTCAGAACGATTTTTTCCAACTTGGGCAGCTGCATGTCGTTCTTGTAGCCGAACTCTTCTTTCAGAGCGGCACGGATGGTTTCGGCGTACTGAGCTTTCAGACGCGGGGTGTAGGTTGCGGTATCAAGCATCGATCACGTCCCCTGTGGTCTTGGCGAAGCGGACCTTCTTGTCACCTTCCATGCGGAAGCCAACGCGGGTTGCTTTGCCGTTCTTGTCCAGCAGAGCCAGGTTCGACAGCTCGATCGGGTTTGCCTGAGGCAGGCGGCCACCCTGGCTGTTCTGGGTCTGGCGGGTGTGGCGGATGGCGATGTTGATGCCATCGACAACAGCTTTACCGGCTTTGGGGTCAACCGAGGAAATGGTTCCCTCTTTGCCCTTGTCCTTGCCGGCCAGTACGACGACCTTGTCGCCTTTGCGGAGTTTAGCAGCCATGATTACAGCACCTCCGGAGCCAGCGAGATGATTTTCATGAAGTTCTTGCCGCGCAGTTCGCGAACAACGGGGCCAAAGATACGGGTACCGACGGGCTCGTTGTTGTTGTTCAGGATGACGGCGGCGTTGCGATCGAAACGGATCGCGGTGCCGTCTTCGCGACGGACTTCTTTGGCGGTGCGTACGACGACGGCCTTGCGGACGTCCCCTTTCTTTACGCGGCCGCGCGGGATGGCTTCCTTCACCGAGACGACAATGATGTCGCCGACGGAGGCGTATTTACGCTTGGAACCACCCAGGACCTTGATGCACTGAACTCGGCGTGCGCCGGAGTTGTCAGCGACATCCAGATTGGTCTGCATCTGGATCATGTGGTTTCTCCCGACCTGTGGGGGCTGGTCTCGTTAAATCCCCCAGGGTTTCGACAAATGAAAAGTCCTGGGGGCTTACGCCTCCAGAACCTCCCAACGTTTCGTCTTCGATTTCGGCGCGCATTCGATAATGCGTACGGTGTCGCCGACCTTGAAGGCGTTCTTTTCATCGTGAGCCCGGTATTTCTTGGACTTACGGATGGTTTTCTTCAGAACCGGATGCGTAAAGCGGCGCTCGACGGATACGGTTACGGTCTGTTCGTTGGCGTCGCTGGTCACGGTGCCTTGCAGGATACGCTTGGGCATCTGATTACTCCTCGGATGCCGCAGCAGCGGCCTTTTCGTTCAGGATGGTTTTGACACGGGCAGCATTGCGGCGGGCCGCTTTGATACCGGCTGTGTTTTCCAGCTGACCGGTTGCCTGTTGAAAGCGCAGGTTAAAGCTTTCTTTCTTCAGGTTGGCCAGTTCCTCGCGGAGCTGGTCCGGGGTCTTGTCACGCAGTTCTTGGGCGTTCATCGCCTTTTTCCTTTGCTCAAAACACCAGAAGGCCCCGTACACGGGTCACCTTTGACCTGGTGGATGAATGATAGACATACGAATCGCCCGGCAACGCCGGGAGACCGCAGGATGCCGCCGTATAAGGGTTTGGGGGGTGGGTGGCAAGGGAAAGTTTCAATCCGTTTTCAGGCGGATGAATCTGCCCGTTTCCCAATTCCTGCCGCCCTCAGAACCCGGGCCGTCAGATCACAACCGCGACCAGTCTTGATCCTGAAAAAAAGCGGACGGGTGTTCAGGTGCCCTTCTCCTGCATTTTCCGAACCATGTTCAGCCGCGCGCGATGCGGCAGAAACGGCATGACCCAGCCCAGCATGAATGCAAGCGGCTTGTCGTTGATCACCGTAAGCTTCCCGTCGATCATGGCGTCATAGCCGATTTTGGCCACGGCCTCAGCGGTCGCGCCTTTTTGGGCAACAAGCTTCGTGCCCTCAAGATTTGCCGCAGCAGCAAACTCGGTCGCGACATACCCCGGCTCCAAAGCGGTCACAGTGACGCCCTTACCTTTCAGCTCTTCCGCGAGCGCCTGACTGAAACTTGAAACATAGGCTTTGGTGGCAAAATAGGTCGCTTGCAGCGGGCCCGGCATATGCGCCGCAGTCGAACTGACATTCAGTATCTTCCCACCACCACCTCTGATCATATCGGTGCCAAACATATGACTCAGAGAGACAAGGGCATCGACGTTCAGCCGGATCATATCCAGATCGTCCGAAAGGCGGCGATCCAGAAAAGCCCCATGCCCCCCAAATCCGGCATTGTTGATCAGATAGTCGACCGTCAGGTCTTCGCTCTTGACGGCCTCATAAAGTTTTTCCGCGCCTCCAACAGCACCCAGATCAAGCGGAATCGCAGTGACAGTAACACCATGGGCAGCCTCAAGCTCTGATCTGAGGGCATCCAACGCATCCCCGCGCCGCGCACTGATGATCAGATTGCCGCCTTGTGACGCATGATAACGTGCCAATTCCCGGCCAATTCCGGATGAAGCGCCTGTGACGAGAGCTGTTTTAGTCATAATATCCTCCGACAAAGCAACCTGAGCGCTTTCACCTTGGCGCTTCAAGACGCTTCACTCCCATTTATAGTTGAAGCTGACAGAAATCCGCTCGTCCTCGGCCATGTTCATCGGCACCTCGTGGCGCAGCCAGCTTTCCCACAGCAGGACGTCACCTACCTGCGGCTTCATATAGATGAAAGGCTGCAATTCCCGGCGCCCGCCCTTCAGCCGCGTCGGTGCGGCCATCATGCGGCCCGACCGCGGGTCTTCCAGTTTCAGCGCGCTGGCCCCTTCGGGCATGGACACATAGGTCGTGCCTGAGATCACGCTGTGCGGATGCAGGTGGCTGGAATGCATCCCGCCTTCGGGAAGGATATTGATCCACAGATCCTCAAGCTTGAGTGCGCGGTCATCCAGATCAAACTCCAAGTCCTTGGCAAAGGAAGCGACATGTTGATCCAGCACTTTGACCAAATCGGCGAAGATCGGAAACCGCCACGGCAGATCGGTCAGGGAGGCATAGCTGGTGTAGCCAGGATAACCACTCTCTTCGCACCATTCCTGCCCGGCCTCATCATCTTCAGCAATAACAAGGCATGAACTTTCCAATTCCTCCGCGTCGATCCTAGGATCGAATTCGGACAGGTTTGCGCTATAGAGACGGGTGACGAAGAGTGATTCAATCTGTGCCATGGGCCGGGCATACCCCAGCCCTCTCGGCAAGACCAGCCGCTTAGGACTTGATGGGCCCTTTGCCACAGCGCGCTATCGGGCGACCTCCGTCGGCATAGGCGAGGCACAGCACGATCTCATCCGGTTTCGGCGCATCTGGGATGTTCAGCGTCATCGTGTCGAAATGATCGAACGACCACGGATTGTCCTTGTGACCCAGCGGCAGATCAATCGCGCAACCCGGCGCGCCCAGCTTGGCGTTCGAGGGGATCACCGCCTCACCACCGCCGACCGCCGCGCGCATGGGTGCGCCGAGCTTGGGGTGGATCACCGCCCCGCCTTGCTCGAGGTCGCCGTTCATGCCTACGATAGCTGCCTTGCCATATGACACCGGCGCATCGTCCATTTGCGAGAGCGCATCAGCCGCAAGATCATGGCCCAGAAGGGCTCCGATCTCAAACAGCTCGGAAAGATCATCCGAGAAGCGTCCGGCCAGAGGGTTCTGTATCACCGCTAACGCGGCAACCCGACTGATCGGCTCACATGGCTGGCCCAGCTGGTCGGTGGTTATGACTTCTTTGATGAACATCTTTTTGCGTAGCTGCACCATATGCCCCCCTCATTCCTATTGGGCAGCCTAAGGGCCTCGCGGGTTGAGGTCGACTTTTTTCGCGACCTGCATCATCAAAAGCGGTCAAGCCAAAAGAAATCCCCCGCCGGTGTCCCGACGGGGGTCGATCTTGTCACGAGCGGAGTTGCCCCCGGATCGCTTACCAGTCTTCGCGGATCACAACGCGGGTCTTGATCGGCAGCTTCATCGCAGCCAGGCGCAGGGCCTCGCGGGCGATGTCGTCATTGACGCCGTCGATCTCGAACATCACGCGGCCAGGCTTGACCTTGCATGCCCAGCGGTCGACCGAACCTTTACCTTTACCCATACGAACTTCGATCGGCTTTGCAGTAACCGGAGTGTCGGGGAAGATGCGGATCCAGACACGACCCTGACGCTTCATGTGACGCGTCATGGCACGACGTGCAGCTTCGATCTGGCGTGCGGTTACACGCTCAGGCTCAAGAGCTTTCAGGCCGTAGGTGCCAAAGTTCAGATCAGAGCCGCCTTTGGCGAGACCCTTGATCCGGCCTTTGTGCATCTTGCGGAATTTAGTACGCTTTGGTTGAAGCATATCTTTCCCTCCTTAGCGACGACCGCCACCAGCACCACGAGGTGCAGGGCCGTCCTGGAGTTCCTGTGCTTTACGGTCACGTGCTTGTGGATCGTGCTCCATGATCTCACCTTTGAAGATCCAGACCTTGATCCCGATGATCCCGTAAGGAGTCATCGCTTCGGCATGTGCGTAATCGATGTCGGCGCGCAGGGTGTGCAGAGGCACGCGGCCTTCGCGATACCACTCGGTCCGTGCGATTTCAGCGCCGCCCAGACGACCAGCGACGTTCACCCGGATACCCAGGGCGCCCATGCGCATGGCGTTCTGAACCGACCGCTTCATCGCGCGGCGGAACGAGACGCGGCGCTCCAGCTGCTGAGCGATGGACTCGGCAACCAGCTGCGCGTCAAGCTCGGGCTTGCGCACTTCGACGATGTTCAGGTGCAGTTCGCTGTCGGTCATCAGCGCGATTTTCTTGCGCAGAACTTCAATGTCCGCGCCTTTCTTGCCGATGATGACACCCGGACGTGCGGTGTGGATCGTTACGCGGCACTTTTTGTGCGGACGTTCAATGATCACACGGGCAACACCGGCCTGCTTGCACTCTTTGTTGATGAACTCACGGATTTTCAGATCTTCCAGCAGAAGATCACCGTAGTCCTTGGTATCTGCGTACCAACGGCTGTCCCAGGTGCGGTTGACCTGAAGGCGCATGCCGATCGGATTGACTTTATGACCCATTAGGCTTGCTCCTCAACTTGACGCACCTTGATGGTGATCTCCGAGAACGGCTTCAGGATTTTCCCGAAACGGCCACGGGCACGCGGGCGACCGCGCTTCATGACCAGGTTCTTGCCAACCCAGGCTTCGGCGACGATCAGTTCGTCAACGTCCAGGTTGTGGTTGTTCTCGGCGTTGGCGATTGCAGACTGCAGGCACTTCTTGACGTCCTGCGCGACACGCTTGTTCGAGAAAGTCAGATCGGTCAGAGCCTTCTCAACTTTCTTGCCGCGGATCATCTGCGCAACCAGGTTCAGTTTCTGCGGGCTGGTACGGAGCATGCGCGTTTTCGCCATTGCTTCGTTTTCGGCCACGCGGCGGGGGTTCTTTTCCTTGCCCATGACTTACTTCCGCTTCGCTTTTTTGTCTGCGGCGTGACCGTAATAGGTACGAGTCGGCGAATATTCACCAAACTTCTGACCGATCATGTCTTCCGAGACGTTGACGGGGATATGCTTATGGCCGTTGTACACACCAAAGGTCAGACCCACGAACTGGGGCAGAATGGTGGAACGACGCGACCAAATCTTGATGACTTCGTTGCGGCCCGACTCGCGCGCTGCTTCGGCTTTTTTCAGCACGTAAGCATCGACGAAAGGACCCTTCCAAACAGAGCGAGACATGAGTTAACGTCCCTTCTTCTTGGCGTGCCGCGAGCGGATGATCAGCTTCTGGGACGCTTTGTTCTTGTTGCGGGTACGCTTACCCTTGGTGTCCTTACCCCACGGAGTAACCGGCGTACGGCCACCCGAGGTACGACCTTCACCACCACCGTGCGGGTGATCGATCGGGTTCATTGCAACACCACGAACCGACGGACGAACGCCTTTGTGGCGCATACGACCGGCTTTACCGAGGTTCTGGTTCGAGTTGTCGGGGTTGGACACGGCACCGACGGTGGCCATGCATTCCTGACGGACCATGCGAAGCTCACCCGAGCTCAGACGGATCTGAGCGTAGCCGCCATCGCGACCAACGAACTGAGCGTAAGTACCGGCCGCACGTGCGATCTGACCGCCTTTACCAGGCTTCATCTCGATGTTGTGGACGATGGTACCAATGGGCATGCCAGAGAACGGCATTGCGTTGCCCGGCTTGATGTCCGCCTTGGCGGATGCCACGACTTTGTCACCAACAGCCAGACGCTGCGGAGCCAGGATATATGCCAGCTCGCCGTCTTCGTATTTTACCAGTGCGATGAATGCGGTCCGGTTCGGGTCATATTCGATCCGCTCGACGGTTGCCGCGACATCAAATTTGTTCCGCTTGAAGTCAACGATCCGGTAGAGACGCTTTGCGCCACCGCCGCGGCGGCGTGAAGTGATCCGTCCGGTGTTGTTCCGGCCGCCCGATTTGGTCAAACCCTCTGTGAGAGACTTGACCGGACGTCCTTTCCAAAGCTCCGAACGGTCGATCAGCACCAGCCCGCGCTGGCCCGGCGTCGTCGGCTTGTACGACTTGAGTGCCATGCTTTCTGTCTTCCGTTTAGCAAGTGCAGGGGGCTTCCCTGCTATGTGATAGGCCCCCGTAGGTGCCAAGGGTATAGGGCCCCGAAGGTCCCCGGTTACAAATATCAGAGGCCCCGGAACGAATCCGAGGCCGCAAGATTGGGAGCGTTTAGCAGGGTTGGGGGTGGGTGTCTATAGGGACCGTGCGGATTTCATATGTAGAACATGCGGACCAAGATTTTGTAATTACTTAAGGAGAACAAACGAAGTCTTTCAGCTTACATTCTGTGATTCAGGCCCCCTTTTCTTTTAATTTAGAGTTATTGAAGCAAACAACTTCAAAAAAGAGCAGCCTCACCTTCCAAATCGACGAAAATACGTAAATGGTTACCAAAATTGGACGAGCCAAAACGAGGGAAGCGGTGGATTTCGATAACGAAACAGTAATGTTCAATCAGATTTTTCGACCTGGTCTGATGGAAGCAAGTTTGTCTGTCGTGGCCGAACAAAAAAGGTTTGTTTATTACACATCTGCTGACACGGCTATGAAGGTGCTCCGTAATCAAGAACTTTGGTTCAGAAACGCTACCGCGATGAATGATTTCTCCGAGATTTCCTACGGACTGCAGTTGATCCGTTCAGTATTTTCTGGCCCTGAAGGCGATAGGTTTCGCGAGGCCGTCGAAGATATTTTCCCGGGTACAATTGAGAAATCTGACAATCTACTTTCGGGATGGGAACGGGACTGGCAACTTGAGACATACATTGCGTGTGTGTCGCTTCATAATCCCGAGGAAGATCATCGCGCCAGGCTTTCGATGTGGAGGGCCTATGGAGATACGGCGCTGGTTATCAAAAACACCCCAATGGCTGCGGTAACTGATCTCTTGGCGGTCTATTCTATCCCAGTCTTGTATCTTTCAGTCGAGGGACTAACCGAATACCTCGCGCAAATCACTAACGCTATACTAATCAACAGAAAGTACTTGCAGGGCTTAGGACAGGAAACTCTAGTTGCCTACATTCACAACATGCTTTTTCGTTTTGCAATTGCCACAAAGCACCCGGGGTTCGAAGAGGAACAGGAGTGGCGTTTGTTCTATCGACCAACGGAGCGGACAAGTCCCGAGATGACGGAAGAAACAGTGGTTTTGGGCGGAGTACCACAGAAGGTTTATAAGCTTCGGCTGGCAAATGAACCGGACAACGGATTGCACGGTGCGGACATACCGTCGCTGCTGGATCGCATTATTGTCGGGCCAACTCAGTTTCCATACGTCAGCTACAGTGCATTCGCAGGTGTACTGGGAGAATTGGGCTTACCGGATGCTCATGAGAAAGTTGTGCTGTCTGACATTCCTCTTCGTGCTAGTTGACCCAAAGATTCTTGTATTCGACAGCAACAACTAAAGGGATCCCAACTTACGTGGGGGCTCTTGTTTCTCGCTAAAGGTGGATCCAATCAGAGACCTATGCTCTCGTTGGTAATGCTACCTTCCTTCAATTGTCACATTTGCTTTTGACGTCCCTCCGCTTGGTCTCTAAGCGCGGAACAAGGCCGAAGGCCGCCGCGCCAGCGACCGCCCGTCCCGGCGGGCTGGCGCTTTGGGGACGTTTGTGCCTCGCAGTAAATTCGGATGTGTTTGGCACCATAAAGTGCACAGCTCGACCGTTGAAGCGCCATCCCACGGGCAGTCGCTGGCGCGGCTTTCCGTGCGGATCAAAAGAAAAACCCCCACTTTCAGCGGGGGCTTCAGGTCTTTTCGACGGTCCGTTTAGCCGAGGCTTACCCGTCCGCCTTCATCTCGGTCGCAATCATAATGCTGATCGGACCGGTCGAGAACGGCCCTACGCCGAACTCCGTGTGGTCGATCTCGCCTTCTGCCGTGAAGGCCACCCAATCCCCTGCGTAATATTCGATGGCGCTGCCCAGTGGGTGCTCGCCCTGATGGGTCAGCGTGGCTTTCAGGGTCACGGGTTTGGTCACGCCGTGGATGGTCAGGTCTCCGGTCACATCTGCCGTGCTATCTCCGGTGCGCTTGATTTCGGTGCTGACGAATGTGATCTCGGGATAGGTTTCAACCTCGAAGAAATCAGCCGATCTAAGGTGATCATCCAAAGGCCCAAACCCCGAAGCCAGGCTGTTGGTGTCAATCGTCACGTTCAACGTCGAGGCCTCCACATCGTCGGCATTCAGGTCCAGCGTGCCGTCTACTTTGGTAAACTCGCCAGTTTGGTTCGAAACACCAGCGTGGCTCCAACCGAACCGAACCTCGGTATGCCCCTGATCGGTCTTGTAGGTTTGCGCAAGGGCCGGTGTCACGGCAACGGTCAAGGCAGCGGCGGCAATCACAGGTTTAAAAGTCATGGTTGTATTCCTTTCATCCGATGGGCACTGGAATGTAGATGAATTTTCATCTAATTAAGTCAAACCAAGACTGCAATCAGAAACAAGGCAAACACGAAGTTGTGAAGAACGATCTGCCAACGGAATTTGAGACAGAAATCTGGGTCGCTATGAACCGAGCTACCCGGCGCATCCAGTCTGACATCGGCGCGGCCCTAAAGGATGCCGGGTTTCCACCTTTGAAATGGTATGATGTGCTTTGGTCGCTTGAACGGCACGGGGGTCAGTTGCGTCCATATGAGCTTGCTCAGGATACCATATTCGAACAGTCGAATCTATCCCATCTGAACAAGCGGCTATTGGCAGAGGGATTGGTGGAGTTCATCGAATCTGATCGTGATAGACGTGGAAAAGTTCTGAAAGTTACGGAAAAAGGCCGGGACTTACGAAAGCGCATGTGGTCAATATATGGCCCTATGCTGCACGAAAGAATGCGCGCGTTTGGTAATGTGGATGGCTGGCAAGCATTCATCGAAGCAGAACGGGATCAATCCAGTCCAGACTGAAGGATCTTTGATAGCGTGTATGGGCTAGCACCTCACATTGGGGCACAAAAAACCCGCTTTCGCAGGGGACTTAGTCTTTCTCCCAAGGCGGGTTCGATCAGAGACCGGTGGACACGTCGAGGGTGTTACCCTCTTCCAAGGTCACATATGCTATCTCGACGTCTTTCCGACGGCTCAACTAGCCGTGAAACCTACCATTCACCCATAAAGCGCACGGGCTTCGGCGAAGGACAAAAGACGACGACTTTGCTCGTCCCACAGATGTAGGCGCGCGTTGGCGAGGCTTTCTCGGATGGTCATCTGGTTGCTGTTTGCCAATTCATCATGATCGCGCAGCACTTCGGTCAGGCGGTAGAACGGGATGCGGCTGTACAGATGGTGCACGTGGTGGATGCCGATATTGGCGCTGAACCACTGCAACACCGAGGGCAGGATGTAGTGGGAACTTCCGTGCAGGGCGGCCTCGTGCAGTTGCCAGTCTTTGTCGGGATTCCAGTGCGTGTCCTCGAATTGGTGCTGGACGTAGAACAGCCATACGCCTGCGGTTGCGGCAATCAGGGTCGAAGGCAGGAAAATCAACAAGACCGGCATCAGGCCGCCAAAATAATAAACAGCCAGCAAAGCAGCCAGAATGACCACATTGGTGCCCATCGCGCTGACCCAGAACCTGAAGCTGCCGGTCAGCCCAAGCGGAAGACGGTTCTGAAACAGGAACAAATAACCAGGGCCAAAACCGAACAGGGTTATGGGATGGCGATACACACGATACCAGAACCGGTTCATTGGCGTCTTCGCCTTATACTCGGCCACCGTCAGCGTATGGACATCGCCCATGCCGCGTTTGTCCAGATTGCCCGAGCTGTTGTGATGCGTGGAATGCGTACGACGCCAGACATCATAGGGTGTCAGCGTAAACACCCCGATCACCCGCCCAACCCAGTCGCTGACCGCCCTGTTTTTGAAGAACGCCCCGTGCCCGCAATCATGCTGGATCGCAAACAGCCGCAGCAGGAAGGCTGCATTGAGGGCCGAAATCGCAAACGCCAGCCAATAGCTGAGCGAAAGTGACATCCAGGACAGCGTCCAAAGCGCAAAGAAGGGGATGATGCTGACACCCAGCTCAAAGGAACTGCGCCACTGGTTCGGTTCGCGGTATTTGGCAAGTGTAGACACCCAATCCCGCGCCGCGGTCACATCCGGATTTTCCCGGGTCGAGTGAGAAAAGTTTGCCATACGCCTGCCATATCTTTTGTTTGTTGGGTACCGGATAGACTACCGGCCCGACTTAGCAAGCGATTTGTTCAAAACACGATCGTTCCGCGCTCAATTTTCTGTGTCGCTGCTAAAGAAAAAACCCCCGCTTTCGCGGGGGCCTTCATATCTCTCCAAAGACGGGTTCGATCAGAGACCGGTGGACACGTCGATGGTGTTACCCTCTTCCAGGGTCACATATGCTTTTTTGACGTCTTTGCGACGGCCCAGCTGGCCGCGGAACCGCTTGACCTTGCCTTTGGTCACGGTGGTGTTTACCGCTTTGACCTTCACGCCAAACAGAGCCTCAACGGCCTCTTTGATTTGCGGCTTGTTGCTGTCGATCGCCACTTCAAAGACAACCGCGCCGTTTTCGGACGCCATGGTCGACTTTTCGGTGATGACCGGCTTGCGGATCACGTCGTAGTGTTCTGCCTTCGCGCTCATTTCAGACGAGCCTCCAGTGCTTCGACAGCCGCTTTGGTGAGCACCAGAGTGTCACGCTTGAGGATGTCATAAACGTTTGCGCCCATCGACGGCAGGATATCCAAACCTTCGATGTTCTTGGACGCTTTCAGGAACCCTTCGTTCACGGTCGCGCCGTCGATGACCAGAGCGCGTTTCCAGCCCAGGTTTGCAACCTGTTTGGCAAGAGCAGCGGTCTTGCCTTCGGCTTCGGCGTTCTCGATTACGACCAGTTCACCTGCCTTGGCTTTTGCCGACAGAGCGTGGCGCAGGCCAAGCTTGCGGAACTTCTTGGGCAAGTCGTGACCATGCGAACGAACCACGGGGCCTTTGTAGATACCACCACCACGGAAGATTGGCGCATTACGGTCACCATGGCGTGCGCCACCGGTGCCCTTCTGACGATAGATCTTCTTGGTCGAGTAGCTGGTTTCCGAACGAGTCTTCACCTTGTGGGTGCCGGCTTGCGCGTTGTTGCGCTGCCAACGGACCACACGGTGCAGGATGTCCGCACGCGGCTCGAGGCCGAACAGGTCTGCATCCAGCTCGATGTTGCCGGCTTTGCCGCCGTCCAGTTTGATTACATCAAGTTTCATGCTTCACCACCTTCCGCGGGCGCTTCTTCCGCAGGTGCTTCAGTTGCAGCACCTTTTACGGCTGCCGGGAACGGCAGACCTTCAGGTGCTTTCTTCTTGACGGCGTCCTTGACGGTAACCCAGCCCGATTTCGGTCCGGGAACGGCGCCTTTGATGAAGACCAGGTTCCGGTCGGCGTCGGTTTTGACAACTTCCAGGTTCTGGGTGGTTACACGGGCAGCGCCCATGTGACCGGCCATCTTCTTGCCTTTGAAAACCTTGCCCGGGTCCTGACACTGACCGGTCGAACCGTGCGAACGGTGGCTGATCGACACACCGTGCGAGGCGCGTAGACCACCAAAGTTCCAACGCTTCATCGCACCGGCAAAGCCTTTACCGATCGACGTACCCGAAACGTCAACTTTCTGACCTTCCAGGAAGTGTTCTGCCGAAATCTCGGCGCCTACATCGATCAGGCCATCTTCGGAGACACGGAACTCGGCCAGCTTACGCTTGGGCTCAACCTTTGCAGCGGCATAGTGACCGCGCATGGCCTTCGAGGTGCGTTTTGCCTTCGCAGCACCGGCGCCCAGCTGAACGGCGGTGTAGCCGTCTTTGTCAGCGGTGCGCTGTGCAACAACCTGCAGGTTGTCCAGGTGAAGAACGGTCACAGGGATCTGCTTGCCGTCTTCCATGAACAGGCGGGTCATGCCAACTTTTTTTGCGATAATACCAGAGCGCATAATTTATACCCTCCGATCTTACGACTGCAGCTTGATCTCGACGTCCACACCAGCAGCGAGGTCGAGCTTCATCAGCGCGTCAACGGTCTGGGGGGTCGGATCAACGATGTCCAAGAGACGCTTGTGGGTGCGGATCTCGAACTGGTCGCGGGATTTCTTGTCAACGTGAGGGCCACGGAGAACCGTGAACTTCTCGATCTTGTTCGGCAGCGGGATCGGGCCGCGCACGTTCGCGCCGGTCCGCTTGGCAGTGTTGACGATCTCTTGCGTGCTGGCATCCAGAACGCGATAGTCAAATGCCTTCAGCCGAATACGGATATTTTGGCTTTGCATAGATACAGCCTTTTATCAGGCGTTGAGGTTGAGAGGAGGACAGACGCGCATCGCCAACCCTCATCGAACCCAAAAGGCGGGAATCACCCCGCCTTGATGTTCCAATAGAGAACTCGCGCGTACTATAGGTACCTGAGCATTTTGGCAAGAGGCAAACGCAGCAAAGAAAGCACTCTTATTCACCTCCGGAAACGCCATTGTTTAGCCATGGATCTTCGACCTTCATTCCCTGGTAAACCGCGTGCAGAAAGAGATGCGCAACGACTGGGTCACTGGAAAATGGCGAAAAACGCAAAATTCCTTCTCTGACACCTTCTTCAGCCTCATAGACAACCTCGTCGCCCTTCACGGTTACAAGTACTTTGAGCTCGGCTAGAGTCTCTGGATCGACTGAGGTGGGATCGTTTGACAAGATCACGAAATCCGCAACCTTTCCAACTTCGATGGACCCCTTCTCTTCTTCTTCGAAGTGCTGCCATGCGGGCCAAATAGTCATGGCCTTCAAGGCGGTCATGACATCTACCCGCTGATGCGGTCCCAAGATATCTCCGGAGCGCGTGCGACGAGTGACCGTAGCCGCAAGAACACGCATGCTGTCTGGAAAGGCCACCGGCGCATCGTGATGCGTGCCGAACATCATGTCACGTTCGCGTAGCCATCCTGTCGGAGAGATATTGTCTGCATTGACCGGCCCAACAGTATGATCTCGGTGCCAATCACCCCAGTAAAATGTATGCATCGGGAATAGCGAAGGAAACACACCAAGGCGTTTAAAACTGGCGACCTGATCCTCTCGTAGGAACTGACCGTGAACCAGAACGGGGCGGTTGCCAGCGTCGCCATACTTGATCTGCGCCTCTTCGAGCGCAGCAATCAGCATGTCAGATGCTCCTTCGCCGTTGGAATGCACAAGGATCTGGAAATCATTCTCGTAACACCAGTTCACGGCGTCCTGGAGTTGTTCCATCGTAATGGCCGCATACCCTGCGTACCCCGCGGCATAGTTTCCAACCGGATCATAGTAGGGTCGATCCCGCAAAGCCGTGAAACCCTGCGGCGAACCGTCAATTGTCAATTTGCAGCCCCCTACCCGAACCCGGTTGTCATAATCCGTCGAGGTGTTCGCTCCAATATACTCCCTCGACTCGAGAATATCCGGAAACGCTACAACGTCGATAGGAAGCCCTTCTTCTGCGGCAACTTTCCTGAGAACTTCGACGATTTCACCTGAAGATCGACCTTCTTGTCCTGTCGTATATCCAAACTTTGCCCAGAGTTCGGTCCCAGCTCGGGCAAATGCTGCCAGACCTTCCTCACCCAAATTCCCCAGCATCGGCACGAGAACCGAGAAGAACGCGTATTCTTCCAGAACTCCATTTGGTTCACCGGCTTCATCGCGTTGAATGACCCCACCCGGAGGGGCCTCCGAAGCAGCCGTGATGCCTGCCAACTCCAGCGATTTCGAGTTTGCCACGCCTAGGTGCCCGGACTGATGAATAATGACAACGGGCAAGTCCTCGGACACCATGTCCAGCTCTTGTCGTGTTGGGTGACGGAGTTCCTTTAATTGAGCATTGTCGTAGCCGAAGCCGATGATCATTTGGACCTGTTCAACGGCCTGCGCATTCTCTTCGGCCCAGTCAGTCAGTGTGGATTGCAGACTGGCGATATCAATGACATCTCCGTCCGGTGGCGCAAGAAGGTTAGCTGACAGTGCCTGCAAACCGCCCATGACGACATGCCCGTGGCTATCAACGAAACCCGGAAGCATCGCGCGCCCTTCCAGATCATAGGTTTCGGTTTCCTCGCCCTGATGCGCCGACAATTCAGACAGCGGACCAACCGCAAGAATGCGCCCATCTTTGACTGCGACAGCTTCGGCAGACGGAGCCGTATCGTCCATCGTAACAATGGGCCCTCCGAGATAGATCCTATCCGCAATTTCTTGTGACGATGCTGAAGTAGGTGAGAAAGCAACTGCTGCGACAAGACAAACTGAACGCGCCGAAAAGTGCATCTTATGACCTCTTTCTAATTGCAATGTCTCAATACGAAAGAAGTTAGCATTACTGTTGACTTAGGCAAAAACGAAAAAGGGCGTCCCGAGGGACGCCCTTTCCATCTGATCATTCGCTCGCGCGAATTACTCGATGATTTTCGACACGACGCCGGCGCCGACGGTGCGGCCGCCTTCGCGGATGGCGAAACGCAGGCCGTCTTCCATCGCGATCGGCGCGATCAGCTCGACGGTGA
>NZ_JBQFPS010000013.1:0-137951 GCF_056536485.1 Ruegeria sp. CL5
CGCTCCGCCAAACCCCAAAGCCAGCAGCACCAGTGAAATCGTCCACATCATAGACTGAATACCGCCGCGGTTCAGCAAGGGATCGATCTCCGGAACCCCAGTATCGATCGAGTAAAGCCCCAGATGGAAAACCCCGTCTGGCCGATAGGGCTGTTACTGTCCGGGATGCAAGACCTCAAGTAAATCGACGGTCAAGATGCACAGCTCGCACGGCGGGTTGGTCCTCGACGCTTTGGTAGCGCATTGGCGCGCAGCAGGCAAAACCGCCCGGTGACCAATCCATCCGAAAGCGGCGCTTGCAATCACTGCCCCCAAAGTCCCCCGTGTGAAATTTCGTCGCATCTTCAACAACTGGCGCATTTGCTGGGACACGCAGATCAAAATGCCCACTCAGGCCAACAAGACCTTCGCTGCCAAACAGAAGGAAGCAGGTATCGATGTAGCCGAAAATGACGCGCTCATTGACGTTTACAGGGACGCCGACGGAAAACGGCACAAACTGACCCTCAATTTGGACCATATTGATCGATTGGCAGACGCGCCGCAAAAGGCTCTTAGCCCACGCAATCTACACCTAACTTCCCCGCGGGAGAACTTGGTGGTGTTGGAAGCAATGTGCAAGATGTTTCGCAAATTAGGCCAAGAAATCCCGCTTGAGCAGATCAGGAGAGTATTGGGCGACAAAATCTTGGATGTTTTGGAAGAACCCGTCGAGAAAGTCCTACACAATTTTGGTCGTATACGTGACCCGTGAGCGACCTAACAAGCAACTCCGTTGATTGCTGACATTCGCGGCACTAAAGTCGAACTGTTGTTCAGTAGACGGAGTGCGCTTTCACTACCATTGCGCGAACGGTCGCCTCTTGAGGCTTTACAAACGCTCTGTTCCATCCTATCGCAAACCTACGCAGGGGAGTCCCGCCCAAGGGACTGAGAGGCTGATTGGGTGAAAACCCGGTGATGCGACCCTTTGAACCTGACCCAGTTGACACTGGCGTAGGAAGCTAAGGTCGCACAGCCCATTCTGGCTTGCGCAACCGGAACACAAGGCACGTTTTGCCTTTGCCTCCTCCCAAACTCTTCTGGTGTCTTTTTGAGACCTGAGCTTGAGGAGCGCCAAAGTGAACGTACCAAACCCAAAAATTACCACCGATGAAATGCCCGCATCGCGCAAAATCTACGTCGCTGGCGAGTTGCATTCCGACATCCGCGTACCGATGCGCGAAATTTCGACACATCCGACAGCCGGTGAAGCTCCGCTACCTGTCTATGACAGTTCAGGCCCTTACACCGATCCGAAAGTGCTGACGGACATTAGGCAGGGTCTGGCACCAGTGCGCGCCGAATGGATCAAGGCGCGCGGGGATGTCGAAAAATATGAAGGGCGCGAGATCACTGATGCCGATAACGGCTTTGTTCACAAGGACAAGCTGACACCTGAATTTCCAATCAAGCCACGACCGCTGCGTGGTAAGGATGGGTTGGCTCCGACACAGTTGGCCTACGCACGGGCCGGGATCATCACCCCGGAAATGGAGTTTGCAGCGATCCGCGAAAACCAGTTGCGGGAAACGTCTCCTTGCCATCGGGACGGGAACGATTTTGGGGCCAATATCCCCGACTATGTGACGCCGGAATTTGTCCGCTCTGAAATTGCCGCAGGGCGTGCGATCATCCCGGCCAATATCAACCACCCAGAAACCGAACCGATGATCATCGGTCGAAACTTTCTGGTAAAGGTGAATGCCAATATGGGAACGTCCGCCGTGACCTCCAGTATGGAGGAAGAGGTCGACAAGATGGTCTGGGCCATCCGCTGGGGTGCCGATACGGTTATGGATCTCTCAACCGGGCGCAACATCCATAACACCCGCGAATGGATCATTCGCAATTCCCCAGTGCCGATCGGGACTGTCCCGATGTATCAGGCGCTGGAAAAGGTGAACGGTTTTGCCGAGGATCTGACCTGGGAAGTCTTTCGCGATACTCTGATCGAGCAGGCCGAACAGGGCGTGGACTATTTCACCATCCACGCGGGTGTACGCCTGCATATGGTCCCCATGACGGTCAACCGTGTGACTGGCATTGTCTCGCGCGGCGGCTCGATCATGGCCAAGTGGTGCCTGCATCACCACAAGGAGTCGTTTCTTTATGAACACTTCGAAGAGATTTGCGACATCTGCCGTCAGTATGATGTTGCCTTCAGCTTGGGTGACGGGTTGCGCCCTGGCTCGATCGCCGACGCCAATGATGAGGCGCAATTTGCTGAGCTAGAGACCTTGGGTGAGCTGACGAAAATTGCCTGGGCCAAAGACTGCCAGGTGATGATCGAAGGGCCGGGCCATGTGGCCATGCACAAGATCAAGGAGAACATGGATAAGCAGTTGGAATGCTGCCACGAAGCGCCTTTCTATACGCTTGGGCCGCTTACCACCGATATCGCGCCGGGTTATGATCACATCACGAGCGGTATTGGCGCTGCGATGATCGGTTGGTTCGGTTGCGCCATGCTATGCTACGTCACGCCCAAAGAGCATCTGGGCCTACCAGACCGCGATGACGTCAAAACTGGAGTGATCACATACAAAATCGCCGCGCATGCCGCCGATCTGGCCAAAGGGCTGCCTGGCGCACAGCGACGCGATGATGCGCTAAGCCGGGCGCGGTTCGAATTCCGCTGGGAGGACCAGTTCAACCTGTCGCTTGATCCTGACACTGCACGCGATTTTCATGACCAGACCTTGCCCAAACAGGCCCATAAAGTAGCGCATTTCTGCTCCATGTGCGGGCCTAAGTTCTGCTCGATGCGGATTTCCCATGACATCCGTGCCGAAGCGCAAAGAGAGGGGATGGAGGCCATGGCTGCAAAATACCGCGAGGGGGGCGATCTTTATATGCCCGTCAAGGAACCGAGCGAATGATTACCATCGCAGGGGCCGGTCTCGCCGGCCTCACCTCGGCCTTGGAGCTTGCGCGGGCGGGGGTCCGGGTACGCGTGTACGAAGCCCGCACTGAGATCGGAGATGGGAGCGTTTCCCGGTTCGCCGGTGGCATGTTGGCTCCGTGGTGCGAGCGTGAAAATGCCGAGGAAGAAGTAATCACTCTTGGTGCGGGGGCGGCTGATTGGTGGGCGGACATCACACCCGTCACCCGTCTTGGTACGTTGGTGGTCGCCCCGGCCCGTGACAGGGCAGAGTTGACGCGCTTTGCCCGGCGCACCTTCGGGTATCGTGAGATGGACGTCGCTGACATCAGCGCCTTGGAACCGTCTTTAGCAGGCCGGTTTTCGCGCGGGTTGTTTTATGAATCCGAGGCCCACCTGGATCCGCGACGCGCCCTGCGGGATCTGGCCAAGGCAGCGCAAGCTCTGGGTGTTGAGATCCTTCTTGGAACCAAAGCACCGGGGCATGTCGATCTGGATTGCACAGGTATTCAAGCCGCTCTGTCCGATCTGCGCCCTGTGCGCGGTGAGATGGCGATACTGCATTGCCCGGAGGTCACGATCAGCCGAACCATCCGCCTATTGCATCCGCGCATTCCGCTCTACCTCGTCCCGCGTGGGGACAACCACTTTATGATCGGCGGCACAATGATCGAAAGCTCGTCCGAGCGTCCGGTAACCCTACGTTCGCTTTCCGAACTACTTGCTGCGGCCTTTGCCATCCACCCTGGTTTCGCAGAAGCCAGCGTCATAGAGACCGGTAGCGGGTTACGCCCGGCCTTTCCTGACAACCTTCCTCGCGTTGTTCAGTTTGGCGACACTCTGCATCTGAACGGTCTTTATCGTCACGGCTTCCTTCTAGCCCCGGCAATGGCGGCCAGGGTGGTCCAACATCTCATTCCGGAGACAAAACATGCACATCACAGTGAATGCCAAAGCGCATGAAGTATCTGCCGAAACGCTGGACGCGGCGCTTGTCGAGCTTGGCTTTATCAGTCCCTCCATCGCAACGGCGCTAAATGGCCAGTTTGTACCGGCGTCTGCGCGCAGCGTAACCGTGTTGAACATAGGCGACCGGCTGGAAGTTCTGGCCCCGATGCAAGGGGGCTGACATGAAAATCTACGATGTCGATATTACGGTGCCTATGTTTCTAGGCACTGCGCAATACCCATCTCCCGCAATTCTGCACCAAGCGATCCGCGCCAGTGGTTGCGAGGTGGTCACTGTCAGCCTGCGTCGCGAAACAGCGGATGGGACAGGTGCAGGGTTCTGGGACATGCTACGCGCAACGGGTGCCCACATCCTGCCCAACACTGCCGGGTGCCATTCGGTGCAAGAGGCCGTGACAACCGCACAAATGGCTCGTGAACTTTTTGCAACCGATTGGATCAAGCTGGAGGTGATTGGCCACGCGGATAATCTTCAGCCGGATGTCTTCGCCTTGGTCGAAGCCGCACGTATTCTGACGACCGATGGTTTCAAAGTTTTCCCATACATGACGGATGACCTGATTGTGGGTGAGAAGCTGCTGGAAGCGGGATGCGAAGTCCTAATGCCTTGGGGAGCGCCCATCGGTTCAGGCCAAGGGTTGCGCACGCCTGATGCTTTGCGGACGATGCGTACGCATTTTCCGGATGTTCCTCTGATCGTCGATGCCGGAATCGGACGGCCCTCTGATGCGGTACAGGCCATGGAATTGGGTATGGATGCGATCCTGCTCAATACCGCGGTGGCCAAGGCGGGCGATCCCGTCGGCATGGCACGAGCCATGGCGCTGGCGGTCGAGGCCGGGCGTGCGGGTATTACCTCTGATCCAATTGATCGGAGAGATGTGGCCGTGCCTTCCACTCCCGTACTCGGCCTCGCGGAGTTGATGTGATGGAACGGTTCTATCTGATCACGGGCCATGTGGGGCGGTTGGAACTGTTGGTGCCTCAGGGCGTGAAGCTTGTGCAATTGCGCATCAAGGATATGCCAGAGCCCGAAGTTCGTTGTCAGATCGCCCGAGCCCGCGACATCTGTGCCGTCCATCAAGCCCAACTTGTGGTGAATGACTACTGGCAGGTGGCGTTGGATCTCAAGTGTAACTTTGTCCATCTAGGGCAGGAGGATATGGACACTGCCGATTTTGCAGCCCTTCGTCGTGCGGGCGTGCGTATTGGACTCTCAACTCATGACGAAGCCGAACTTGACCGTGCCTTATCCTCCGATCCAGCCTATGTGGCGCTTGGCCCGGTCTATTCGACTCTACTGAAAAAAATGAAATGGAAGCCGCAGGGATTGGACCGTGTGACCCGATGGAAAACAAGGGCCGGAACCGTCCCGTTAGTCGCAATTGGCGGTCTGACCCCAGAGCGTGCGCCCGGTGTTTTTGCCGCCGGTGCGGATAGTGCCGCGGTGGTGACAGACATTCAACAGGCCGCCGACCCCGAAGCCCGCACGCGCGAATGGTTGCGGGTGTGCAACACATGAGCAGGTATACCCGCCAGATGCAGTTGCCCGAAATCGGCGAGGCCGGTCAGACCAGATTGGGCAAAGCCCATGTCGCGGTCGTCGGGGCTGGCGGGTTAGGCTGCCCTGTCCTGCAATACTTAGTCGGTGCAGGCATTGGGAAGATTTCAATCTTAGATCCGGATGAGGTCGAAGAAAGCAACCTGCACCGCCAACCTCTTTATGGCATGCCGAATATCGGCAGGCCTAAAGCACTTGCCGCGCGCGATGCTCTGCGCGCGCTCAATCCACAGGTGGAAGTTTCAGCAAATGTAGAGTCGATCGGCCCAACTAGAGCACCAGAGATCGCAGCCAAGGCGGATCTAGTGATCGACGCGGCGGACAGTTTCGCGGCCTCATATATCTTGTCAGATGCCTGTCTGGCTGAAGATACGCCGCTCGTCTCAGCAAGCGTTCTGGGGCAAACCGGATATGTCGGCGGGTTTTGCGGGGGCGCACCGTCTCTACGTGCCGTGTTCCCTGAATTGCCCGCAACCGGAGCGACCTGCGCAACTGCAGGTGTGCTGGGGCCCGTGGTAGGCGTCATCGGCGCATTGCAGGCACAGATCGCGATCAAAGTCCTTTTGGGTGCACAGCCAGCATTAGGGCAGATGATAACAGCAGATCTTTCTGGAATGCATTTTGGTGGGTTCAGCTTTCTGGGTAACCCAGAACCCGAAACTGCAATCCCCTTCATCGCAGAACCGATGTTGCAATGTTCTGACCTGATCATTGAACTGAGGAGCCATCACGAAGCACCTAAGAAAATCCGCCCAGAAGCTGAGCGCATTTCCGAAGCCGAGTTACGCGATCAGTTTCCGGCTTCAAGGCAAAGAGTAGTCTTTTGCTGCCAAAGCGGATTGCGAGCTTGGCGGGCGGCAAAAGGCTTGCAGGCGCAGGGTGAAACCAACCTCGCTTTGTTGGCTGCGAGGGCATGTAAATGAAGCCGATCATGATAATCGGCGGAACCGACAGTAGCGGGGGCGCAGGCCTGATCCGAGATGCCTGGGTGGCCCAAAAACTTGGTTGTCAGGTCCTTCCCATTGTCACGGCGGTGACCGCTCAATCAGATGATATGGTATTCAATACCCAACTCATATCGACGGAAATGATCGCCAGCCAGATCAAAGCCGCATTGGCCACAACCGCTCCGACTGCCATCAAGATCGGCATGCTTGGCAATGAAGAAATCGCTGATGCGGTTGGCAACGCCATCCAAAGTCAATCGTGCCCCATTGTCCTGGACCCAGTGCTAAAATCCAGCTCGGGGCGTCAACTCATGTCAGGGCAGTTTCCCAGAACGCTGCTGTCGCAGGCCCAACTTGTCACCCCGAACCTACTCGAAGCAGCTGCGCTTTCAGGATATCCTGTGGCGGAGACCGATGACCAGATCGCGGCGCAGGCAGATTGGTTTTTGTCCCATGGAGCACAGGCCGCGTTGATCAAGGGAGGCCATGCATCGGGTGAGACCTCCGTCGATCATCTGTTCACACTTAAAGAGCAGAATATCCTGACGGCACCGAGGTTAGAAGTAGCAACGATACGCGGCACAGGCTGCGCAATGGCCACGGCGATCACCTGCTGCCTGATCCAGGGGAACGATCTTCTTTTAGCATGCAAAAGGGCAAAATCATTCGTCCATAACTACCTCCGCGAGGCAATCAGCTTGTGATGCCGTCGATCCAAGGCTACGGTGCTGATTTTCGAATACAGCAAAATGAAATCACGAGCGATCATGCTTTACAGAAGCTGCTAGCGCGATTTCGAACCGTTGGTAACGTATTCAACTATAACCGCCCGGCTCCCATACCGCCAGATCGCGGTCAGATAGGAGGCGAAGGCCGTGCAAAAGTGTGTAGCGCTGCCAACGTCTCCATAATACTGGCGTTGGTTGAGCCAGAGTTTGGGATCATGTTTGGACACCAATGCGGCTTTTTGAAGGTTATCCCATTGAGGATCATTTGCGGCTATATGAGAGCCATCTTCACGAATCCCCGCACACATCCGGCACCAGAATGCCTCTGCCAGCGCGAGCCCGTCGACAGAAGCACCCAATGCGAGTGCATCGCGCAACGATGGTAGCAGAAACCCTGGATGCCGCGCCGATCCGTCGAACGCGACCCTGCGCGTTGTGTCATGAATCGCTGTGTTTGCAAATCGCCTCTCAACCAACTCAAGGTACTCTTTCGCTGTCGTTTCGGGGACAGCTTCGACATGAGGCAGAATCTCTTCGATCTGAACCGTTCTGAAGAATGCCAGGATGTCCGGATCCTGCATGCAGGATGAAATCGTCGGGACATTCAAAATTTCCCCAACGTTTGCGAGAAGCTGGTGACCTCCGTTCAAAATGCGGAGTTTCATTGACTCATAGCTGTGAACATTCTGGGTCAGCGTTACCCCGACCTGCTCGAGGGGTGGTCGCCCGGCGCAGAATTCATCCTCGATCACCCATTGACGAAAGTTCTCGTGCGAGACAGGAGCGCGGTCATCCACACCAAGGATTTGGCATTGCGATACCAACTCGTCAGTCGTTGCTGGCACGATGCAATCTACCATCGAGTTGGGAAACGCGCTGTTTTGATCAATCCAGTTGGCCAGATCAGGATCAGACATGCGCGCCAAGCCAACTACGCAGTTTCGCAGGATTGTGCCGTTGCCCTGAAGGTTGTCGCAGCTTAGCGCGGTGAAGGGTTTGAGGCCATTTGCTCGGCGCTCTTTGAGTGCCGCGACTATGGAGCCAAAGGCCGTTCGAGGCAGGTTGGGGTTTGCGGCATCGTAGCGGATATCTTGGTGATCGGTGTTAAGCGCACCGGTGTTGGAGATCAGATAGTACCCGCCTTCGGTAACTGTGAGAGAAACAATACGAATGGCAGGGTCGGTCATCTTCCGGATTAAGGCAACATTACCTGCCTCAATCGGTAAATAGTCAACCATCGGGCCAATGACCTCGGCGGTTGTCCTTGTGGGATCTAGTTCAATCAACGTGGTCAGACAGTCCTGTGCCAGCAGACGCTCTCTCATCTCCGCGTCGTAGTTTCGCATGCCGGCCCCGATGATCGCCCAATCATGGGCTTGGCCTTGCTGCATTAACTGGTGAATGTACCACGCTTGATGCGCACGGTGAAAATTGCCAAGCCCGATATGGACGATGCCCGGCGTCAGATCCGACCGCCGATAGGCAGGGTGCCTGACGTTAGCGGGCAGGTCTGCAAGGCTGTCGAGTCGCAGTCGCACCGGAGTTTTTGCATTCGCTGCAGGATCCATCAGCTCATCCAGTTTCCGCCGTCTACATTGTAGGTTTGTGCGACGATGTAATTGGCATCGTCAGAAGCCAGGAATACCGCCATCCCGGTCAGGTCATCTGCCCGGCCCATGCGACCATAAGGGACGGTTGCGGCGACTTCGCGTTTCTTTTGGCCGGGGGGTTTGCCTTCGTGTTTTGCAAAGAACGCATCTACGCCGTCCCAGTGTTCGCCATCGACGACACCGGGGGCAATCGCGTTCACGTTGATACCGTGAGATATCAGGTTCAGCCCCGCCGATTGAGTCAGAGAAATGATTGCCGCCTTGCTGGCGCAGTAGATAGCGACCAAAGGTTCACCCCTTCGCCCGGCCTGCGACGCCATATTGATGATCCGGCCTCTGGTCCCATTTTCAATCATGTGGCGCGCGACAGCCTGCATGGTGAACAAGGTACCAGCAACGTTGATGTCAAAGACGCGGTCATAATCCATGCGCTTGATCTCAACGACTGGTGCGGCGGTGAAGATGGCTGCGTTGTTTATCAAGATATCAATGAGACCGAAATGGTCAGCTGTGTTTGCTACCGCCTCATCTATGCTCTGCTGGTTGGTCACATCCATCTCGATGGCCAAAGCAGCCTCACCGATCTCAGAAGCTGCGTCTCTCGCGCGCTGGATGTCGATGTCTGCGATGGCGACACGCGCACCTTCGTTCACATAGGCCTTGGCAAAGGCCAGTCCGATGCCACGTGCGGCCCCGGTGATCAGGGCGGTTTTGCCCGCAAGGCGTGTCATTCGATCCGCAAGCCTTTCGCGTCGAACCGGTGGATTACGTCAGCCCGCGGTGTCATGTGAATGCGATCCCCGTGGCGGAAGCCCACTTCGCCATCTGCACGGACTGTGATTGTCTCAGCCAGGCCAGTCTCGTGGACGTGAAAGAAGGTGTCCGAGCCAAGGTGCTCAGAGACGCTGACCACTCCTGACCATTCACCTTCGGTTTCGGAAACGGTGATGTGTTCAGGGCGGATGCCAATGGTCTGGGCACCGTGTATCGCGGCCTCTTCACCTTCTATGAAGTTCATCTTGGGCGAACCGATGAATCCCGCAACAAACAGGTTGCGTGGCGTACGGTAAAGCTCCAGAGGGCTGCCGACCTGTTCGATCACACCGGCCTGAAGCACGACGATTTTGTCGGCCATGGTCATTGCCTCAACCTGATCGTGGGTCACGTAGATCATCGTTGTCGCCAGGCGTTCGTGAAGTTCGCTGATCTCCAACCGCATGCCAACGCGCAAGGCTGCGTCGAGGTTCGAAAGGGGCTCGTCGAACAGGAATGCTGAGGGCTCACGAACAATTGCACGACCAATGGCGACACGCTGACGCTGCCCACCCGACAGCTGCCCCGGGCGACGATCCAGATAATCGCTCAGATTCAGGACGCTTGCCGCACCCTCGACACGTTTGTCGATTTCGGCCTGATCCAGCTTGGCCATGCGCAGAGGAAACGCGATGTTTTTGCGCACCGTCATATGCGGATACAGAGCATAAGACTGGAACACCATGGCCAGGCCACGTTTGGCGGGCGGCACGTCTGTTGCATCCGCGCCATCAATGTCGATGGAGCCCGACGTGATATCCTCCAGCCCTGCAATGAGCCGCAGCAGGGTGGATTTGCCGCAACCCGAGGGGCCGACGAAGACGGTGAATTCTCCGTCTCCTATGGTCAAGTCCAGCGGTGGAATGACCTCAACGTCGCCGAAGCTTTTGGTCACTGACTTGAGTTGAATACGTCCCATAAGTCGTCTTCCTTATTTCACAGCGCCGAAAGTCAGGCCGCGGACAAGTTGTTTCTGGCTGAACCAGCCAAGGATGAGGATTGGTGCAATCGCCATGGTCGATGCCGCGCTGAGCTTGGCGAAGAACAGGCCCTCGGGGCTGGAGTAGCTAGCGATAAAGGCCGTCAGGGGGGCCGCATCGACAGCGGTGAGGTTGAGTGTCCAGAACGCTTCGTTCCACGCCAGGATGAAGTTCAGCAAGACAGTTGAGGCGATGCCGGGGATGGCCATCGGCGTCAGAACATAGAGGATTTCCTCTTTCAGCGTTGCCCCATCCATCCGCGCGGCTTCCAGAATCTCACCGGGGATTTCGCGGAAATAGGTGTAAAGCATCCAGACGATGATCGGCAGGTTGATCAGCATCAGCACGACGACCAGCCCTCCGCGTGTGTCCAACAGCCCAAGACGGATGAACAGCAGGTAGATCGGGTACAGCACGCCTACTGCAGGCAGCATCTTGGTCGACAGCATCCACAGCAGGATGTCCTTGGTGCGCTTGGAGGGCACAAAGGCCATCGCCCATGCGGCAGGCACAGCGATGATCACCCCCAGCAGGGTCGATCCGCCCGCGATGATGACTGAATTCCACAGGAACCGCATATAGTCGGACCGCTCCTGCACGATGGCGTAGTTCTCAAGTGTCCAGTCGAAGTTTAGGAACAGCGGCGGGCTTGCAATGGCCTGTGCCTCGGTCTTGAAGCTGGTCAGGATGGTCCAGAGGATCGGGAAAAAGATCAGCAGACCGACAGCCCATGCGAGGGCAGTGTTCAGCGATTTGCGGCGGGGTGTAACGGCGCGGGCCATGGTCTTATCTCCTCACGCGTCCAGGTTCTTGCCGACGATGCGCATCAGAAAGATGGCAACGATATTGGCAAGGATGATGGCGTAGACACCTCCGGCTGATCCAAGGCCGACATTCTGGCTTTCCAACACGCGCTGGAAGATCAGGTAGGTGAGGGTGCGGGTGCCGAATGCACCGCCGGTGGTCACGAAGATCTCGGCGAAGATCGACAGAAGAAAGATCGTCTGGATCAGGATCACGATGGTTATCGCGCGGCTGAGGTGCGGCAGAACGATGTGATAGAACCGCTTCAGCACCGGGGCACCATCCATTTCGGCTGCTTCCAGCTGCTCACTGTCCAGCGACTGAATTGCGGTCAGCAGGATCAGCGTCGCGAAGGGTAGCCACTGCCATGAGACGATCATGATGATCGACGTCATCGACGCCTCGGACAGCCACGAGATCGGCTCGGCCCCGAAAAAGCGCCACAGATGGGCCAGCAAGCCATTGACTGGGTCCATGAACATGTTCTTCCAGACCAGCGCGGACACGGTGGGCATGACGAAGAACGGTGCGATTACGAGGATGCGAACAACGCCCTGACCCCACATCGGCTGGTCCAGCAGCATCGCCAGCAGGATGCCCAGCACCACTGTGATCACCAGCACACCGCCTACGATCACCAGCGTTGCCTGCACAGCGGGCCAGAAGGAGCTGGACGAGACGAACCGGACATAGTTGTCGAACCCGACCCAGCCTAGATCCCCACCGCGCAGCGGTAGGTATTTCTTGAAGGAAAAATACAGCGTCATCGTCAGCGGCACGAGCATCCAGCCAAGTAGCAGGACCACTGCAGGTGCCATCATCAGGCGAGCAACGGATCGGGAATGTTGAGTAGCCATAACGCAAACCCTCTCTGTTCAGGCGTAACCCAGCCTGCGAGAAAAACGCGAGTTGTGGAAGGGCGGAGCGGGGGGCAGACCTCTGCCCGCCCGCGGGGAGGGATGCCTCAGTAACCTGCGGCTTCCATTTCTTCTGCGGTGAAGGCCTGCGCCTTGGCCAGCGCTTCATCCACTGATTGCTGTCCGGCATAGACTGCCGAGAACTCCTGGCTTACCTGCGTGGCGATACCTGCAAATTCCGGGATAGCGACGAACTGGATGCCAACATAGGGCGTCGGTTGCGCGCAGCAGTTATCCGGGTCGGCTGCAAGGATCGAATCCAGTGTTTTCTGGGCGAACGGAACCTTCTGGTATTCGGGGTTCTCATACAGCGAAGTTCGCGCGCCCGGAGGCACATTGGCCCAGCCTTCGTTTTCGGCCACCAGTTCGATGTAATCCTTGGATGTGGCCCATTCGATGAACTGCTTGGCTGCATCTTCTTGCTGCGTACCTGCAGGGATGGCCAGAGCCCAAGCCCAGAGCCAATTGGCGCGTTTGTCGACACCTTCTGAATTCGGTGCCAGCGCAAAGCCAACCTGATCGGCCACGGTCGAGTCGTCCGGGTTCGTCACGAAGGACGCCGCAACAGTGGCGTCGATCCACATGCCGCACTTGCCCTGCTGGAACAGCGACAGGTTTTCGTTAAAGCCGTTGGTTGCATACCCAGCAGGGCCTGACTCGTTCATCATATCGACAAAGAAGGTCAGAGCCTCTTTCCACTGAGGCTGATCGAACTGCGGCTTCCAATCTTCGTCGAACCAACGGGCGCCAAAGGAATTCCCGGTCACTGTGATGAAGGCACCACCTTCGCCCCAACCAGCTTTACCGCGCAGGCAGATACCGTTGATGTCGTTGTCCCGGTCAGTCATCGCCGCAGCGGCTTCGCGGATGAACTGCCATGTAGGCGCGTCGGGCATCTCAAGCCCGGCCTTTTCCATCAGGTCGGTACGATACATTACCATCGAGCTTTCGCCATAGAACGGGGCGGCATAGAGAGTGCCGTCATTGCTGAGCCCGTTGCGCATGGCAGGCAAGATGTCGTCCACATCATATTCAGCAGACATACCATCCAGCGGCACCAACCAACCATTCGCCCCCCAGATCGGTGTCTCGTACATACCAATGGTCATGATATCGAACTGACCGCCTTTGGTGGTGATGTCGGTGGTGACGCGCTGACGCAGCACGTTTTCCTCCAGCGTCACCCACTCAACATCAATGCCGGTCGCTTCAGTAAATTTGTCGGTGTAGCCCTGCATCCGGATCATGTCACCATTATTCACTGTGGCGATCGTGATGGATTGCGCGTGGGCTGCTGCCGTGGCGACGAATGTCAATGCAGTCGCCGCGCGAAGTGCGTGCTTCAGATACATCCCTGTCCTCCCTGAGCTTGGATGTCGTGCAGGGAGCGTAGAGTGAAAGTTGTCGCGCAGTCAATAAAAACTTTACGCGCGTTAAGATTATAGCCTACGCAGAGTCCCTTAAAACAAGTCGAGCGGGGAAAAGTGTCTCAGTTCGTGTTTCAAATTTCCCACCGTTTTCAATAAGTTCGAACAAAGTCTCGACGCTTCGGCTGGCCACGTTGTCATAGTCGTGTGCGGCTGTTGTGAGAGAAGGGCAGGTAAACTTTGCGAACGGATGATCGTCATTTGAGGCCACGCGCAGCGTGCAGCCCTCCTTCCGACCGACCCGAATCCCCTGTTCATAGCAGGCCGCAAGAAAGCCAATAGCCAGCCGGTCATTGCTGCACAGAACGGAGTTCGTTCTCAATTCACGCTCTTCAAGAACTTTCAGCGCGCCTCTGTGCCCAATCTCTTCGAAAGCCCATCCTTTCCCGTCGACTTTGATGATATGCGGCTCGAACCCGAGGCGCTCCATCATGGCGACATAAGCCTTCCTTCGTTTGTTGGCGTTTGGGTTCGCGGGTGTGCGCATTTCAAAAAATGATGGAGGCTCGCCCGTCCGGGTCATGTATTCAACGGTCTGAGACACAAAGCTGAAATTGTCCGATCCGATAAACGCGGCACCCAGCCCATCAAGGTTACTGTCAAACAGAACAGTCGGTACGTTGGCGCAGAACTTCTCAATCGCCGATCGGTCTGAAATCCGGCCCAGGGGTGCCAACAAAACCCCGGCGGGCTTCATGGATTGCAGCCCATCCAGAATTTCGTTTTCCAGCTTTTGTTCTCCGTGGGCGCTAAAGAGGGAAGGGCGATAGCCTGCCGCAATACAGCTTTGCTCCAGATAGCGCGCGATTTCGGCAAAGAACGGATCGGCCAGATAGGGCACGACGATGCCGATATTCTTGGTCAGCTTCCGATTCTGGTTCACAGCATAGATATTCGGGCGATAGTCAAACCGTTCGAGCGCCTCTTCGATACGCGCCCTTGTCGTTGGGCGAACGCTGTCGGGATCGTGGAAGTATTTGGATACCGTGGGCCGCGAGATGCCGCTGAGGGCCGCGAACTCTTCCATATTCTTAATCTTGGTCATGCCAGTCTGCCTGCGGATCATAGCCGTCTTGATCTTATCCTATTTTTACATATTCTTTACGCGCGATAAAAAATCAAGAGTCAGACAAGTTCCGGACGTTTGTGCAGGTCGAGGTTTAAAAATGCATCTCGGGATTGATATCGGAACGTCGGCGGTCAAGATTGTCTGCGCGGATACTGATCGTATTCTTGCGATATCTTCTGCAGGGATCGAGACGTCCTCGCCACAACCCGGTTGGTCAGAGCAGCACCCAGACCTTTGGTAGCAGGAGACGCGTGACGCGTTGAAGCAGCTTGCAGAGCAAATCCCACTGTCAGAGACGAAGGCCATCGGTTTGTCCGGACAGATGCACGGGGCCGTTTTGCTGGACGGTAAGCTGTGCCCAATCCGCCCGGCAATACTCTGGAATGGCAGCAGGGCCGCTATCAAATGCGATGAACTGCGTGTAGCGCTGCCGCAGATTGGTCATATCACGGGTGTTCTTCCGTTGCCCGGTTTTACCGCCCCCAAAATTGCATGGCTGAAACGGTATGATCCCAGTCACTATGCTCAGCTTGCCTATATCCTGCTACCCAAGGAGTACATCGGTCTACGCCTGCATGGTGAGCTGGCAACTGATACGTCCGATGCCGCGGCAACAATGTGGCTCGATCAGGCATCGCGCAAATGGCATAACGGGATCGCGGAAGCCACTGGTGTGGCGCTCGACTGGCTGCCGCAAGTGTTTGACGGCCACAGTTTCGTTGGGACTGTGACGTCACAAGCTGCAGAAGCGACCGGGTTGAAGCCTTGCGTGCCCGTTATAGCCGGAGGAGGGGATGCGGCGATTGGGGCGATATCTCTTGGTGCGACGGAACCGGGACGGGGCTTCATCTCCCTTGGGACGTCGGGCCAGTTGTTCGTGGCGGATCGTAAGTACAAGCCCAACCCCGAACATTATGTGCACGCTTTTGCGCACACACTGCCCGATCGCTGGTATCAAATGGCAGCAATGCTAAACGGTGCTAGGCCGATCTCATGGATTGGTGGTCAATTGGGGCTCTCCGCAGCCGAAGTTGTTGCGCTTGCCGAAACGGTCAGCGGTGATCGGGTTCCGATTTTTTGCCATATCTGACGGGTGAACGGAGCCCCCTCGGAGACCCGAATATACGCGCGTGTTTCTTTGGGCTCGAGGACTCAACGACACGCGCAGACATCTGCCGGCCCGTCTTGGAGGCAATAGCATTTTGCTTTGCTGATGCGGCACAGAGTATTGGTGACACGATGGACAATTCGCCTGAACTGGCTGCAATCGGAGGGGGTGCTCAATCAGATCTTTTCCTGAAGCTGATCGCAACTGCGATCGATAAACCAATCGTGCGATCGGAAGGGGCCGAAGCTGGTCCTGCATATGGTGCGGCTCGGCTGGCAGCTTGCGGTGATGGTGCGCTTGCCCAAGTCGATCTGGCGTTTCAGCCGCCAGCGACGGTTAGGTTCGAGCCAGCCGAAGAGAGAACGTTCTTCGAGCGACTGACGCAATTTCGCCGGCTTTATGCCGACATCAAAAACGTTAACTAGCAGCGATCATACAATTTTTCGCAGCCAATCTGACTGAGCGTGTTGGAAGAGCCTTGTGCCGCAGATACCAAATTACCCGTCGCTCAACTTTCTTTTCGGATGTCTCACAAATCTTGCGAACTGTTATTAGCGGAACAGAACAACGTGATATCCGAAGCCAGCACGTGTCTCCTGTGTTGGAACAGCCACGTTGGGCGGACCAATTCAAGCCCGGTACTGCGTGCGCACCGGAATATGGTTGGCAGTAGTATTCGCAGTTTTAATTGGCGTTCAGATCGCGGCGCGATGTGTCAAGCATCCGAGATTATTAGATTGCTTGCCTTTTCGCCAATCATGATCGCAGGCGCATTGGTGTTGCCACTGACGATTTCCGGCATGATCGAACAATCTGCCACCCGTAGGTTTGCTATGCCGTGGACCTTCAGTTTCGCGTCCACTACAGACTTCTCTGATTGTCCCATCGCGCAGGTGCCGGTGGGGTGATAGATTGAGGTGGTGTTTGATCTGGCCCAATCCAGTGTGCCTTCGTAATCGTCGATGCTAAGCTCTGCCGTCGGTCGAAACTCCTCTGAAATCTTCGAGGCGAGAGGATTTTGTTTAGCAATTCTGCGCGCGATGTTCACACCGTCGACGATGGTTCGGCAATCTGTTTCCGTAGAAAGGTAGTTCGGAATGATTTTAACATGCTTGGACGGATCCGGACCGTTCAGGCGCAGCTCGCCTCGACTTTCCGGGCGCAGCTGACAGACCGACATAGTGAAGGCAGAAAACGGATGCACACCTTCACCGGGGCTGTCAGCTGACCAGGGTTGGACGTGGAACTGAATGTCCGGAGTTTCAACATCGGGCCGGGTTTTCATGAATCCTGTGGCTAGGCTGGCAGCCATGGTCATTGGACCTGCGCGGAACAACGCATATTTCAACGCGATGCGGGCTTGATTGAGCAGGCTGCGGACTTCATCATTCAGTGTTGGTTCATTGCATTTGAACACAAGTCGTGCCTGCAAGTGATCCTGCAAACCCTTGCCGACGCCAGGCAGGACATGAAGCGGTTCTATTCCATTTTCTTTGAGATGGTCCGCGTCTCCAATCCCCGACAACATCAGGATCTGGGGCGAATTGATCGCGCCGCCAGACAGGATGATCTCACGCCGGACCTTCAGAGTTTGCTCAACCCCCGACTTGTCCCGGTAAACCAACCCAGTCGCCTTTTTCCCATCCAAAACCACGCGTGTCACCAATGCTTTGGTGATGATGTTCAAATTCTGACGATTTCGAATAGGTTTGAGATATGCCACAGCCGCGCTGCAGCGACGGCCGTTGCGGGTGGTTAATTGAAAATAACCCACGCCTTCTTGTTCAGCGCCATTATAGTCGGGGTTGTACGGGTAGCCTGCGGCCTGTGCTGCCGCTACCCAAGCGTCGCAGATTGGGCGTTGAATGCGCATGTTTGACACCGACAAAGGCCCACCAACACCGTGAAACTCATCTTCACCGCGTTCTTGATCTTCACAGCGTTTGAACAGGGGCAAGACATCGTCCCACCCCCAACCTTCATTGCCCATTTGCCGCCAGCGGTCGTAATCTTCTTTCTGGCCACGTACATAAAGCAACCCGTTCAACGAGGAGGAGCCGCCGAGCACTTTACCGCGCGGCCAGTCGATGGACCGGCCATTTAGGCCTGGGTCGGGCTCGGTCCGATAACACCAATCGACTGACGGGTTATGCATCGTTTTGAAATAACCGACGGGGATGTGAATCCACGGGTTCGTGTCGCGGCCGCCGGCTTCAAGAAGCGCGACCGATGTATTGGGATCAGCACTTAGTCGATTAGCAATGACACAGCCCGAAGACCCCGCGCCGACAACCGCATAATCCACCTCCATGACCGCCTCCTTCCAACGTCGCTGAAAAAAACTCTATGCAAGATGCAAGAATTATACTAGCCTTTTTTGATACAAAACGTCTCAATAATTGCGATCAGGGAGGTAAGCAATGGAGATCGGTAAGAAACTAAGTGGCATTTCCCGGCGAGATTTTTTTCGCGTAGCCGGGCGTTATGGCATGAGTTCGACACTGCTGGCGGCAGGCGGGTTTGGTGGCGCGATGAGCCTGGCGAATCTGGCGCAGGCGGCCGAATCGACCTATGAAAAGCGCTTTTCTAAGGAGCCGAAGCACACGTTGAAATTTGGTGCTTCAGGTTTCAACACCCGCAATCTGCTAATCGAGCGCGCCGGCGCGATCGAATTCGCTCGGGATCTGGAAGAACGCACTGATGGTGAGATTCGGATCGAGTTCATCGGCGACAATCAGATCTGTGGTCAGCTGAGCTGCGTGGAAAAAACCCAACAGGGTATCGTCGATATTTACGCGGCCTCGACCCAGAATTCGGCAGGTGGCGCACCCTACCTGAACGTGCTGGACTATGCTTACATGTTCCCTAGCCGGGCAGCGCAATATCACTTCTTTTATAGCCCCGCGAGCCAGCGCATCCTGCGTGATCCGTTGGAGAAACGTCATGGTCTGAAGTTCCTGTTCACGCACTGCGAATTGCGCGGGCTGCAGATGGGTTCGACCTTTGCCGACAAACCGACCGTGACCAAGCTGGAAGAGCTGTTTGGCACCAAGAACCGCGTGACAGGCACGCAACTGGGGCGGATTGCGATGCAGTTACTGAACCTGAATCCGGTGCCGGTGGCATGGGAGGAAACGCTGGATGCGCTAAAAACTGGCCTAATCGACGGTGCCGAAACATGGGCGTCGGCCGTTGCATACGCCAATATGGCGCCCGTTGTTTCGCAGTCGGTCAACCTGAAGTTCTTCTGCGGTACAGAACATACCTCAATGTCTGCAAAGGTTTTCGACAGCCTCGGTGGTGAGCTGCAGGACGCTGTGATGGAGTCTTCCTACTTCACTCAGGCATTGATTCAGGGTGCAAATGAAGCCGCATTGCTGAATACGGTCGGTTTCTCGGAGCCGCAGCTGCCTGATACTATCTTTGCCGAAAATGGAGTACGTCCGGCCTTCCTGGCTGACGATCAGATCAAGCTGGCCGAAGAAATGTGCGCCCCGAACTATAACCCTGAGCCTTGGGCGCAGTGGCGCGAACGTCTGAACAAATGGGCAGGCGGCATCGATACCTATCAGGAGATCTTCGACATCGCGCGCGAGATCCCGGCAGACACCCTGCCGGAGAACGTTGAACCGCGCCGTTGGTGGAAAGGCGAAGCCTGATACTAAAGACGAACCGGCCCCAAGCGGGCCGGTTCTAATACACACCGACTGGGAGGACGGAGTTCATGTCGTTTTGGGCAGACATCGGCGCGATTTTCAGCGCCTTTCTCAGCCAGGATTCGTTCGAGATTCAATCTGCACTCGAATCCGACGCCACTTGGGTGTTGGGCGCAGTAGTCTCGGCAATTGGCGGGTTCGTGATCATGCTGATTTATCGGGCAGTGCCCTTTGTCGAACGCCATCTGGAACGGTCGGTGATGGTGTATTCCTACCTCGCGATTGCGTTGATCATCTTCTGGGGCGTGATCGACCGGTTTGTGTTCAACGACCAAGAGCCGTGGTCAACCACCATTCCCCCCCTTTTGTTCATGGTGATGGCGTGGTTCGGAGCGTCCTACAATGTCCGCCTGCGCACACATCTGAGCTTTAGCGAGTTTCGCACCGCCATGCCGCGCGGCGGGCAACTGGCCTGCCTGATCCTCGATGCGGTGCTGTGGTTCATCTTCGCGGTTATCGTCATCGTGACGACGACGCGACTGGTCGCGCTTTCGGCGTCCAATTTCCAGATCGTACTCGGTACTGACAATATCATGCAGTGGTGGTTCCTTCTGGCCGCGCCGCTGTCTTTCTTTCTGATGGTCGGACGCGTGTTTCAGAACCTCGCTGACGATCTGCACAACTGGAAAACAGGCGAGCCGCTGATCAAGCAGGCCGTGATCGGAGCAGACTGATGGCAGATGGAACTTTGGTTACACTGATCTCGCTTGGGGTCACGTTTCTGTTCATGCTGGGCGTACCTGTTTTTTTGGTCATCGGATATTGGGTGATCGGTTGCTCGTTCGTCCTTGGTTTGACGCTGGATAACATGGGTGCCGAACTGTTGAATGTGTTCAACAAAGGCTTTGCCCTACTGGCGATGCCGCTCTTTATCCTGACCGGAGATCTGATCAACAAGTCCGGCATTGCCCGGAGGCTCAGCGATTTTGCCTATGCCTGTTTGGGCTGGATACGCGGGGGGTTGGCCATGGCGTCTCTGGGCGCTTGTGGACTTTTCGCCGCAATCTCAGGTTCGAACTCCGCAACGACTGCAACCATCGGGTCGATGCTTCATCCCGAGATGGTCAAAGGTGGTTATGACGAACGCTTCAGCGCGGCGACCGCTGCCGCGGGCGGAACGGTGGGGATTATCATCCCTCCGTCGATTATCTTCATCGTCTATGGCTTCTTGATGAACCTGCCGATTTCCGAGCTGTTCGTCGCGGGTATCCTTCCGGGTGCGCTGATGGTCTTTGGTATGCAATTTGCGTGCTGGATCATCTGTCGCATGAACGGTTGGGGTCATCTGATACCGCTGCAATTGAACCGGGTGCTGAAGACCGCATTTGGAGCATGGCTTGGTTTTTTCGCCATTGGCTTGGTTCTGTGGGGCATCTACACCGGCAAGTTCTCCCCGACCGAGGCAGCAGGCGTGACGGTCGGCTTTTGCGTAATCGCAGGGTTGGTCAGCTATCCGATCAACCGGTTCATGGGCGCGCGGAACGACATACTGCCAACCGAAAAGAGCTTTGCTGAGATGTTCGTCGTCGAAGGTTTTACGATACCTGAAATACCCTCCATCGTGATCCGCTCGGCCCAGATCACCGGCATCCTTGCGCCATTGATCGCCATTTCGGTGGTGATGCAGCAGATCCTGTCTCTGCTAGGGGCGCAGCAAACCATCGGGGATTTTGTAACCTCGATGGGCGGGTACTACGCGGTGTTGTTCACATCGATGGTGATCGTATTCTTCTCGGGCATGGTGCTGGAAAGCCTGCCTGTCACGATAATCCTGGCTCCGATCCTTGCACCGATTGCGGCCTCTGTTGGGATCGATCCAATCCATTTCTCAGTGATATTCCTTGTGGGGGCATCCATCGGGTTCATCACGCCGCCCTATGGGCTGAACCTCTATGTGGCCTCGGGAGTGACAGGTGTGCCCTATTTCCGGTTGCTTCGGTATACTGTGCCCTATCTGGTAGCGCTTCTTTCGGTCTGGATATTAGTGTCGCTTGTGCCCGATCTGGCCTTGATCCTGCTGCCAAATAGCTAGACTGTTGCGGGATGGCAGAGACGGAAACACAAGACAAAGAAACTCAAATCCCGACCAACCTGCGCCTCCTTCTGATCCTCGAGGAGGTGGTGCGACGTGGTGTTGCGGTCAAACCCTCAGATTTGGTTGAGGCACTTGGCCTAGCCAAGCCGACCGTCCACCGCCTCCTGCATACCGCAGAAACCGAAGGCTTCCTGCAACGCGATCTTGATGGGCGTTCTTATGGCCCAGGGCGCCGGTTACGACTGCTTTCGGTCAATACCATGTCTTCTGAGCACCTGCGTACGGCCCGATTGGCAATCTTACGCAGCGTTGCAGAGGAAGTTGGTGAGACCTGCAATCTCGCCATCCCTGACCGAGAAGGTATGATCTATCTAGACCGGGTGGAAACGAAGTGGCCGCTAAGAATTCAGCTGCCTGTCGGTACACAAGTACCTTTTCACTGTACCGCAAGTGGCAAGATGTACCTGTCCACACTGCGGCAGAAAACGTTGGATGGTGTCCTTTCAGCAGGAAACCTGCAACCAAATACTGAACGTTCTCTGACTGATCCCAAAGTCTTGCGAGCAGAGATCCAAAACATCGCCGTGAATCGTTTTTCCACGGATGATGAGGAATTTATGGCCGGAATGACGGCACTTGCTGTGCCCGTTCTGGACGGGCAGGGCAGGTTGGTTGGCACACTCTCAGTTCACGCCCCAACCCAACGTCATGACGTCAACAGTCTAATGTCGTTTCTTGGAATTCTGCAAAAAGGGGCGGATGAACTTTCGGCGCTATTGAACGAGTGATTAGGGTCTGAGATGGCGACCAATTCTGAGCAGCTAAAACTTCAATTATCGGCTGGTTTCGGGGAATTTTGATCGAAAGCCGATGCGTGCGTGATCAAAATCCAGTGTGGACGTTTACTCAGCTTGAAAAGTTAAATTCCAGCACAATACGATCTACGCAAAAACAAGCCCGCGGCAAAATTATAGATGCCGTTCTTGGTGAACGAAAAATACACTGATTTGTCCTATGCCATGAACTACGCCCTCACTGTTTCCACAAGTAAACTGTGAGTGAACAATGGGTTAGATATAGAATTAGATATAGAAGTGGTGCCCGGGGGCGGAATCGAACCACCGACACGAGGATTTTCAATCCACTGCTCTACCCCTGAGCTACCCGGGCACGGGAATGGCGTTTGCCATTGGGTGGAGGCCTTCTATGACTTGCCACAGGCAGTGTCCAGAGGCTTTTTGACATTTTTTCAATGCGGGCGTGGCGTGGGGCTTTCGGTTGGTTCCGAAGTCGTCTCGGCGTCTTCTTCACGTTGCGATGGCACCGCATAGGAGCCGTTCAGCCACTTTGCCAAATCGATATCCGCGCAGCGTTTCGAGCAGAATGGGCGAAAGGCTTGCAGCGTGTTTTCTCCGCAGATGGGGCAGCTCATTTCAGGATCTCCGTCAATGGGATACGACCACGTTTGCGCTGAAGTTCGAAATGTCCCAGGGGTGTCCAACCGGCCAGGATTGTCTCGTCAGGATCGGACTTGAAAGCCGACCGTAAGGCAGATTCGAAACCTCTCCGGTCTTTCTTGGGCATCGGTGCGAGGTCCAGGGTGATTTGACCGCCTAACCCGCGTACGCGTAGGGCGCGCGGCAGGGTTTTGGCGCAGGCGAAGTTAGCCTTGGTCCCAGCGGCCAGAGACGTGTCGGCACCGGTGTTTACATCAACCGCAACCAGGGCGCGGGTCGGTTGGATATAGAGGTGTCCCCCACCGGGCAGCGCTTCGGAAATCCCCTGTGCGGTGTCAAGCGCGTCCAGCACGCCATGGTCTTCGAAACCACCAGATGCGGTCACGACCTCGGCCGGATCCGTCCAATCGCGCCAAGCCAGGATATGTGGGCCATCGCCCGCACTGAGCAATTCGGGTTCTGTGCCTGAGTCACTTAGCACCTGCTCGGCCAGCGCAAGCATGGCCGAGATATCCTCAGCGATCTCACCTGGCTCGGCTCCTTGGCAGCATGAGCGTAAGATCAGGCCGTGCGGGCTGTCGCCCATCTGTTCATGAGCGATTTCAAGCAGTTGGTCGCGTACATCTTCATCCCGGATACGGCGCGAGATGTTCAAGCCGGGAGCGTCGGGTGTCACGATTGCATAGCGGCTTTTGAACAGGATGCGGTTTGTGACGGGGATGGCTTTGCCGGGCTCGGCATACCCAGTCACCTGCACCAAAAGCAGCGCGCCGGGGACCAACCCTTTGACCTGTCTCAGAAACATCGGGCCATCGGGGGTGGTCAGAAACATGCCGCCCTGACCTTTGACCGGGCGATCCGCACGGGCACGGTAGATCGTGCCGGGTGCCGGAGCATCTGCGGCGATAAGGAAATCGTCGAGGATGCCATCTACCATCAGGGCTGCAGCTTCGTGTCCCTGAATGTGATCCAGAATGATGGTACGGCCCTTCATGATGCCTCGCGATATAGGGGATAGCCGATGCCTTGCAGCAGTGCGGCAGTTTCGGACAAAGGCAGGCCGACGATACCGGTGAACGAGCCTGAAATCCATGGGATGAAAGCACCAGCAGGGCCCTGAATTGCATAGGCTCCGGCCTTGCCCTGCCAGTCATCCGTCGCAAGATAGGCATTGATTTCGGTATCTGACAGCCGCTTCACCTTGACCTGAGAAACCACGTCGCGCTGGAGAATTTTGTCGCCGCGCCGCACCGCGACCGAGGTGATCACCCGATGGCGTCGGCCGGATAGTGCGTGCAGAAATTCGGCAGCCTGTCCTGCATCTTCGGGTTTGCCAAGAATACGGCGGCCCAGTGCGACCGTTGTGTCGGCGCATAGGGTGATATCATCACTATCTGCCTGAACAGCCTGAACTTTTTGCCGTGTGATGCGGCCGCAATAGGGGGCTGGCAGCTCGCCTTTCAGCGGCGTTTCATCGATATCCGGCGCACGGATCGCATCGGGCTGAACGCCAAGCTGCGCCAGCAGGTCCAGCCGCCTTGGGCTGCCCGATCCGAGGATAAACGCCATGTGTCGGGCGTTACTTGAAGCGGTAGTTGATCCGACCCTTGGTCAGATCATAAGGGGTCATTTCGACCTGAACTTTGTCGCCGGCCAGAACACGGATGCGGTTCTTGCGCATCTTGCCTGCCGTATGTGCGATGATCTCATGGCCGTTTTCCAGCTCGACCCGAAACGTCGCATTAGGCAGGAGTTCCTTCACGACACCGGGAAATTCGAGCGTATCTTCCTTGGCCATGTTGTCTCCATCATTACGTTGCACCTGCAGAATCTGCAGTTCGTGCGCTTAAATGAGCCTATTCCGGCCTTATTTCAAGGGTGAAGTCACCTAAAGAGGTGATATTGTGACTGAATCGACTCGGGCATCTTGCTCGGCCCAATGGGTGCGGTTCAACACGCGCCCGTCTGCACGGACGTTTGCGATTGCGGAAAGGTCAACCTCGGCATAGGTCCAGACGGGTGTATTCAAAGTGCCCTCGGCAAGCACACCCGTCGGCGGGAACCCGATATCGGGCGGGCCAAACACGCCGCCCATACCGGTATTCATGTCTACCGCTTCAGACCATTCATTGCCGCCAACCAATGATGACATTACCGTAACGCATTGATTCTCAAGAGCGCGGGACATGGCGCCGATCCGTACGCGCCAATAACCGGACAGGGCTTCGGTGCAGGATGGAACGAGGATTAGATCGGCCTCGCTCAGCGCGCGACCCAAGAGCGGGAACTCACTGTCATAGCAGATCAGAACGCCGATTTTACCCAAAGCGGTATCGAACAGTTTCAACGGACCACCTGGGGCGATGTCCCAGACCTCGCGTTCAAACCGTGTCATGATCTGCTTGTCCTGATGGTCGCGGCGACCATCAGGCGCGTAGAGGACTGCGCGGTTCACTGGACGGCCTGATCCGTCGATCACCGGGGCTGACGCACCCAGAATGTATGCATTGTACGTCATCGCCAGGCGGGAATGTATGTCTTGTACATCTTCCATCCGGTCGGAAACGGCGTGGATAGAACGTTCAAGATTACCTGCCACCTTGGGACCATCGAGTGTCGACAACTCCATCGCACCATACTCGGGGAACACGAGAAGATTGGAACCATGACTTACGGCTTCGGAAACCCACGCCTCAACTTTGTCTTCATATTGCGCCCAACTGTCGAGCCAATTCAGGTTGTAAGCAGCAGTTGCGATTTTCATTCATTTTCCCCGTTTTGCAGCGTGTCGGATCTCTGGGCCGCAAATTACGGCGGACCAATACAAGCATTATGTTGCTCGTTACGGATCATCAAACCTCAGGAGCCTCGAGGCCAGATCCGGACCAAAGCATTCCCTACTAGATCGTAGAACCGGCCGCCAACATTCCACGAGCAAGAATATCGATGCTCTGGCTATCTTCGAGTACGCTTGATCTTGGCACCAAGATGGAGTGGACAGTCAGCTTTGGTGGGCATCGAACACATCAATTGTAAAGTAAAGGCAAATTTTGAACCTAAATTCGTTCAACTTTGACCGAGTCTTCGGGATAAAACGCCAGATGGTTCTTAATTTCGGCGATGGTATCGAGTGGGTTCTCATAGCTCCACGCCGCGTTTTTAGTGACCGATGATTTGTTCACGATCGAGAAATGCGTGGCCTCCCCCTTGCCTTCGCATTGGGTAACTTTGTCGGTGCGATCCAGAAAAGCCATAGCGATATCCGTGCGCGGGAAATAGATGACCGGGTCTTTATCACCCTCAAGCAATTCCATCGCAGCTGTGGTTTCACCTAGAATTGCGCCGCCTGAACGCACGCTCCATTTACCCGGCGCTTTGCGAATTGTGATGGTGTCTGTCATTCCTGTTCCTTCCCTTGTCGGTTCGGGGCTTCTCCGCTGCCCAATCCATGTAACATCCCGGTGTCAAACCGGCGCAGTTGCGGCATCCAACCACAGTTGGGCGGCGTCGCCCAGCCTTGGCCGGATTTTTTCCGTGACCTCGCCATGATAGGCGTTCAGCCAGGCGCGTTCCTCGCGTGTCAGCATGTCGACCACGATCAGGCGGCGGTCAATCGGTACATAGGTCAGCGTGCGCCAGTTCAGCATGGCACGTTCGTCGTCACCGCCGGGCAGGGCGGGGGCGTCTTCCACGACGACGAGGTTTTCCAGACGGATGCCAAAGGCACCCTCGCGGTAATAACCCGGTTCGTTCGACAGGATCATGCCCGGCTCAAGCGGGACGTGGCTGACCCGCGACAGGCGCTGAGGGCCTTCGTGGACGCTGAGATAAGTGCCGACCCCATGTCCGACCCCGTGGTTGAAATCCTGCCCGGCCAGCCACAGGGGCAACCGCGCGACACACTCGATGTCGCGCCCGGCTAGGCCGACGGGCCAGCGGAGCATGGACATGGCGATCATGCCTTTGAGGACGCGAGTGAAACACTTCTTTTCCTCATCCCCCACATCGCCGATTGCAATCGTGCGGGTGATGTCGGTTGTGCCGTCCAGATATTGCCCGCCGCTATCCAGTACCAGCAGGTGACCGTTTTCCAGCGCGCTGTCGGTTTCCTCGGTCACGCGGTAATGCATGATGGCCCCGTTTGGGCCGGTGCCTGCGATGGTGTCGAACGAGATATCCTGCAGGGCGTTGTCGCGGCGGCGGCTTTCTTCCAGCTTGGTGACCACTTGGGTCTCGGTCAGGGTGCCGGGTGCCTGCGCATCGAGCCAGCAGAGCAGTTCGACCACGGCCACCGCATCGCGCAGATGCGCCTCGGCCGTGCCAGCGATTTCGGCCGGATTCTTGCGCGCCTTAGGCAGGGCGCAGGGATCACCGCCGCCCGCCATCCTGTCCCCCAGCGCATCAGCCACGATGTGCGGAACGGTGCCCGGATCGACCTGCACCTTGCCTTCAAGTGCCCCAACGGCTTCCAGAAACGCATCGGGTTCGTGTTGGGTTACCTGATCGCCCAGGTGGTCCTGCAACCCGGTCAGTTTGGCGGCGGCCATGAACAGGTCAAGGCGGCCATCGCTGTGCAAGATGGCGAACCCATGCGCCACCGGATTATACGCGATGTCCGAACCCCGAATGTTCAGCAGCCACATGATCGAATCCGGGAGGGTGATCACCGCTGCCGCGTGCCCCGCATTCTGCAATTCGGCGGCGAGGCGTTTGATCTTGTCTTCGGCGCTTTCACCCGCAAATTCAATCGGATGCACTCTGACTGGGTTCATGGGAGGGGCGGGTTGATCTGCCCAAACCCGATCTACGAGGTTATCGCTGCGCAGCAGCTCGACCCCGCTGCCCTCAAGCTCTTTCTGTGCAGATGAAATCTGGCCAGCCGCGTGAAGCCATGGGTCAAACCCGACCTTGCCGCCATTTGGTAGCTGTTCTTTCAACCATGCGCTCAGGCTGACATCGGGCCACGGGACCGGCGTATAGTCTTCAGCGACCTGCGCTTTCACCTGCGTGCGATAACGTCCATCAATGAAGACCCCCGCAACATCCGTGAGTGCCGCACAAAATCCGGCAGACCCCGTGAATCCGGTGAGCCAGGACAGACGTTCATCCCGAGGGGCCACATATTCCCCCTGATGCGCATCTGCACGGGGGACCAAAAAACCCTGCAAACCTTCGCGCGCCAATTCTTCGCGCAGGGCCGCCAGTCGCGGGGGGCCTTGTTCCGGGCGGGCGGTCACTTCGAAACTTTGGAACATGGGCGGCCTCTTCGGGTGGATTTGGATGCGGTGAAACCTGAGGGCTGCGCCAAAGAATGTCCAGCGCCAGATCAGCTTTGCGAAGTCGCTCCAAGAAATTCGATGAGGCTTTGCATGTAGATCTCGTAGGCGGGGTTTCCGGGCAGCGGAATTTGATTGGCGGTTTCAAGGATAACAAGCGAGGCATTTGGAATACCTGCAGCCAGTTTTCGTGCCTCGGTCAGAGGGTGAACTTCGGTGTGGCGTCCGTGCAGGATCAGGGTTGGGCAAGTGACCTCGGATAGCAAATGCAGGGCGGATGTGCTGTTTCCGATGTCTCGATACAAAAGCTTTTGCTCACGCGAATAAAGCGCCTGCATCTCTTGCACCATGTGCCGAACATCATCGAGCGGACCGTCGGGAAAGTAACTGAGCGTTGAGCCGATTGCGTATCCGCCGCCCGGTGTTTGCCAACCTTCTGCAATGAGTGTTCGGATCGAATCGGGTTGTTTCGTATCACCCCGGTGGTCTCGCCCTTCGGCCCAGCCGCCAGCGATCACCAGCTTATCAACTCGATCCGGATGCCGCGCTGCAAAATGCAGGGCAGGGAAGGTTCCCCCAAACTCGCCGATGATCGAGAAACGCTCGAACCCGGCGGCATTGGTCACGGCCAGAATTTCCTGGATCCTGAGGTCAAAGACGGCTTGATGGTCCGAGTTGGAGCTTACTCCGTGATCCTTGTTGTAGCGCAGCAGGCGGAATTGCTTGGCCATATCCATCAACCGGGTGCGTTCAGAGGACAAGCGCCATTCGGCTTCCAGATCATGAATGACCGAGCCGATGCGAAGAACGGGGTGACCACTGCCCGAGAGCGCGTAGGGGATTGGTCGTCCATCGTTGCCTTGGGCATAACGCAATTTTTGGGTCTGGCTGTTCTCGTCCGAGTTTGAACCAGCGTCGCTTTTGACCTCGGCAGTCATCTGCAATCCGCGCCGAACGATTGTTCGGATGATCCGTTGTGACTTGCCATCATCGCCAACGGCGCGACGGGCTGCCGCAATGCGTGCACTGATCGTTGAATCCGAGACAAACCGGCCGTTCCAGACCCGATCAATGATCTCCTCTCGAACAACCAGTTTACCGGGGCTTTCAGCCAGCAATTCTAGCAGATCAAAGACCTGCGGTTCTACCCGCACGGTCTCGCCGCCTCGCAGCAATACGTGGCGGTCCACATCAAGAACACAGTCTGCAAACTCATATCGCATGGGCTGAATACACTCTGTTTCGGCGCAGGCCTCAAGTTTCAATGATTATCCCAAGGAATTCTCGGGGGTTTCTCAGGATCGCCTTCAAGCAGGCGCGCGGCATAGTGACCACATTGGAAGCAACAGACAGGAGATACAGATGATGCTTCCCTTCGATACCGCGTTACTGCGCTACACGGCTGTCCGTCACCGGCCAGGCTGCAGCCACCCGCGCGCTGAACCCTTGGGCAAGGCAATACCCATGCCCAATTGGCTGGTAAATCTGATGCTTTGCCTGACGGCGCAGGAGCGGCGGGCTTAGCTGGCCCGCTTCATCCCCATGACACGCGCCCGCGCCCTCGGATCGCTGTCGAACAGCGCCGCCAATTGCTCGGTCATTGCCCCGGCCAGTTGTTCCACATCGGTGATGGTCACGGCGCGGTCGTAATACCGTGTCACGTCGTGGCCGATGCCGATGGCCAGCAGTTCCACCATCTTGCGTTTTTCGACCATGGCGATCACGTCGCGCAGGTGCTTTTCAAGATAGTTTGCCGGGTTCACGCTGAGGGTGGAATCATCGACAGGCGCGCCATCGGAAATCACCATCAGGATCTTGCGGGCCTCGCGCCGGGCCAGCATCCGGCGATGCGCCCATTCCAGCGCCTCACCGTCGATGTTTTCCTTCAGCAAGCCCTCTTTCATCATCAGACCCAGATTGGGCCGCGCGCGCCGCCACGGAGCATCGGCACCCTTGTAGATGATGTGGCGCAGATCGTTCAGTCGCCCTGGTTGCTGCGGGCGGCCATCGTTCAGCCATGCCTCACGCGCCTGGCCGCCTTTCCACGCGCGGGTGGTGAAGCCCAGAATTTCAACCTTCACGTTGCACCGTTCCAGCGTGCGGGCCAGAACATCGGCGCAAATTGCGGCGATCGATATCGGACGCCCGCGCATCGAGCCCGAATTGTCCAGCAGCAGCGTCACCACTGTGTCGCGGAACTCGGTATCTTTTTCGACCTTGAAGCTTAGCGGCGTGGTCGGGTTGGCCACGACACGCGCCAGACGTCCCGCGTCCAGAATGCCTTCTTCGCGGTCAAACTCCCAAGACCGGTTCTGCTGTGCCTGCAAGCGGCGCTGCAACTTGTTGGCCAGACGGCTCACCGCACCCTTCAGCGGTTCCAGTTGCTGGTCCAGATAGGCGCGCAACCGTTCCAGTTCGGCTGGTTCTGCCAAATCTTCAGCCGCGATTTCTTCATCATGGGTGTTCAGATAGACCTTGTAATCCGGATCAGCCTCTGACGCAGGGGGCGGGGCAGGTGGCTCCAGCGGGGCCTCGCCTTCGGGCATTTCAGCCTCATCGCCCATCTCATCCTCGGCCATTTCGTCCATCGAGACCTGGGCCTGAGATTGGTCCTGCTGTTCCTCCTGAGTTTGCTCAGGGGTTGCGTCGGCGTCCTGTTCGTCCTGATCATCCTGGCCGGTGCTGTCGGGATCGGGCTGTTCTTCGGCGTCTTCCTCGGCCTGATCTTCCTGCTCGTCGTCCAGCTCATCAGGGTCTTCGCCCAGCTGGTCGCCATATCCCAGATCCTTGATCATCTGGCGGGCGAACTTGGCGAACTCGGCCTGATCCGAGAGGATTTCGTCAAGGTTCTCCAGCGTCCCGCCGGCTTGCTCTTCGATGAAGCCGCGCCATAGGTTCATGACATTCTCGGCGGCAGGCGGCATGTCGCGCCCGGTGGCCAGATGCCGAATCAGATAGCCCGCCGCCACAGCCAATGGCGCATCCGCGGGCTGCTTGCACTGGTCATAGCCACGCCGGATCGCCTCTTGCCCGATCTTAACGTCGATATTCGATGCGGTACCGGGCATATCGCGCGCGCCCATCGCTTCGCAGCGGGCGGTCTCCATCGCCTCATAGAGATCACGCGCCATATCGCCCGGAGGCGCATAACGCGCATGGGTCGCGTCGTCGTGGTACTTACGCTGCAATGCCAGAGCATCTGCCGTGCCGCGCGCCAACAGAACCTCTTCGCGTGTCATCCGGCGCGACACCTGCGGCAACCGCATCGACTCGCCCGATAGGCCAGAGGGGTCGACTGTGTAACTTACCGACAATTCGGGGTCATCGGCCATGACTTTAGTGGCTTCGGCCAGCGCCTTCTTGAACGGATCAGCAGGGTTGTCGTTTGGTTTACTCATCTGTCCGCCCCTGCTTCTTCAAGCGTCATTTCATCACTTGCCAGACGCGCCAGCATCTCCACATGCACATCCAGCGCATCAACAACTCTATAGCCGGGATCTCGCCCGTCAAAGGCGAGGTTCAGATCTGTCCCGGCCAAAACGATGGCATCGGCATTCAAATCATCCATCATACGGCGACCTGCGTCCAGAAACAGCGCGCGATCCTGATTGGAGCAAACCCCGGCAACGGCCATATCCTGATAGGTTTGTCCCAGCACTTCGATCTCATCTTCCAACACAACCGCCCGGGTCTGCCCAAGCTGACCATAAAGTTTGGTCTGCATCACAACACGCGTTCCCAGCAGCCCAACAGTGCCAAACCCCTGCGAGGCGAAATGCGCATCCAGAGGCTTTAAAGCCGAAACAAGGGGCAACGAAGACAATGGCACGGTTTCATCATAGCAGAAATGCCCACCCAGCGACGTGATTGCTGCACAATCCGCACCTGCCGCCTTCAGGCGATCAATGAGCCCTGCGTAGACCTGCGCCTGTGCATCCCGTTCGTCCGCCAGATTGTTGCGGATCAATTCCTGCACATCCGCATGCACGATGGTCAGTTCCATCGGCTTTCCACGCGCCGCCATCGCCGCACTCAGCCGCTGATAATAAACCACCGTTGCAGCAACACCGATCCCGCCAATCAATCCGATATGCATGGCGGCCCCCCTGTCACCCCAGGCTGGCGCTCGCCGCGCTTTCCGGCAGTTCCTCATCAAAACAACGCTGATAGAACTCAGCTACGGTCTGGCGTTCCAGTTCGTCGCATTTGTTCAGGAAGGACAGGCGGAAGGCATAGCCGATGTTGCGGAAAATCTCGGCGTTTTGGGCCCAGTTGATCACGGTCCGCGGGCTCATCACGGTGGACAGATCGCCGTTCATGAAGGCGGTCCGGGTCAGGTCAGCGACGGTAACCATCTGGCTGACGGTCTTGCGGCCTTCGGCAGTGTTGTAATGCGGGGCTTTTGACAGCACGATCATCGTCTCGGCATCGTGGCTGAGGTAGTTTAGCGTCGAGACCAGAGACCAGCGGTCCATTTGCGCCTGGTTGATCTGCTGCGTGCCGTGATAGAGGCCGGTGGTGTCGCCCAGACCCACGGTGTTTGCAGTCGCAAACAGGCGGAAGTTCGGGTTCGGCGTAATGATCTCGTTCTGGTCCAGCAAGGTCAGCTTGCCGTCATGCTCCAGCACTCGTTGAATCACGAACATCACATCCGCACGGCCCGCGTCGTATTCGTCGAATACGATTGCAACCGGGTTGCGCAGAGCCCAGGGCAGGATGCCTTCGTGGAATTCGGTGACCTGCTTGCCGTCGCGCAGTTTGATCGCGTCCTTACCGATCAGGTCGATCCGGCTGATATGGCTGTCGAGGTTCACACGAACGGCGGGCCAGTTCAGACGGGCAGCGACCTGTTCGATATGGGTCGATTTCCCGGTGCCGTGATAGCCCTGAATCATCACCCGGCGGTTATGGGTAAAGCCGGCAAGAATCGCCAATGTGGTTTCGGGGTCGAACTTGTAGGTCGGGTCGATGACCGGCACGCGGTCGCTGCGCTCGGCAAAGCCTTTGACTGCCATATCGCTGTCAATGCCAAACACCTCGCGAACCGAAATGTCCTCGGTGGGTTTTGCGTTGATGTCGATCGATCCGTCAGCCATGCGCCTTGTCCTTATCCTTTGGCCCGTTCACCGGGTTTGAACCCGTGTGTGGTGCAACATATTGCGGGCAAGGGCAAGGGAAAGAGGTGACCGGATCACGCTAGCCGGATGTTTCTTTGAAACTGGCCTTATGATGGCGCGGGTTCTAGTGAAAATCCCGGCTTGGGAACAGACGCTTGGCCTGTTCGCGCGGATGGCGGGCGCTTGGGCCGTTCTGCCGGGGGCGCGGGGTGTCATCCGCTTGCGGTTGGGTGATGCCGATGGCCTCATCCAGCGGATGCCCAAGCTCGGACAGTTTATGCGACATATCGGTGATTTCCTGCGCGATCAGATGCACGACGATCCCCTCGCGCTGCAGATACCCGCGGACCTGCAGCAACCGCCCGCCCATCACGATGCGGCGAAACCGTTCATAGACCTTGGGCCAGACAACCACATTGCTGACCCCGGTTTCATCTTCAAGCGTCAGAAAGATCACGCCCGAGGCGGTTCCCGGCCGCTGGCGCGTAATCACCAGCCCGCAGACGCTGTAACGGCCCAACGGGATGTCCTGCAGCGTGGCATGCGGCACAAGGCCGGGGATGGATGGGCGCAACAGCTCCATCGGGTGCGAGCGCAGGGTCAGACGGGTCGAGACGTAATCCTCGACCACTTCCTCGCCCAGATGCATGACCGGCAGGTTCACCGGTGGCTCGTTGATGCTTTCGCCATCGATGGGGTCATTGAACAGCGGCAGAGCGGTTCGGCTGCGGATGGCTTTGACATGCCACAGGGCGTCGCGCCGGGTCAGGTCCATGCCGGAAAACGCATCCGCCTCGGCCAGACGCGTCAGAACATCGGGGCGCAGCCCGGCCCGCAACCACAGCGTTTCGGGGTCCGGATACCCATTACCCCGCGCGGCCACGATCCAATCCGCATCCTCCTGCTTGAACCCTTTGATCTGGCGAAAACCCAGCCGCAGGGCCAGCGCCCCGTCGGCGCGGCGTTCCAGCAGATTGTCCCAGGTCGAGGTGTTAACGCAGACCGGGCGGATCTCGACCCCATGCTCGCGCGCGTCCCGCGCGATCTGGGCCGGGGCGTAAAACCCCATGGGTTGCGAATTCAACAGCGCGCAGGCAAAGATCGCCGGGTGGTGGCATTTCATCCAGGCCGAGACATAGGCGAGCATCGCAAAAGCCGCCGCGTGGCTTTCGGGAAAGCCGTAATCGGCAAAGCCTTCGATCTGGCCAAAGCAGCGGTCGGCGACCTCGGGCGTATAGCCATTGTTCAGCATCCCCGCGATGAACTTGTCACGATATGTGCCAATCGTCCCCATGCGCCGGAACGAGGCCAAGGAGCGGCGCAGGTGGTCGGCCTCTTCCGCCGAAAAACCTGCGCCTACCACGGCGATTTGCAGGGCCTGTTCCTGAAACAGCGGCACGCCCAGCGTGCGCCGTGTCACCTCTTCCAAGGCAGGGCCGAAGGGCTCGGATTTTTCCAGCCCGTTGCGCCGCCGGATATAGGGCTGCACCATATCGCCCTGAATGGGGCCGGGGCGGACGATGGCAACCTCAATCACCAGATCGTAGAATTCACGCGGTCGCATCCGGGGCAGGAAATTCATCTGCGCCCGGCTTTCGACCTGAAACACGCCCACCGCATCAGCGGCGCACAGCATGTCATAGGTCGCCGTGTCCTCTTGCGGGACGGTGGCGATGCTGAGGGTTTCGCTGTTGTGTTGCTGCATCAGGTCAAACGCCTTGCGGATGCAGCTGAGCATCCCCAGCCCCAATATATCCACCTTCAGAATGCCAAGCGCATCGATGTCATCCTTGTCCCACTCGATCACGGTGCGGTCTTCCATAGCGGCGTTTTCGATCGGGCATAGCTCATCCAGCCGTCCTTTGGTGATGACGAACCCGCCCACATGCTGCGACAGGTGGCGCGGAAAGCCGATGATCTCGCCAATCAGGCGGACCGTCTGCATCAGCCGCCGGTCTTTGAGGTCGAGGCCCAGTTCCTGCAGCCTTTCGGCGTCAACGCCGCCATTGCTCATCCCCCAGATCTGGCCGGACAGACCTGCGGTGACGTCCTGAGACAGGCCCATCACCTTGCCCACCTCGCGGATTGCCGCGCGGGATCGGAAATGGATGACCGTGGCACAGAGGCCCGCGCGGTGGCGGCCATATTTCTCATAAATCCACTGGATCACCTCTTCGCGCCGCTCGTGTTCGAAATCCACATCGATATCCGGCGGCTCGCCTCGGTATTTCGAGACAAAACGCTCGAACACCATGGCGATCATGTCGGGGCTGACATCGGTGATGCCCAGCAGATAACACAGGATCGAATTGGCGGCTGATCCGCGCCCCTGGCACAGAATGCCCTGCGAGCGGGCGAATTGCACAATGTCATGCACGGTCAGGAAATAGGCCGGGAAATCCAGATCGGCGACCAGGGCCAGTTCCTTTTTCATCAGGCTGATGGCCCTCTCGGTCGGGCCATCGGGATAGCGCCGTTTCAACCCCTCGCGCGCCAGACGTTCTAGCCGCGCCAGCGGGGTTTCAGTGCTGGCGATCTCGTCTGGGTATTCGTAAGACAGCTCGCTCAGGTCAAAGCTGCAGCGGTCGGCGATTTCCAACGTGCGGCGCAGCGCGCCGGGGTGATCCTGAAACAGCCGGGCCATATCCGCATAGCCTTTCAGCCGCCGTTCGGCATTGGGCAGGGCGCGGGTGCCGATCTGGTCAATCGTGATGTGCTCGCGCATACAGGTCAGCACATCGGCCAATTGGCGACGGTTGCCACGGTGCATCAGCACATCGCCCACCGCCACCATCGGGGCCGAGGCCGGCAGAGCTGCCTGCGCACAGGCCGCCAGATAGGCCCGATCACTGCCGTCATAACGGGGCACGGCCCCCAGAAAGACCGAATTGGGGAACTGCCGCCGGACGGTCTGAATATCGGGGATGGCCTGTTTCAACCCGGCCTGAGGCAGCGCGATCAGGATCATCCCCTGACAGGCCGCCAGCATGTCTTTCAGGTCCAGATGGCATTCCCCTTTCTCGGCCCGTCGTTTGCCCAGCGTCAGCAGCCGGGTCAGTCGCTGATAGGCTGCGCGGTCGCGGGGCAGGGCCAGCCAGTGCACCGCGCTGTCGCGCAGAACCAGACGGCAGCCAACGATCAGCTTAGGCAGGGCGGGCACATCCGGTTTATCGATCGGCTGCACATGCCCGACCTCTTGCCGGGACGAGGAATCGAGCCGGTGTTGCGAGCGGATTTGAACCGCGCCTTCCGCCTCGCGCCGCAGTTCTTTCAACGCGCTCCAGCCCCGGACCACCCCGGCCAAGGAGTTCCGGTCGGTGATCGCGATGGCCTTCAGGCCCAGCTCTGCCGCGCGGGTCACCAGCTCTTCGGGGTGCGAGGCTCCGGTCAGGAAGGTGAAATTTGTGGTCACGCCCAGCTCGGCATAGCCGGGGTCCTGCGCGTGTGAGCTGGGCGGGTTCGGTTTGCTCATGCGAATTCCCCATGCACGAACCATCCCGGATTTTGCGGCGTGTAATACAGCCACAACCGCCGCCCCTGCCGGGTTTCGACCTGCCAGTAATCGCGCAAGCCCGTGCGCCAGTTCTCATCTTCCAGCCACCATTCGGGGCAGATGCGTTCGGGGCCGGTTGAGCGGCCTGTGGTCAGTGACATGCGCCGCCAGCGAAAGCGGCGCGGCGGGTGCGGGCCTGATCCGGCGATGGGTTCCGGCGGAAACAGTTGCAGGGGGCGGGGGCGTATTGCGACCCACCCGCCTGCAGGGTCGGAATAGGCGGCGGGCGAGATGATAAAGCTGCGTTCGGGGATATGGCTTTGCGCGGGCAGCAGGCGGTGGACCTGTTCCAGCCCGATCCGGGTGCCGATGCGGGTGATCAGGTCATCCAGTTGATCTTTGCCCCGGCTTGCGGCGCGGCTGATCTGGCGCACTGGCAGGGGTTCCACCAGCGTGGCCTCCAGCCGCAGTTGATCGACACCAAAGCCTGCATCCACCTCGGCCAATCCACGTTCGAACAGGGGCAGGATGCGATACGGGTCACGCAAAGGGCGGGCCAGGCGCAGCTCGACCTGCTGATGGTCCTGATCCACACGGCGCAAGGTCATGCACAGCTTGCGCGCGCCCATTTCCTGCGCTTTCAGCTTGTCGCAGAGCCGTTCCAGTAACCGTTCCGCCCCGGCCATCATGTCAGACAGCAGGCCAATGGGCTCGGGCAGGGTCATGCGCACACCGTAATGGGGCGGATCGGCCAGCGGCGTGATCTGTTCGGGCTGATCCCCCAGCGCTTGATCCAGCCGCATCAGCACCTCGGGGCCAAACCGGCGTGTCAGCGGCGCGCGCGGGGTTTGCGCCAGCTCGCCAATCCGGCGCAGGCCCAGCCGTTGCAGCGCGACCGAGGTATCCTCATCCAGCCGCAGCGCCGCCACCGGCAGGGCGCGGATGGCCTTCAGCGTATCTTGGGTCGCGACCCCCTCGCCATAATGCGCCAAGGCCCACGCCGCACCGCGTGTCGGGGCCAGACCGATCTGCACCGCAAGCCCGGCCCGGGCCAGACGCCTGCGCATATCCGTCAGCATCATCTCTTCCCCGCCTGCAAGATGAGTTGATCCGGTGATGTCCAGAACCAGCCCATCCTCACCCTCGAGCCCGACCCAGGGGCAATAGCGCGTGGCCCAGCGGCGCAGGGCGTGCAGAAACCGCTGATCCCCTTGCGGGTCGGCGGGGTGACTTTGCAGATCGGGGCAAAAGGCGCGGGCATCGGAATAGGGCATGCCGCTGTGCAGGCCTTGCCGCTGTGCCTGCGTGTTCAGGCAATACACCCGGTTTGCATTATTCTGTTTCAGCGTCAGAACAAACGGGCCATCGACCGGGCGCAGGCGCAAAGCCCGGTCGCTTGCCAGCCGGGGAAACCAGAGTGAAACGATGCGGCGCTGCATCCCGCCGAACATATAAACCCCCAAATGTTCTACATTTGTTCTTATATGTTCTTGACCCTCAATGAGTCGAGTCCTTGAGGGCCAGATCGTCAGGGTTTCAGAGCCGGGGCGCTTACTTCAGCGCCCGCGCCAGAAAGGCCTGCGTGGTCTGGTGCGAAGGGTGGTCAAACACCGCCTCGGGCGGGCCTTCTTCAATGATCCGACCGCTGTCGAGGAAACAGATCTTGTCGGCGGCCTCGCGGGCAAAGCCCATTTCATGCGTGGCCATCACCATCGTCATGCCCTGTTTCTTCAGCATCAGCAGAACATCCAGCACCTCGCCCACCAGTTGCGGGTCGAGGGCCGATGTGATCTCATCAAACAGCATGACCTCGGGCTGCATGGCCAAGGCGCGCACGATGGCGACGCGCTGCTGCTGACCGCCCGACAGCTGGTCGGGATAGTTGTGCATCCGGTCGGCCAGCCCGAACCGGCTGAACAGCGTCTCGACCTCGGGCTGCAATTCGGCGCGCGTCAGCCCACGCACCCGGCGGGGGGCGAGCATGACATTTTCCAGCGCGGTCATATGCGGAAACAGGTTGAAGCTTTGAAAAACGATCCCAATGCGGGCGCGAACCGATTGCGGGTTCAGACCGGGGATCGAGATATCCTCGCCATCCAGAAAGATCGTACCGTCCTCGATGGGTTCCAGCAGGTTGATGCAGCGCAACAGGGTGGATTTTCCCGACCCGGACGCGCCGATCAGACAGACCATCTGGCCCTCATCCACGGTCAGGTTGATCCCGTCACAGACTGTACGGTCGCCAAAGCGCTTGACCACGCCCTGAAGTTCCAGTTTTGGCATCAGCGCCTCTCTCGCATTTGGCGGGCCATCAGGTGATCGGCATAGCGGGTGGCCGGAATGGTGACGATCAGGAAGATAATCGCGGCCCCCACATAAGGGGTGAAATTCGCCAGCAGTGATTTGAACACCCCGGCCTGACGGAAGATTTCGACCGGACCGATGAAGCTGAGCAGCGAGACGTCCTTTTGCAGTGCAATCAGCATGTTCATCTGTGATGGCACCACGTTGCGGATGGCCTGCGGCAACACCACGTCGCGCATCACCTGCCGTTCCGACAGACCCAGCGACAGGGCGGCGGCGCGCTGGCTGTGGTGAACGCTGTCGATGCCGGAACGGAAGATCTCGGCCACATAGGCCGAATAGGTCAGGATCAGCGCCAGCGAGCCCCAGATGTAAGGCGAATTCCATGGACGCGGCAGGCCCAGCCCCGGGATACCGAAGCCGATCAGATAGACCGTCAGGATCACTGGCACGCCGCGGAAAATGTCGGTGAACGCCGCGCCAAAGATGCGCAGCGGAAACAGGGCAGGTGATTTGGCATCCCGCGCCAAGGCAATCAACAGGCCAAGCACGGCGATCGCCGGTGCGGACCATAAAAAGATCATCACGTTGATCCGAAACGCCTCAAGCAATTTCGGGAAGGTTTTGACTAGTGTCTCGCCGTTGAAAAAGCTCTGCTGAACCTTCGACCAGCCCGGAGCGAGCGGCACCAGAAAGTAAATCGCGGCCACAACAGTGACCGTGCTTATTGTGGCGATCACCAACGAGCGTCGTCGTTGGTGCGCCTCGTACCGTTCGCGGCGGGTCATCCCCGCCGCCTTGTGATCTGCCATGTTACTTGATCAGAGGGACACCGGTGGTGTCCTGCAGCCATTTGGCCTCGATGTCAGCCAATTTGCCGTTCGCCATCAGCGCTGCCAGCGCCTCGTCCACGCATGCCTTCAGCGGGTTGCCTTCTTCCATCAGCATGCCGAAATGATCGGGATTGTCATTTTCATCCGCCGGGAACTGGCCGATGACTTTTGAGCCTTCGATCATCACCGCGCTCAGGAACAGGGCAGTGGGCAGATCGAATAGGGCCGCATCGATCTGGTTGGCCGACATGGCGGCGTTGACGTCCGCATTGTCGCCATAAAGCAGCGGATCGCTGTCGGGTTGGATGATGCTTGCCAGTTTTGGCACCGCCGTGGTCGAGCCAACGGCCCCCCATTGCAGGCCTTTCAACGCTTCAAGCGTTGGGGCTGTCTCGGTTGAGTTAGGGCTCACCAGAACCGCCATCGGAGCGGTGTAGTAGGGGGTAGAGAAATCAACCACCTGATCGCGCTCAGGCGTGATCGAGTATTGCTGCATATTGACGTCAAATTCCTTGGCGCCGGGTTGGATCGCCTCGTCGAATGAAGATCGGACCCAGACGACATCATCAGCCGCGAACCCCATCTCTTCGGCGACCGCATAGGCCACTGCGGCCTCGAACCCTTCGCCGCTTTCGGGCGCGTCATCAAGTACCCAAGGGTAATAGGCAGGGTTACCTGTTGCGATGGTGAATTTGCCGTCTGTCAGTGTCTTGCCAGCGGCGCATTGGTCCTGCGCATATGCTGCCGTCGAGAGAAACAGAACCGTACTTGCCGCGATCGTGAGTGTCTTGGACATCCGAGTGAATCCTCCTGTTGGATCATTTTGCCGCTACGGTAGTTCTGCCGGTCGGGCCTGTCCAGCAGATGCGTAGCTATTGGGCTTCGACTGGATTCGATTTCTATCTTATTTCAGATGATCGAAAGCCCGCGTATCTAGCAGCAACCAGATTCGGAATTGAGCCCGGTGTCGCAAGTTTCGCCACCGCAACATCGAGTACTCAGATGGCAATAGACGTATGAGGGGAGGGCAGAAGATTGAAAGATAGATTTGTCCTGCTGACAGGTTGTTCTGGTGGTGGGAAATCGACACTACTCACCGCCTTGCGCGAGCTTGGGTTTGCCACGGTACGGGAACCAGGTCGTCGTATCATTGCAGAAGAGCTAGCTGGTATCGGAAAAGCGTTGTGTTGGGTGGATATGCGAGCCTTTGCGCGGCGAGCTGTCGAGATGGCAAAATCAGACTTAGAGGCTGTGCAAAACATTGATGGCATTGTATTCTTTGACCGAGGATTGATCGACGCAGCTGCCGCCTAGGCACACTCTCGCGGTTAAAAGATTGACGAAACACTCCGCGAATCTTCGTCATTCGAAGCGCAAGTTTTCGTGATCCCACTATGGCGCGAGTTATTTTCTAAAGACCAGGAACGACGCCGCGATTTCGATGCAGCAGTCCGTGAAAACCATCGCATTGAACAGGCGTTGAACACCCTCGGCTATATGCATATGGAATTGCCTAAAACGTCGGTCGAAGAACGGGTCGAGTTCATTCTTAGGGATTGCGGAGCACTTTGACTCAGAACTCCGCTTTATCCGTATGGGGGCAATCAGACGGGTTGTTCTGACGACAGTTTCAGATGGGTTTGATGCACTCAATAAGAGCTTTCGGAAATCGTATTGGCGAAGTCGAAAATAGTATCGACGCTTTACGGATCCGAGTCGCCTTTCTTTGACGGTACTGTCGGAAAAAGAAACCCGCCAAACATCTGGCGGGTTTCAATGCTTTGGTTGATTGGCTTTATACCCGGATCAACCGAAGACACGTCCCAGCGCGCCGTCTACGGCGTCGGTGATCTGGTCGATATCGTCCGCTGTTGCGATCAGCGCTGGCGAGAAACACAGCGTGTTGTTGCGGCTGGGGATCGAACGGTTGGTAACACCGATGATGACACCCTGCGCCATACAGTCAGCCACGACGGCCTGTGCCTGCTTTTCGTCCACCGGCTCTTTGGCACCGCGATCCGCGACCAGTTCGGCGCCCAGGAACAGGCCCTTGCCACGCACATCACCGATAACCTTGTGCTTTTCCATCAGCGCCTGAAGGTTGCCCATCATGCGGTCGCCCATATCGATGCAGTTCTGCAGCAGGTTTTCATCCTGAATGATGCGCATGTTCTCAACCGCCGCTGCCGGACCGGCAGTGCAGCCGCCAAAGGTCGAGATATCGCGGAAATAGCTCATCGGGTCTGACGCGTCGTCCTTGAACATGTCAAAGACTTCCTCGGTGGTTACCATGCAGGCAATCGCGGCATAACCCGAGGCAACGCCCTTGGCCATGGTCACGAAGTCAGGTTTGATGCCGTATTGCTGGTATCCGAACCAAGTGCCGGTCCGGCCAACGCCGCAGACAACCTCGTCAATGTGCAGCAGCACGTCGTATTTCTTGCAGATTTCCTGCACGCGGGGCCAATAGCCTTCGGGCGCTTCGATGACGCCACCGCCTGCGGTCACCGGCTCAAGGCACAGGGCGCCAACGGTGTCGGGGCCTTCGCGCAGGATGACCTCTTCGATCTGGTTGGCAGCCCATTCACCAAAGTTCTCTTCCGGTGCGCCGTCCAGCTCGTGCTTGCGGTATTCCATGCAATGCGGAACGCGCACAAAATCGGGTGCAAAGGGGCCGTATTGCGCGGTGCGCTCGTCCTGACCGCCTGCTGACATCGTCGCCAAGGTCGAGCCGTGGTAGTCGCGGTCTCGATACAGGATTTTGGTCTTCTTGCCGCCGTACTTCTTGTGCGCGATCTGGCGGATCATTTTGAACGCCTTCTCGTTCGCCTCGGAGCCCGAGTTCGTGTAGTACACGCGGCTCATGCCCGGCATCTTGTCGATCAGCATTTCCGCGAAATTCGAACCGGGGATCGAGCCTGCGGTATTGGCGAAATAGCACAGCTTCATCAGCTGGTCATAAACCGCCTTACAGATGGATTCGCGACCATAGCCGACGTTGACAGTCCAGACCCCGCCAGAGACAGCATCCAGATGCTCCTTGCCCTTCTGGTCCCAAACGCGCATCCCCTTGCCTTCGACAATGATACGGGGGTCATTGGTCTCAAAAGGCTTATGCTGGATCAGGTGATGCCAGATGTGGGCGCGGTCAGCTTCGACAACGCGGGAAAGATCGTTTTCGTTGAACGTGCCGTCCATGACATGTCCTTTCAAAATAGGGCGCACGGGAATCAGAGCATCCCTGTGGGCGCAAAGTGACGTGATACTGCAGATCAACGCGAATGGTGCGCGTGAAGTAGGGCCAGATTAGCCCATAGGATATCTCCAGTGTACCAGAAACGCGTATTAATACGGGTTTGTTATGACGTAAACTTTGTGCTCAATACGCCAATCTGTCGAGTTTGGGAGGATCGCCGGATGACAGCCACACCAATCTACCAGCAACATCTGGAAAAAACCCCTGCGAATTTCACGCCTCTGTCTCCGCTCAGCTATCTTGAGCGGACGGCGGCAGTGTATCCGGATTACCCATCCGTGGTGTATGGTGAGCGCCGGTATAGCTGGGCTGATACCTATGCGCGGAGCCGAAGTCTGGCCAGCGCGCTGAGTGCGCGTGGCGTGGGCGTGGGCGACACAGTGTCGATCATCGCGGCCAATATTCCCGAGCTTTACGAGGCACATTTTGGCGTGCCCATGGCGGGCGCAGTGCTGAATGCGATCAACACTCGGCTGGATGCGCCGATCATCACCTTTATTCTGAACCATGCCGAAACCAAGGTGCTGCTGGTTGATCCCGAATTCTCGGGCGTCGTGAAACAGGCGCTGACGCAGGTGGATCATGACATTCTGGTGATCGATATCGAAGATGCCAGCTTTGACGGTGGCGAACGATTGGGTGATTTGACCTATGAGGGGCTGCTGGCCGAGGGCGATCCGGAGTTCGATTGGTCTTTGCCCGCAGATGAATGGGACGCGATCACGCTGAACTATACGTCCGGCACCACCGGATACCCCAAAGGCGTGGTCTATCACCACCGCGGCGCGGCGCTGAATGCGACGTCGAACATCCTGACATGGGGCATGCCGCAGCATTCGGTCTATCTGTGGACGCTGCCGATGTTCCACTGCAACGGCTGGTGCTTTCCCTGGACGATGGCGGCCAATGCAGGCACGTCCGTTTGCCTGCGCGCCGTACGCGACGAGCCCATCTATCGTGCGTTCCGGGAAGAGGGCGTAACCCATTTCTGCGGTGCGCCGATTGTGCTGAATATGCTGGCCAATGCGCCGGATCACCTCAAGGATTTCACGCAGCAGATCAGGGCGATGACCGCTGGTGCTCCGCCGCCCGCCAAAGTGATCGAAGCGATGGAAGGGATGGGGGTCGAGGTTACCCATGTCTATGGTCTGACCGAGACCTACGGGCCGTCCGTTGTCTGTGCGTGGAAGGACGAATGGAACGAGAAAGGCGCGGAAGACCGCGCTGCACTGAAGGTGCGTCAGGGGGTGAAATACGTGGCACTCTCGGGCCTGATGGTCGCTGACCCCGAGACGATGGAGCCTGTGCCTTCGGATGGCAATACCATGGGCGAGATCTTCATGCAGGGTAACATCGTGATGAAGGGCTATCTCAAGAACGCCGAGGCGACGGAAAAGGCCTTCAAAGGCGGTTGGTTTGCTTCAGGCGATCTGGGCGTGATGCACCCGGACGGATATATCGCGCTGAAGGATCGGTCTAAGGATATCATCATCTCGGGCGGCGAGAATATCTCATCCGTTGAGGTCGAAGACACGCTTTATAAACACCCGGCCGTGATGGAAGCAGCGGTGGTGGCCCGCCCGGACGAGAAATGGGGTGAAACGCCGTGCGCATTTGTTGAATTGAAACCGCAGGCAGAGGCGAATGAGGCGGATATCATCACTTTCTGCCGGGATCATATGGCCCACTTCAAAGCGCCCAAGACGGTTGTTTTCGGGGCGTTGCCGAAAACGTCGACGGGGAAAATTCAGAAGTTCATCTTGCGCGACCGGGCGCGGGAGCTGGGTTAATCGAAGATCGACAGATCAAGTTCCAGCATCTCGCCCATCCAAATGGCGCGATCCCGGTGATCGGCCAAGTGATCGCCGGTTTCTGGATGGGTAAAGATAGTCAGCCCTTTCCGGTTCAGGATCAGCCAGGGAAAGACCTGATCAAAGGCTTCGGCGGGAAAGCCCAGCTGGCAACTCCAACGCGGATGAGGGCCAACGTTGCGCGCATGCATGCGGCCCATCTGCACGGCGGGAAACAGGCGCGCGGCTTCTTCGCACACTTGCTGTGCCGTGTCCTGTGTGTTGGCGTCGAAATAGACATGGGCATGGTAGCCGGTGATCTCGGGCATGGGGGTCTCCGTCTGACGTTGTACAGAAACCTAAGGGTGGCGCGAGGATTTGTGCACCCACACTGCCACACAGACCGTGTGCACCGGTTCAGAGCGGAGTATGCAGATCGGGATGGGCTGCGGCAAAGGCGGAATGCTCTGCGCAAACGGCCTCGACTGCTGTCAGGCGTGGCATGTTGGATAGATCAACTTCCCACCTGCGCGCATTATAAAGCTGTGGGATCAGGCAGATATCGGCCAGACCGGGGGTGTCTCCGGTGCAGAACGGGGATTGATCAAAGCCGCTCAGCAGCGATTCAAACGCCAGCAAACCCGGTCGGATGAAGTGGCGCATCCAGTCGCCGGGCATGTCGCCTGTGCCATTGCTAAGCGCGGTGGCATGTTTGGCAACCGACAGGTTGCAGACCGGATGGATATCCACCGCGATGCTGTGCGCCAATGCCCGCGCCGCGGCTCGCTTGGCCGGATCGGTTGGCAGCAGGCCCAGGTCGCGGGTCTCATCCAGATAATCGATGATCGCCAGCGATTGGGTCAATCGAACCCCATCGATATCCAGCACCGGGACCAGACCCTGCGGGTTGCGTTCCAAATGATCCGAGGCGCGATGCGCTCCGTTCACCAGATCGACCACAACAGGGCGATAGGTGATCCCTGCTAAATTGAGCGCAATTCGCACCCGGTAACTGGCGGAGGAGCGCCAGTAATCATACAGCACCACTTCGGACATATGATGGTCAGCCTTTGCTTAGTTCCTTGGCATGCAGCCAGTCGGCATGCTGAGGGGCTCGTTTGGTGCGCGACCATTCTTCGAGCATATCCCATTTCACCGAATCCAGCCGGGCCAGCATGGCCTCTTCCTCGGGGTCGGGGCAAGCCAGTTCAACGCGGTGGCCGTTTGGGTCGAAGAAATAGATCGAGTGAAAGATCGAATGATCCGTGACACCCAGAACTTCGACCCCATTGGCTTCGAGATGGTCCTTGAAGGCAATCAACTCATCACGGTCCTTCACCTTGAAGGCGATATGCTGCACCCATTTCGGAGTGTTTGGGTCACGCCCCATTTCGGGCTTGGTTGGCAGTTCAAAAAACGCCAGCACGTTGCCGTTTCCGGCGTCCAGAAACAGATGCATATAGGGATCGGGTTCGTGCGTCGAAGGCACATGGTCTTCGGCAATCGCCAGAATGAAATCCATGTTCAGCATCTTGCCGTACCATTCCACAGTCTCTTTCGCGTCCTTGCAGCGATAGGCGACATGGTGAATCTGTTCGATTTTCATGGGTTTACTCCTGTTTCAGGGCTGCAGCGCCCAGCGCCTGTTTCAGCACCGCGTTGTCGCCGATGTGGTTTGCCAGAACCAGCACAAGGCGCGCGTTGAACGCATCGCTTTCGGCTTTCTCAAGCCCTTCATGGGCGGCCACCAGATCGGCATAGAAATCGTCCGCCTGGGTCAGATTGGATGAGAGGATCAGTTCGGCCATATCGCTTACTCCTTGCCTGTGGCGCGGCGCACCGCGTGTCGGAATGCGTTTTCTTCGTAGGTGTCGCGGCGGGCGGCCACGTGCTGATCGGGTCGGATCAGATAGACCGCTCCGCTCGCATCGCCCAGATAGCGGCGCTTCAGCGTCAGGGTCGGGTCGTCCTTGATCGAGAGTGCAAGGCGTTTGACGGTGATCCCATCGACCTCGATCTCGTCTGGCGCATCGGCATCGATGGTCAGCAGCGTGAACTGTCCGGCCAGTTTTGGCAGCAGGAAGTCATCACCCAAAGGCGCATCGGGACAGGACGCACCGGGGCGCGTCTGCGATGGTCCGTTCAACGCATCCGCCGAATTCAGCGGCGAGCCGTCATAGACGCAAGGCACGCTCAAGCGGCCAGAATTCACCATCGGGCGGGCAAAATCGTAATGTTCGCTCAGGTCCAACACCGCGTCGCGCAGGATGCGTGACATCTGCGATTTCGGGGTGATGAAATCGGTCGAGCGAGTCGAGTTCAGGATGTTTTCGTCCGCGCCGTGAATGCGTTCCTGATCGTAGCTGTCCAGCAAAGATTCAGGTGCGCTGCCATCGATCACCAGTTTCAGTTTCCAGCACAGGTTGTCGGTATCCTGCACACCCGAATTTGCGCCCCGTGCGCCAAACGGGCTGACCTGATGGGCACTGTCACCGGCAAAAATCACGCGGCCATGGCGGAATTGCTCCATCCGGCGGCACTGGAAGGTGTAGATGCTGACCCATTCCAGCTCGAAATTTACCTCCTCGCCCAGCATGGCCTTGAGGCGCGGGATCACGTTTTCCGGGCGCTTTTCGCGCTCCTTGTCGATATCCCAGCCCAATTGCAGGTCGATGCGCCAGACGCCATCGGGTTGTTTGTGCAGCAACGCAGATTGGCCTTTGTTGAAGGGCGGATCGAACCAGAACCAGCGTTCCGAGGGGAAATCGGCCTCCATGATCACATCAGCGATCAGGAAGTTGTCTTCGAACACGCGGCCCACAAAATCCTTACCCATCATGGCGCGCATGGGTGAGCCCGCGCCGTCGCAGGCGATGACCCAATCCGCCTCGATGGTGTACGAACCCTCAGGCGTTTCGACCTCAAGCTTGACGTGATCGGGGTGGGTTCCAACGGCTTCGACCTTGTTGCGGCCGCGGATTTCGATCGGTGCGCCCTGCGCTTGCAATTCGCGGACGCGGTCGACCAGAAACTGCTCGAAATAGTATTGCTGCAGGTTGATGAAGGCCGGGCGCTGATCGCCGCTATCGGGCTGTAGGTCGAATTCATAGACCTGACGTTCATCGAAGAACACCTTGCCCTTGTTCCAAAGAACACCCTTGTCCACCATCGGCTGCCCGCAGCCCAGACGGTCAAGAATTTCTAGCGGGCGTTTGGCGAAACAGATCGCGCGGCTGCCAAAGCTGACTTTATCGTTGTCGTCCAGCACCAGCACCTCGACCCCTTGCTGGGCCAGATCGATGGCGGCAGCCAGACCAACCGGACCGGCCCCGACAATGATGACCTTGTGGCGCACGGGTGCGGGGGCGGATTGGTCCGGGCTGGCCTCGTAGGCGTAAAGTGGAACTTCGAAAATCTTGTTCACGGTCTCTCTCCCAGTTCTGGTGCAGCGGGCGCACCTCATCTGTTCTCCGGCAGTACAGCGCCGGAGGGGTGGTCTTAGCGTTTCACTGTCAAATCCGGGCCGCCACGATCTGGATCAAATCCGGCCAGGAATTCTTAGCCCTGCAGGGCCTCCCACATCTCGAGATCGCGCTGGGCGGTCCAGATGCGGGGTGTGTCGATGCCGCGCGCCTCGTCATAGGCGCGGGCAACATTGAACGGCAGGCAGTGTTCATAGATCGCATAGTCGGCGAATTTGGGGTCGCATTCGGCGCGGACCGCGTCCCATGCTTCCTTCAGGCTGCCACCGCGCGCCGCAACATTGGCCGCCGGGCGATAGGTGCTTTCTACGAAATCGCGGGTGTTTTCGATGGCCGCGTTGACCATGTCCTTACCGACCAATGCGTCGCCGCGTCCCGGAGCGATAGCGTCCACGTCAAACCACTTGATCTCATCCAGCGTATCTCCCCAGTCGCTGAAATGCCCGTCGCCGCAATAGCAGGCCGAGTGGTATTCAACGATGTCTCCGGTGAACATGACATTCTGATCGGGCACATGGATGACGATATCGCCTGCCGTATGGGCGCGGCCCAGATGCATCAGGTCGATCCGGCGGTTGCCCAGATAAACCGTCATTGTGTCGCTGAAGGTGGTGGTGGGCCATGTGAGGCCGGGGATGCTTTCGTGTCCTTCGAATAGGCGGGGGAAGCGTTGGAATTCGCTGTCCCAATCCTCCTGACCCCGTTCAACAACCATGGCGCGAGCCATGTCCGACATCAGGATTTGCTGCGCGCCAAAAGCGCTGGCGCCGAGCACACGAACTGCGTGGTAATGCGTTAGCGCCACATGGGTAATCGGCTTGTCCGTGACCGAGCGCACGCATTCGATCACCTTGTTGGCCAGACGCGGGGTCGCCTGCGCCTCGACAATCATCACGCTGTCATCGCCGATGATCACGCCCGAGTTTGGGTCGCCTTCGGCGGTGAAGGCGTAAAGCCCTTCGCCCACCTCGGTGAAGCTGATTTTCTTTTCCGACATGTCCCCCTGGGACGCGAATGCCTTGGCCATTTCTCAATCCTTTTGCAAAAACTCGAGCCGGTTTCCGAATGGGTCTTCGGTGAAAAACCGGCGGCGGTCATTTAGTGTTGTGTCCCAGCGCAATTTCTGACCGTAACTTTTGATCTGAGCGGCGATCGCCTCCAGATCATCGACGGCGAAACCCGGATGGGCTTTGCGGGCTGGTGAGAAGTCTTTCTCGACACCCAAGTGAAGTTCGCACTGACCCAGCGCCAGCCAGAGGCCACCACGCGCGCGCAGGGCTTCGGGCTTTTGCAATTCGTTCAATCCCAATGCATCACACCAGAAAATCCGCGCGGTGGATTCGCCACCTTCGGGGATCGCAATCTGGATATGGTCGAGTCGAAACATCAATCAGCGCGCATAAGGGTCGCTTAACGCAGGCAGCACAGTGCCCACGCAATCGCCGAAGCCGATGGTGTAGCCGTCGCCCTTGGCCGCGCCGGTCAGAGTCATGGTGTCACCATCTTCGATAAAACTGCGGGTTTCACCGGTGTCTAGCGTCAGCGGTTCTATCCCGCCCCAGCTGAGTTCCAGCAATGAGCCGCGTTCCGGTTTGGTCGGGCCCGAGATGGTGCCGGATCCCAGCAGGTCGCCTGTGTTCATAGGGCAGCCAGACGTCGAGTGATGCGCCAACTGCTGCGCTGCTGAGTAATACATCTCGCGGTAATTGGTCTGCGCGATGGTTGTGGTGTCTTTGCCTTCGGGTGCCATGGTCACGGCCAGATCAATGTCATACAGCATCGGTCCACAATCTTTCAGGTGATCCAACAGGGCAAACTCACGATCCGGCGTGTCGCAGCGAAATGGCTCCAGCGCCGCTTTGGTCACGATCCACGGGCTGATCGATGTCGCTGTCGCCTTGGCCTGAAACGGCCCCAGCGGTTGGTATTCCCACGCCTGAATATCGCGCGCGGACCAGTCATTCAGCAGGACGTATCCAAAGATGTTGTCATCGGCTTCCTGCACAGAAATCGGGCCGTCAGACGGTGTGCCGACGATCGCACCCATCTCAAGCTCGATATCAAAGCGGCGGCAGGGCAGGAAGGCGGGCAGGTCTTGATCGGGGGATTTCAGTTGACCCCAAGGGCGGCGGATATCGGTGCCCGAAACAACCACCGAAGAGGCGCGCCCATTATAGCCGATGGGGATGTGCAGCCAGTTCGGCGGCAGCGCATTTTCAGCGCCACGGAACATGGTGCCAACGTTCTGGGCGTGATGGCGTCCCGCGTAGAAATCGGTGTATTCGCTGACGGCAAAGGGCATATGCATCTCGGCCTCGTCCTGCGGGATCAGCAGGCCTTCGATCTTGTGCTGCGCGTCTGAGCCTTCGGCCAGCAGAGCGATCAGGCGGTCGCGCAAGGCGGCCCATACGGCAGGGCCTTCTTCCATCAACGGATTCCAAAACGGCAGATCAAAGAGCGGCTCGTCAGAGAGTGCGATTAGCCCATCGACCTCGGCGGCGGTGACGTCAAAGATCATGTCACCGATAGCCACCCCACAGCGGGGCTCGGTGCTTTCTGTAGAGAATACGCCATAAGGCAGGTTGTTCAGTGGAAATGGGTGATCGGCGGAATTGGCCGATGAGACCCAGGAATTAATTAAAGGCATCTTGTCTCCAAACCTTTGTTCGAGGCCAAGATTTTTCGACGAAAAATCTTAGGACTTGAGCGGTACTTACTTCTTGCCGGGGGTTCCGTCGAATTTCTTTTCGATGTCGCTCCAGCAATCGATGTAATCGTCCTGCAGCGGGGCCTCGGTTGCGGCAAAACCGGTCAGGTGCTGTGGGAAGCGGGTTTCGAACATGAAGGACATGGTGTTTTCCAGCTTATCCGGGCCGAGGTTCGAATTCGACGCCTTTTCAAATGCTTCCTTGTCGGGCCCGTGCGGGATCATCATGTTATGCAGGCTCATGCCGCCCGGGATGAACCCTTGCGGTTTGGCATCATACTGACCGTAGATGTTGCCCATCAGCTCGGACATGATGTTCTTGTGATACCAGGGTGGGCGGAACGTGTCTTCCATAACCATCCAGCGCTCGCGGAACAGAACAAAGTCGATATTGGCTGTGCCCGGCTGACCCGAAGGTGCGGTGAGAACGGTAAAAATCGACGGATCGGGATGGTCGAACAGGATCGCGCCGACCGGACAATAAGTGCGCAGATCGTATTTGTAAGGCGTGTAGTTGCCATGCCAAGCGACCACATCCAGCGGGCTGTGACCGATCTTGGTAGTGTGGAACTGCCCGCACCATTTAATTGTCACGGTCGAGGGCACCTCGCGATCCTCAAACGCCGCCACGGGAGCTTTGAAGTCGCGTGGGTTTGCCATGCAGTTGGCCCCAATCGGGCCACGCCCGGGCAGTTCGAATTTCTGTCCGTAATTCTCGCAAACAAATCCGCGCGCGGGGCCTTCCAGCACTTCGACGCGATAGAGCAGCCCGCGTGGGATAATCGCGATCTCCTTCGGCTCCAGATCGATGATGCCCATTTCAGTGGCAAAACGCAGGCGACCTTCCTGGGGCACCACCAGCAGTTCGGAATCTGCCGAGAAGAAATAGTCATCCACCATCGATTCAGTGACCAGATAGATGTGGCTGGCCATACCGACCTGAGTATTCACGTCCCCGGCCGTGGTCATCGTGCGCATGCCGGTCAGCCAGGTCAGGCCTTCATCCGAATGTGGCACTGGATCCCAGCGGTATTGGCCCAGAGAGATCACGTCCGGATCAACGCAAGGAGCTGATTTCCAGTAAGGCAGGTCGATTTTATCATACCGGTGCGAATGCTTCACAGAAGGCCGAATGCGATAGCACCACGTGCGCTCGGGCGGGTTGGCGGTGAAGGCCGTACCGCTCAGCTGTTCGCCATATAGCCCATAGTTACATTTTTGCGGACTGTTAATGCCCTGCGGCAGCGCACCGGGCAGGGCCTCGGTCTCAAAGTCATTGCCAAAGCCGGGCATATAGCCGGGATGGGTTCCGACAGGGGTGCTGGCCTGGGTCATCTTATGCGGATCGGTGGGGCGATTCATCGGGCGCTCCTTCAAGTTGCTGCTTGTCGGATAATAGTTGATTTTGTAACTAACAAGGATGACACAGCAGAATAATGATGAAAAAGATGAGTTTGATTTGCGAAATTTCCTGCCATTCCTGTTGAATCAGGCGGCCGAGGAAAGCTCGCTCGAATTTCAACGCGTCTACAAGAATCGATACGGGATGCTGCGCACCGAGTGGCGGGTGCTGTTTCACCTTGGAAATTATGGTGAGATGACAGCCAAGGATATCGGTCTGCGCGCGAAGATCCATAAGACCAAAGTCAGCCGCGCTGTGCGCAAGCTTGAACAGCGCCGATATCTGAAACGGACGCGGGACGAAAATGACCGCAGGGTTGAAAGGCTGACGCTGACAACCTCTGGTGAGAGTGTGTATCGTGAGCTACGCGGGATCGCGCGCGACTATGACGCCAAGCTTGCGGCCCATTTTACGACTGGCGAGGCGGCATTGCTGCGCATGATGCTGCGACGGCTTGCCGGAATGGAATAATACTCTGGTAATCCGGGGCCACGATCCCCAGATCAACGCCATAACAAACACAGGACTGTGAAATGACCAAGCCGGCGTCCCCAACGGCAAAATCCCATGATCTGATCAATTGGCTTGTTGCCCGCGGTCTGGAAGGGGCCGACAAAGAAGAGCTGCTGGACGGTTACTGCAACCGCCTGGTCGATCTTGGCGTGCCTTTGATGCGGTTCCACGCAGCGCAACCGGCATTGCATCCGGTCTACGGTGGCACCGGATACAGCTGGTATCAGGATCGGGGGGGTGATTTCCAAACTTTCGAATACTCCGAGGAGCCCAGCGAGGTTTGGACCAAAAGCCCGCTCTACGTCATTCTGAACGAGGACGTCGACGCGATCCGCGAACGTCTGGTCGATCAGAATGAGCCCAGTCGATTTCCATTGCTGAATGAATTGCGGGAAAATGGTGCCACGGACTATTACGCGACTGGTATTAGCTTTGATGTGCCCAGCCAAACCAACCCGCACGATGCAAAAATGTCAATTGATGGCGTGCTGATGTCCTGGGCCAGCAACGCGCCTGAAGGGTTCGGCGACGATGATCTGGAAGTGATCGAAACTGCGCTGCCGCACCTGGGTTTGGCCTTGAAGTCGGCCTCGAATGCGCGGGTGTCTAAGGACTTGATGCGGGTTTACCTGGGACGTGATGCCGGGCGGCGGGTCCTGTCCGGCGAAATCCGACGGGGGTCTTTGCAGCAAATCGATGCAGTGATCTGGAATTTCGATCTCGAAGGTTTCACCAGCCTGTCGGAAGAACTTCCGGGGATTGAAGTCATTGACATGTTGAATGACTACCTCGCTGCGGTGGTGGATGTGGTTCATCAATGTGATGGCAATATCCTGAAATTTATGGGCGACGGGGTTATGGCGATGTTTGATGTGGGCGAAATTGATGCCGACGCCCGTGCCGCTCTGGCTGCCGCGACAATGCTTCAGGAGCGTATGGCCGAGCTGAACACCCTGCGCAAAGAGCGTGGGCAGCCCGTTTCGAACTATACGCTGGCCCTGCATGCGGGCGAGATTCTTTATGGCAATATCGGTGCCGACAGCCGTCTTGATTTTACCGTCATCGGCCCGACCGTGAACCAGACATCCCGTATCGCCGGGATGCATCGTTCGTTGGGGCAGCGAATATTGATCTCGGATGATGTGGCCCGTGCGGCTCAGCCTTGCGATCAGGATCTGATTTCAGTTGGGCGCTATATGCTGCGAGGTGTGGCAGAGCCGAAAGAGCTGTTTACGGTCCATACTCCCTCAAAATAAGCGCTCTGCACTTTGGGGTGCGAAGCATTTTGGTTTCAGAGGGCTCGCCCGGTTCAAATCCGGGTTAGGCAACGTCACGTTTATGGTGTGTAGTCCTGGGTTGAAACGCGTGGATGCGAATATCGCATCCGTCGGTTTCGATTGCTGCGTTTGTCGCTACTTCATTCCAGTTTTCACACTCACCATCCAAGGGCTCTGATGACACGATGATACCATCGGTGCATTTTCGATAGTGAAGGCTGGGGGCGAAACGATCTGATGCGTATCTGGCCGCGAACAGGCGTTCTCCATTTGACCAGCACGCTGCAAATCGCAGATAAGGCAGATCACCGCTCTTCCTCGAGAGCTCCTCAACGCGCTTGACCGCGCGGAACATTGCGCCAATTGGATCGACTTCAAGACCTTCTCCATGGGCGATCAGGAAAATTGCCTCGCTTTCGGTTGCGCCCTGTCTGTGTTCATAAAGATCGGCGGGGATCATGGCATCAAGCCTTTGACGAATTTGATTGTGACCACCAGCTTGCCCGTTGTGCATAAAACTCCACCTACCGTATCCGAATGGGTGGCAATTGTTTCGCGAGGTAGCCGTTCCCGTCGACGCGCGAACATGGGCTAGAAAAAGATTGGATCGGGTGTGATGCGCGAGCTGCCGTAGATTGGCATCTGACCATGCAGGATTGGTATCTTTGTAGAAACACGGGTCTGTGCGATCCGAATACCAGGTAAGGCCAAAACCGTCAGCGTTTATGGGTGTCTTCCCGACAAGCGCATTTCGGCTTTGCTCAACCAGAGATTGCTCTTGCTTTAAGATCAACTCATCCAAATAGCGGTTCTCACCAATCCACGCCAGAAATCGACACATCAGCCTTTATCCAATTCTTGTGAAGTCTGGAAATAAATAGCATTGGTAATTGAAAAAAAGCACCCAAAGTTCAGGGGAATATGGCGTATCCATCTATCAAATGGTCGAAGTATCGCGGCATGTGCGGGTCAAGCTTACCATCCGATTCGGTAATCAGAAATCGATCTCAACGCCCGGCAGGTTCAATTCTTTCATCATGTCGCGCAATTCCTGCCGCGCGGCGATGTTCGAGATATTGAGCTGTTTGACGCCAATATCCTTGAGGTCCAGCAGGGTCAGCCCGCGCGGAAAAAGTTCGCGGAAGATAACCCGTTCAGAGAAACCAGATGCCACCCGGAAACCGATGCGCTGCGACAGCATCTCGATGGCGCGTTGCATCTTTTCCTTATTGACCATGCGCTGCGTCCCGACCCGGTTACGCACCACCACCCAGTCGATCGGTTTCAAGCCGGCCTGAGCACGCAATTGGCGGGCGTTCCAAACCATTTCGGAATAGACCGACGGACCAAGGATTTTCTCACCCTTGGAATCGATCCGCGCCAGCAAGTCGAAATCGATGAAACTGTCGTTCAGCGGCGTAACCAGCGTATCGGCCAGTGAATGGGCCACCTGGCTGAGGCGCGTATGCGATCCGGGGCAATCGATCAGGATAAAATCGCTGTCACTTTCCAGCTCTGCGACGGCAGCCGACAGGCGGTGGTCATATATATTCTCGCCGGGTTTCAGCGCGCTGGCGTCAATCTCGGGCAGGTCGTGATGACGCGGACTGGGCAGAGACAGGTCCGAGCCGTTGAGGAAGTTCAGGCGATTCTCGAAATACCGGCCCAGACTGCGCTGCCGCAAGTCGAGATCAAGCGTGCTGACCTTATGCCCCAGTCGGGCCAGGGCAGTGGCAACATGCATTGACACGGTCGATTTACCTGCGCCGCCTTTTTCGTTCCCGACCACGATGATATGTGCCATGCCTGTATTCCCAAGTCCCGCCGTGTTTATCTACACGTTGTGGCAGCCACTATATGTTGTGTGAGCGTGGAAGGGAAGAACCTCGGGCCGTCCCGAGTAGCTTTATCAGGCTCTATTTTGGAAAAACGCGTGATGGGTTGGGTTTAGGGTAACTCCTTGCCAAACAGACGCCCGTATTTCACTGTCGGGATCGAGGAATTGTGATTAAGGACAGCAATTGGACCATCTGTTTTTGAACGTCCTGAACGTGGTTCTGCCCGTCCTGATTTGTGCTGGAATCGGTTATTGTCTGGCACTAATCCGTGCTCCGTTCGACAATAAGGTCATTGGTGGAATCGTATCGAGGGTCGGATATCCAACCCTGATCATCTCGCACTTGTCGACCACCAAAATCGCGGTCGGCACGTTTCTTGACGTGATGACAGCAGCCGCTTTGGCGATCGCAGGATTTGGAGTGTTGGGGTTTGTCGCGCTCAAGCTGATGCGGTTGCCAGCGCGGGCGTTTTTAACGCCGCTTATGCACGGCAATGTCGGCAATATCGGTCTTCCCATAACCTTACTGGCGTTGGGGGATGCCGGCATGGCTTATACGATGGGATTTGTGGTTGTTGTGCTGATCAGTATTTTCACGATCGGTATGTGGATTCCGGCTGGGGAGTTCTCACCCAGAAAACTTGCCACATCTCCGATCATCTACGCGGTAGCGCTATCTCTGGTGCTGATGGCCACTGGCTATAGCCTTCCACAACCGGTCGCCAAATCCTTTGACATACTGGGTGGTCTCTCGATTCCGCTGATGCTGCTGACGTTGGGGCACACGCTTGCGACGCTGCGGATCATAAGCCTTGGGCGCGCTGTATTGCTGACTGCGTTGCACCTGGTGATGGCCATGGTGATTGCAAGCGCGCTAGTCTGGGCTTTCGACTTCACGGGGGCCGAGCGGGGGGCGGTGATCCTGTGCTGCCTGATGCCGTCTTCCGTCGCAACATATCTATTCATTGATCAACATGTACCGGAATACGGGCCCGACGTGGCCGGGTTCATTCTGGTTTCAACCCTGACCACGATTTTGGTGTTGCCGGTGGCACTGTCTTACTGGGTCTGAAGTGGGCAAAGCTCGCCTTGCGGAAAAACTATACGCACCAACGAAAAATCGTTTAATAATAGGAACAACACAGAGCTAGGCTATGCGCAATGAAGGCCAGCAGGCTATTCCTGAACGAGGAGTACACAGATGCCAGCAAGCGTAACTGATGACAATTCAGGCTCGCGTGGGGGGCGTCTGGTTCTCATAATGACGGCGCTGTGCATGATGGTAGTTGGATTCAATTCGACCGCCGTCGCGACGATCCTGCCCAACCTGAAAACCGAATTTGATCTGTCACCATCCAGCCTGCAATGGGTGATGGCAATCTATACGGTGGTGAGCGCCACACTTGTTACCATCGTTAGCCGGCTGGGTGATATTACCGGCAAGGTCGGCGTATTCTTTGCCGGGATGATTGTATTTGCCCTTGGCTCAGCCCTGGTGCTGTTTTCGCAGGATGCTGCCATGTTATTGATAGGCCGAGGGGCTCAGGGCGCAGGGGCTGCGGCGTTGTTTGGCACCTCTCTGTCATTGTTGACGGCGGCGACACCAGAAGATCAGCGGGCCAGCGTAACCGGCGCCTGGGGTGCGATCGTTGGGTTGGCGATCGGTGTGGGTCCGATCTTGGGCGGCGCGTTCGCGCATTACCTCAGTTGGCGGGGCGTGTTTGCCACCGATCTCGCGCTGCTGCTGGTTGCATTTTTGGTTGGGTTACGGGTGAGCAAGGAACATTATGTCCCTGACACGCGGCTTGCTGGTGCGAAGTTTGATCTGGCTGGTGCCGTTGCTTTGGTCCTGCTGCTCGGTCCGCTGTCCTTCGCTCTTAGCAATGGCGAAAGCCAGGGCTGGACCTCTAGTTCGACACTAATCCCGCTTTGCGTTTCAGCGATTGCGGTGATTGCGTTGATTATCACCTCGCGCCGAAGCGCAGACCCTCTGATAGAGCTGCGTTATTTCCGTCATCCCCGCTATTTCATGGCAGCGGCGGGGATGTTCATCACCGGCTTCGCGCTGTTTAGCTTCTTTGTCTATTTCAACGTGTTTGTGCAGTCGCCCGATGCATTTGGCTTATCGGCCGTCGGTGCAGGTGTGGCGATCCTGCCGTTGAGCCTCAGCATGTTCGTTGTGTCCGTGATCGCGCCGCGCTTTCTGGCACCCTATAGCTTCCAATGGCCCGTGATACTTGGCATGGGTTTCATGGCCTGTGGTTTCCTGCTGTTGACCATGACGACGAACACGACCGGCATGGGCGGGATCTGGTGGAAGCTGCTGATCATAGGGACCGGGCTTGGCATCGGGTTTTCATTGCTGCCTCGTCTCGGGCTGCGCTTGTTGCCAGAAGAGCACATGGGGCAGGGCTCGGGTGTGGTGAACGCGTTCCTCTATTTTGGTGCGACCCTTGGTGCCGTGGTCGGTGGGCTGGCCGAGGCGATCACCACCCGTCGGGGTCTGTCCGAAGTGATCGCCGCATTACCCGCTGGATCAGAGCAACGGGCCGATCTGGCTCATGCGTTGACCCATGGTAGAGCCAGTCAGGTACAGCAGCTTATCGCTGGGCTTGATCCGGATACTGGCGCGACACTGGCACGTGCTCTGCGTGATCTTCAGGATGATGCTTTTGACAGTGTGATGCTGATCGCTGCCGGTGTCGCACTGGCTGGGATGCTGCTGGCATTGCTGCTGCTCAGAGGGCCCGTTCCGCCTGTGCATAGCGCGGTGAACCTGACCCGATAGCGCACGGTTTCAAGTACGATTCTGGGTTAGGGGCTTACTTCATGCTCTGAGTTGAGCATAGCGAAAACATAACTGGTACGTCCGGAAGCACAACTTTTGTGAATAGCGGCTACCGGAACTGAGGTTATGATGTGGATGTATTGGTATTGGAAAAGTTAATGAGTCTACTTGGTATCACGAAACGGTTTCTGTATGTCCTTTTATCACTGTGTACCTTGCCCGTATGCACTTTGGCACAAGAATCCTCGGCTTCGGACAAATGGCCAATAGATAGGGTGCTGTCCTATGCACCGACTCCTGACCTGAGTTGGCTCAATCATAAACCTGCCGGGTTTCACGGAAAAATTCTAGCGCAAGACGGTGCATTGGTGTTTGAGGATGGGACGCCAGTCCGTTTTTGGGGCGTTAATCTACAGGCATATGCGTTATTTCACACCAACCTGAATTCAGTCGAACTGCATGCCCAAAGGATGGCACGGTTGGGGATTAACCTTGTCAGAATTCACCACCACGATTCTCATTGGGTGGGTCCTAACGTCTTCGGATCAGATCCCTCTGATACGCTTAACCTCGACCCAGCGTCGATGCAAAGGCTTGACGCTTGGATTGCAGCGCTCAAGAGGCAAGGAATTTACGTATGGCTTGATCTCCATGTAGGTCGAAGGTTTACGCCGCAGGACGGAATTTCCGGGTTCGATGAGATTGCTGGGGATGACGATATCGCCGATGTCAGAGGCTTTAACTACATCTCGCGCAGCATTGAGGCGCGAATGGTCGAATTCCAGAACGCCTATTTGCGTCACGAAAATTCTTTGACGGGTCTTACGTATGCCGAGGACCCGGCAGTCGTCGCTGTGATGTTGACGAACGAAAACGACCTTACACATCACTTCGGCAACGCTCTCCTCCCGAACAAGAATGTACCTATGCATAGTGAACTATTCATGGCTCTGGCAGATGAATTTGCGCGCGGCAACGGGCTTGATCCCGATGAAACCTGGCGGACATGGGAGCACGGCGACTCGAAGATTTTTCTGAACGATCTTGAACGCCGTTTTAACGAACAACTGATCCCCGCTGTTCGCGACACTGGATTTGAAGGTCTGATCTCGACAACGAGCCTTTGGGGCGGGATGACAATCGCGGGTCTGCCATCGCTGACCGTTGGGTCCATAATCGACGCGCATAGTTATGGAGCAGTTGGTGAAATTGGTTTTGACCCGCGCCAACAGAGTGGATTTTTTGGAATGGATCGCGATCGCGCAGGTCGAAGGTATGCCGCTTAGCGTTTCGGAGTGGAACATTGGGGAGTTTCCCGCAGAAGATAGGTTCATCACGCCGCTCCGTGTTGCGACGAGCGCAGCGCATCAAGGCTGGGATGCCATGATGATCTATGGCTACTCACAGCAATCTCTGAACCGATCAACTTCGCCAAACAATTGGAGTATGGCCGAAGATCCCGGGATGATATGGATGATGCCCGCCGCAGCCCTTCTGTTCCGGGAAGGCCATGTCAAGCAAGCCGAGAATACGTACGCGATTTGCTTGGATGAGGACACGTTCTTTGGCCGTCCCGTGTCTCCGGAAACATCAGTTGCCATACGGACAGTGTTTGAACAAAGCAGGTTGGTAACATGTATGCCCGAGACTCGTGCATTGCCGTGGCTCGCGGCGACCAAATTGAACCGCGACGAATACGGCCCGCTTGATCTCGACAGATCATATTTGGCAGAGGATGCCACTGTTGTTGCCGCAGATACGGGCGAGTTTCAGCGCGACTTTGGCAATGCCCGGTTCACGGTGGACACGGGAAAGAGTCAGATCGCGGCAGGCTTTTTCCATGACGAGGTAATTACGACCAGAAATGTTGTATTCGACATCACGACACCCATGGCGGCGGTGGCAGTTCAAAGTCTGGATGGCAATGACATTGCACAATCGCGTCAGATTTTGATTTCGATTTCAGGGCGAAGTGTTTCTGTCGAACCTCAATCAGCTGCCTTCCGGGTCGAACCGGTTACGGGCATTTTGCAGATTACCGCCTCCGCTGACCTCAAACTGAGGTCCGTTGATCCGGGCCGGGCCCTTCCTCCAATGGCGCATCAATATGAAAATGGCAGGCACATAGTTGACCTGACAGAACTTAATGGTGCGCGCTGGCTTTATCTTGATCTGTTGCAATAAAAAAAGACCGCCCCAAGGGGCGGTCTTTTGAATTCGAGCGGTTTGGGATTAGAAGCCCAGACCTTCGTATTTCTTCTTGAACTTCGACACGCGGCCACCAGCGTCCAACAGGCGCGACGAGCCACCGGTCCATGCCGGGTGCACGGAGGGGTCGATTTCCAAGGCCAGCTGGTCGCCTTCGGCACCCCAGGTGGATTTCATCTGAACCACGGTGCCATCGGTCATTTTGACGTCGATGAGGTGATAATCGGGATGGATGTCTTTTTTCATCTTTCCGCTCCTTACGCCTCGGCGCCAGCCTTGGGCTTGTAGTTGGTGACCTCTGCGATACGCGCGGATTTACCACGGCGCGAGCGCAGGTAGTACAGTTTGGCGCGACGAACGCGGCCACGGCGGACAACGGTGATGCTGTCGATGTTGGTCGAATGCAGCGGGAACACACGTTCCACACCTTCGCCAAACGAGATTTTGCGAACGGTGAACGAACCGGCGATGCCGTTGCCACCTTTACGTGCGATGCAGACGCCTTCGTAGTTCTGCACACGGGTACGTGACCCTTCGGTCACTTTAAAGCCGACACGGATGGTGTCACCGGCTTTGAAATCGGGGATGTCTTTCCCCAGGGCGGCAATCTGTTCCGCCTCAAGCTGTGCGATAAGGTCCATCGCAGTTACTCCTATCTGCTCGTGGTTGGTCCACGAAGTTTGGGCACGGGCTGAGAGCTCTTGGTCTTCACCGGGTCCTGCGTACAGCCCGCCAGAGGTCAGATCGAATGTTCCTTTTGGTCCGGTCCGCCCTGTCGCGCCGGGGCCGAAGAAAGCCGGGCGTCACGTCAGGATGCAAACCAAAACACCGGAGTCGCGTAATACGGCACCGGATTGCGCTGCTTTAAGGGCTTTGTGTGCAGGGATCAAGCCTAAACTGGCACGATTCACTGCGGATGCCGGTGTGTTTTCGCCATCGGTCAAATACATCGTTGCCTTGGCGGCCAGATCAGGCATTCTGGGTTCAATTATCAGAGCAGAAATTTGATACAGGACCAAAAGATGCGCAAAGCACTCCTGCTGGCCGTCATAGCGCTTGCACTCTTCTCATGTGGCCGCCGCGGCCCCCAGCCTCAGGCGGTTGAACCGCAGGCCTTTGCGGACACGACCCCGCCTTCGATCATCTATCCCGCGTTTGGTGACGCCGACCCGCATGAATGGGAGGGTCGCCACCCCGGCCATTACCCGGTGCACGGGCTTGATGTATCGCGCTGGCAGGGGCCGATTGACTGGCGCACCGCCCAGAAATCCGGTGTCAGTTTCGCGTTCATCAAGGCCACCGAGGGTGGGGATTTCTCCGATCCGATGTTTGAAGAACATCGGCGCGGTGCACAGGCTGCTGGTGTGCCTTGGGGTGCCTACCACTATTACTATTTCTGCCGCCCAGCTCATGAGCAGGCCCGTTGGTTCATCCAGAACGTGCCCAATGGGGCCGATCTGCCGCATGTGCTGGACATGGAATGGACGCCGCATTCCAAAACCTGCACCTTGCGCCCCGATGGGCGAACCGTCCGGGCCGAGGCAAAAAAATTCCTGGATATTCTGGAACGCCATTATGGGCGCCGCCCGATTGTCTATACAACGGTCGACTTTTACCGCGACACCGACATTGGCCGGCTGCCCAAGACAGAGTTCTGGCTGCGTTCGGTCGCCGGACATCCTCGCAATGTCTACCCACGCGCGATCTGGCGGTTCTGGCAGTATACCGGCACAGGTCTGGTACCGGGGGTTCAGGGCAAGGTCGACATCAACACCTTTAATGGTACGCCCGAGACTTGGGCGCTCTGGAAAGCGACCCGCTAGTCTTAGTCGTTGTCCTTGGATTTCTGATATGCGTCCCAAAGATCGGGCCGCCGTTCGCGGGTGATCTCTTCCGACATCTCATGACGCCAGTCCGCGATGCGACCGTGGTGGCCCGACATCAGAATGTCCGGGATCGGACGGCCTTTCCAGTCGGCAGGGCGGGTGTATTGCGGATGCTCCAACAGGCCGGAGGAGAAGCTTTCCTCCTCAGCCGAAGCCTGATTACCCAGAACGCCAGGGATCAGCCTCACCGTAGCGTCGATCAGGGCTTGCGCCGCGATCTCGCCTCCGGTCATGACGAAATCGCCCAAGGAAACTTCTTGCACGCCGTAATGCTCAAGCACCCGCTCATCGACGCCTTCGAACCGCCCGCACAGCAGGGTCATGCCATCGCAGCGCGCCAGATTCTGCATCATCTGCTGGTCCATCCGTCGCCCGCGTGGGCTTAGGTAGATCAGTGGCCAGTTGCCCCGGATGCCTGCCATTGTGTGTTCGATGGCATTGCCCAGCACATCGGCACGCAGGACCATGCCCGCACCGCCACCTGCAGGGGTGTCATCCACATTGCGATGCTTGCCAACCCCGAACTGGCGCAGGTCGACGGTTTCCAATTGCCACAGACCTTCCTGCAGGGCCTTGCCAGTTAGGCTTTCACCCAGCACTCCCGGAAAGGCCGAAGGGAAAAGGGTGATGATCTTGGCCTTCCACACCCCGTGCAGATCGGGGGTTGGCGTCATCAACTCGCGCGGCTTCAGCGTCGGGCGGATGGCTTTGCGGCCATGGGACTTTCCGGGTTTATCTGTCATTTCGAGCCGATCAGATTATTTTGGACGCGTTGAAACAGAGCTGCCTTTTGTTCGATCAGCGCAGCGTCGTCCAGCTCGGATCGGTTCATCTCTAACATCTGCTGCAAGATATCCTCGGGCAGGCGTGGGTTCGAGCGCGTCGGGCCCACCAGTTCGGCGGCCTTGTCCGGGGGCAAGTCAAGGAATTCGGCAAATGTATTTCCAAGCCCATAGCGCAGGCCCTGCAGGTCCTCCAGCCATTCGGTTCGGACCGAGACCGAAGGCAGGCGATCACGCACTGCTTCAGCTGCGATCTGGGGGGAGGGCACGGGTTCAAGCCGGGCACGAAACGTCTCAAAATCCTGGATCAGGCGCGAGCGCTGCAGATCATGTGCCCACAGGCTGCGCAGCCAGCTTCCACGCTGCCGCAGCGAGTAGTAGAGTGTGATATGCACATCTTCGCCCGCGAACCGGTCGCGGATCAGGCCAACAAGACAAGAGGCAAGCTCGGGCGCGGCTTCATATCCCACCGCGACATTGCGGCTGGGGCGCAGGCCCGAAAAGTTTTCTTCGCTCAAGACCAGCCCGCGTTTCTGGCCGAATTCCAGCGAATTCAGAAAGTGCCGCATCTGATCCTTGAAATCACTCATCGCGCCGGGTGTGCCATAGACAGAATAGCGTGTGGCTGCTTCGGACAGGCCGTTTTTGCGGGTCCGATAGGGCAGAACCAGCGCATGGTGCGGCCAGATCAGTGACCGGTTTTCGAACAGAAAGGACTGCGCCGCCGTTGTCCCGGTCTTGTGCAGACCCAGATGCAGCAGCACACGGCGCATTACAGCAGGCCCTCGGGCGGATCAGCAATGATGCGGCCCTTGTCCAGATCAACAGTCGGCACCGACTCCAGCGTGAACGGCAATAGAACAGTGGCCTTCAGCCCCGGCCCATGCAGTTCCAGCAGGTCCGCCGCGCCATGATTCTGAACCGACTTCACCCGGCCTAGAAGGGTGCCTCCGGTGTCATAAACCTCAAGCCCGATCAGATCGGTGTGGTAAAACTCATCATCCGGCAGCGACGGCAATTGATCACGTCGCGCATAAAGGCGCAGGCCGTTCAGCGCATCCGCTGCCTCCTTGGTCTCAACCCCACCCAGCCGGGCGGCGAAGCCGTTCTTGATTGCGCGGGTCAGAACCACCGGATAGCGGTCTTTGCCGCTTTCATCGGTCAGCGGTGAATAGCCCTCGATATCCTCGGGGACGGCGCAGAAGCTTTTCAGCCGCACCTCGCCGCGCACACCGTACGAACCCGCAATGCTGCCCACGCAGATCAGATCACTCATTTCGACCATCCGTCACACATAGCCCGTTCCGCCATTGCCCGATCACCTCGCATGCTTCGCGCTGGTTGGAGCGTTCGAAGAATACGCCCACAATAAAGGCGATCGCCAGCAGGATGGGAAGCCGTAACAATCCGAACATGTCTAGCGTACCCCGATGGGCAAAGTGTCATTGCGGTCTTCCCAGCCGACCTGCTCCAATTCAGGCGTATCCGAAAAACTTTCGGGCAGGCCTACACAGAAATAACCGATCAACCGCCAGTCCGCGGGCACATCCAGATCGCGCGCCATTTGGTCTGGGTCGAGGATCGAGACCCAACCCAGCCCCAGCCCTTCTGCCCGTAAGGCAAGCCAGAACAGGGTGATGGCAGAGACCACAGAATAGCGCCGCATCTCGGGCATAGTACCCGCGCCCAGACCTTGGCCTTTGTCGGTGGCATCGTCGCAAAACACGGCCAGCTGCACCGGGGCTTCTTTCATCCCGGTCAGTTTCAATTGGCTATACAGCTGCGCCTTTTCGCCGGAATATCCGTTCAACGCCTGTTCGTTTGCGGCTTGGAAATTCGTCAGCGCCGCGTCACGCGCGGCCTGAGTTTCGACGCGGATCACACGCCAGGGTTCGCTCAGCCCCACTGAAGGGGCCAGTCGAAACGCGTCGAGGCAGCGCGTCAGCACTGACTCGTCAATTGCATCAGTGCGGAACCGGCGCACATCACGCCGGAGCCGCATCAACAGATCGAACTGCGTGCGAAAATCGTCGGTAAAAGCCTGATCCCGCACGCGCCCGCCTGCTTATTCTTCTGCCGTAGCTTCTTCAGCCGGTGCAGCAGCAGCTTCAGCCGCCTCAGCAGCTTTGGCCGCTTTTTCTTCTGCGCGTTCCTGAGCTTTCTTGCCCGGAGTACCCTTGTTGGGGTTGTTGCGCTCGGCCTTGTCGCGTGCGCCAGCAGCTTCCAGCATGCGTGCGATACGGTCGGTGGGCTGTGCGCCCTGATCCAGCCAGTACTGGATGCGCTCCATGTTCATTTTCACGCGCTCTTCGCTGTCTTTCGGCAGCAGCGGGTTGTAGGTGCCCAGTTTCTCGATGAAACGGCCATCGCGCGGCATACGGCTGTCAGCCGCAACAATGCGATAGAAGGGACGTTTTTTCGAGCCGCCGCGGGCGAGACGAATTTTCATTGCCATGGTGGTATCTCCTTTGAATGGCGTATCCGGCGTAGGTGCCGGTTAGTTCTGATGTTTCTTGTGGTGTCGGATGACTTCCTGAATGATGAAATTCAGAAAAGCCTTGGCGAAATCGGGGTCCAGATCGGCCTCTTTCGCCAGGTCTTCTAACCGTGCGATCTGCGCTGCTTCGCGCGACGGATCGGACGGGGGAAGGTCGTGTGCGGCCTTGAGCTTGCCCACAGCCTGCGTGTGCTTGAACCGCTCACCCAGCGTGTAGACAAGGATCGCATCCAGCCGGTCAATGCTTTCGCGGTGATCCTTCAACAGTGCAGCAGCCTGTGTCACGGGGTTGTTCATTGGCCGGTCCTCTCGGTGGTCAAATCAATCTGCGGATGGCGCCAGACCTGGGCGTGCTTGCCCAAAAGCTCGGCTCTTTCAATCTCCAGAGTTGCACCCAGCCGTTCGGCCAGCGCGCGCGAGCGATCATTGGCATGGGCGATGTAGGAAATCACACCGTTCAGACCCTGATGCCGGGCGGCATAATCGCGTGCAGCCGCTGCGGCCTCAAAGCCCAGACCTTTGCCTTCGGCCTCGGCCATCAGCGTCCAGCCCAGCTCGGGTTCAGCCCAGCCGGGGACGTAGATCATACCGGCCCAGCCGACAAATGCGCCGCTGGCCTTTTCGGTCAGGTGCCACAGGCCATAACCGCGCAGCGCCCAATGACCCAATCTGTTCGAAAGAGAGCTCCAGCTTCCAAGCGCGTCCTTGGGACCACCAACCATATGGCTGCGCTCGGTCGCGAAGAATTCGGACATCGCGGGCAGATCGTCCAGATGCGGCGCGCGCAGGACCAGTCGTTCGGTCTCGACGGTGGGGATGGTAAACGTGGTCATGCGTATGCCTCCACGCCGCCATTGACCAAATCACCTGGCGAAGGATGCCGCCAGATTTCCGAAGTGCCATATTTAGGGTGCTCATAGTGATATTCGAACTGAGCACCCATCCGCTTGGCCACGGCCTTGCTGGCGGTATTGTCTAGATCGATCAGAGAGATCGCGGTTTCCCACCCCAGAACGTCATAGGCATAAGATCGGGCAGTCAAAGCGGCCTCGGTAGCAAATCCTTTGCCGGTGGCGTGGTTCAGCAGGGTCCAGCCGACCTCGGGCTCGGGCCAGCCTTCGGGGAACCACAGTCCGATACGGCCAACGTAGGTACCGGTGTCTTTTTCATCGACGCTCCAATAGCCATAGCCGCGCACGGCCCAATGGCCCAGAAGCGAGGCGAACACCCGCCACACTTCATCCCGGCGCAAAGGTCCGCCGACGAACCGCGCGGCGTCGGTGGCAAAGAACGCCGTATCCGCGTCCAGGTCAGCCTCGGACGGTGCGCGCATGATCAAGCGCTCGGTTTCGAGCGTCGGGATCGGCAGAGCGAACTTCATGCCTGCACCTCACCGTACCGCCAGACATGCTGTGTTGGACCAATGGCTCTTTCGGCAACAGTGTCGCGAGTCGCACCCAGACGCTGCGCCAATGCGTTCGAACGTGTGTTGGACTGCGAAACATAGCTTACGAACCGGCCGGTCCCCAGCAGATCGAAGCCAAAATCGCGAACAGCGCTGCACGCTTCTGTCGCGTAACCTTGCATGCGGAACGTGCTTCCGAACATATAGCCAAGCTCGGGCTCGTGGTCGTCCCATTCGAGGCCCAGAATGACGAAGCCAATCGCCTGATCGTCGTCCTTTAGCGTGACGGTGAACAGGCCATGTCCATGCAAAAGCCAGCCCGATGTGTAGTAAGAAAACTCCGTCCAGGCGTCCTGCTCGGTATCGCCAAAGCTGTCCTTGCAGATCGACGTCCATACCGGCAGGTCGTCCAGAGTGGGCGCACGCAGAACCAGCCGCCGGGTCTCAATGACCGGCAGGGCCGCGCGATACTGCGCTGCTGCCATCGCCGCCTTTCCGGACGGGGGCTGGGTGCAGCGTGCTGACGTCACTTTTTCTTTCCGAACCCGCTCAGACCCGGGGGCAGCCCCATACCGCCACCCAGGCCGAGCAGACCGCCGGGCATTTTGCCGCCCATCGCTTTAGCCGCTTGCTCCAGCGCCTTGGGGTCCATGCCTGCAGCCATTTCCTCGGGGCTGGGGCCACCTTTGCCGAACATGCCTTTCATGGCTTGTTTCAGCATCTTGCCTTTGCCCATCTTGCCCATCTTCTTCATCATGTCCGACATCTGCCGGTGCATCTTGAGCAGCTTGTTGAGGTCGCTGACCTCCATCCCCGAACCGGCGGCGATGCGTTTCTTGCGGCTTGCCTGCAGCAGTTGCGGGTTCGCGCGTTCGCGTTTGGTCATCGACTGGATCATGGCGATCTGCTGGCGCAGGATCTTGTCGTCGAGGCCCGCCTGATCCATCTGCTTGGCCATCTTGCCCATGCCCGGCATCATGCCCATCATGCCCTGCATGCCGCCCATCTGGATCATCTGTTCCAGCTGCATTTTCAGGTCGTTCATGTTGAACTGACCTTTGACCATGCGCTTCATCATGCGCTCGGTCTGTTCCATCTCCATCGTTTCCTGGGCCTTTTCGACCAGAGCAACAATGTCGCCCATGCCCAGAATACGACCTGCGATCCGGTCCGGCTCGAAGGTTTCGAGCGCGTCCATCTTCTCGCCCAGACCGACAAAGCGGATCGGCTTGCCAGTGACCGCGCGCATCGACAGAGCAGCACCGCCGCGGCCATCACCGTCCATCCGGGTCAAGACCACGCCTGAGATGCCGACCTTAGCGTCGAATTCCTCGGCTACCTCAACGGCGACCTGACCGGTCAGACCGTCAACCACCAGCAGGGTCTCGCGCGGGTCAACCGCGTTGCGGACCTGCTCGACCTCGTCCATCAGGACTTCGTCGATATGCAGACGGCCCGCGGTGTCCAACATGTAGACGTCGTAACCACCCAGCGTCGCCTGCTGTTTGGCGCGCTTGGCGATGTCGACCGGTTTCTGGCCAGGTACGATCGGCAGCGTATCGACGCCGACCTGCGTGCCCAGAACGGCCAACTGATCCATCGCCGCCGGGCGATAGACGTCGAGCGAGGCCATCAGGACCTTCTTGCCCTCTTTTTCTTTCAGGCGTTTCGCCAGTTTACCGGTCGTGGTCGTCTTACCCGAGCCTTGCAGGCCGACCATCAGGATCGGCGCGGGCGGGTTGTCGATCTTCAGCGCGCCGGGGTCTTCTTCGCCACGCAGTGTATCGACCAACGCGTCGTGCACGATCTTGACGACCTGCTGGCCGGGGGTGATCGACTTGGTTACCGCTTGACCGGTCGCTTGCTCTTGCACCTTTTTGACGAACTCACGCGCCACCGGCAGCGAAACGTCAGCCTCAAGCAGGGCAACGCGGACTTCGCGCAGGGCGGTTTTGACGTCTTCTTCGGACAGAGCGCCTTGTTTTGTCAGCCGGTCAAAGACGCCAGAGAGGCGTTCGGATAGATTTTCAAACATGCCTTCGGCCTCCTTAGCCGGTTATCTGGTGGCGTGCCCTAGATAGGACGCGTCGGTTAAATGCACAAACGCCCCCACGGGCGAAACTCGCTGGTGGGGGGCGATCCCTGAACGACTCAAGGGACCGGAAGATCAAACGCTTCCGGATGTTGGCGGCGATTTAGGCCGATTGGCTGGCAGAGTCAACCTTGCGTGCCGGAAGCCAGTCATTGACCGCATCCACCAACCGATGCGCACCGCGCCCGCTGGAATAGGCCTCAACAATGGGATGGCGTCCGGCGCTCATGCCTTCATCCAGTATCAGGACAGGGCGATAAAGGGTCGAGGTGCCATTGTCGCTACGTGAGGTCGTGCTTTCGGTTTCCGCGTGCGAAAGGTTTGAAAGAACGTGTTCCACTTGTTCGTACCCAAAGACCGACTGCCTGCGAATAGTGATGCTGTTCTTATCGCGGTCCAGAATGACCTGCACACGCCGGACGAAAGCGCAGAAGGCGCCAAACCCCAGTCCCCCGCCGAATAGTGCGAAGAAAATGCCGAACAAGATACCCTCGCCACCTTCACTGGCCATGAAGACGCCCGCGCCGACAAAGGCCAGAATGAAGAGAACCAGCGTGATGCCGATGAACCATGGGGTATTGGACAGGATCAACTGGTTTGGAGTGTTGCGAGTGACTTTCATGGCGGCACGCTAGCACCGAAAACAGCGCCTGTCGTGTCTTGTATTTACCCGTCTGTTGAGCGATGAGCGCGTCATACGAGGAGGTTTCCATGGACGCATCATCCGCATTTCAGGATACATTACCGCTCAGCTCGGATGCGCTATTGGCGCAGCTGGATGAATGGGGACTGTACTATCGTCTGCATTCCCATGTGCCGCTGCGCACGGTCGAGGATGCCAAAGGGGTCGAGGGCCAGTTCATAGTGCCGGGCGAAAACACGCTGCGGCTTAAGAACCTGTATCTGCGCGACAAGAAAAAGCGGAACTATCTGGTGACGCTGGAACAGAGCCGCGAGATCGACCTTAAGGCGCTGGGCGCGGAGTTGGGGATTGGCAACTTATCCTTCGGCTCGGCGGATCGGCTGTTTCAGAATCTGGGCATTCGCCCCGGCGCGGTCAGCCCGCTGGCGATGATAAACGGGGTTGAGAACAACGTTAAATTCTTCATGGACGAAGCCGCACAACAGGCCGATGTCATCAACATGCACCCTTTGGTCAACGACCGAACCGTTGTTTTGTCGCGCGAAGATCTGATGGCGTTCTTTGATAAGATCGGGTGCGAGGTGACCTGGCTGCCTTGATCACCCCTCAAGCGCTTCGTTCAAAGCGGCAGCGACATGGGCGGCAGACGGGTTGATGAACAAGTGGCCATCCGCCCCGAACACCGGATCGTCCAGATGATCAGGGAAGGCCAGAGGCAACTCGGTACACGCCAGCAAGATTGCCGTTCCGGGTGCGGCATGCTTGTTGCAGAACGCCAGCAGGCGCGCATGAGCAGTGTCGGATGCGCCACCGTAGAAATCACTGTCGATCATCGCCTGCATCTCGGCAACCTCGGGCTCGGGCAGGCGGGCGTTTGCGGTGATGTTTTCGGCGGCCAGTCGGTCGGCGTAGTTACGGGCCTGCATGGTGACTGTCGTGCCAAGGACCAAAGCTTTGGTCGCGCCGGTCGAGGCGGTCGCGTCGGCAGTTGCGTCAAAAATGCTGAGAATGGGCATCGAGACACCCTCGCGGATCGCATGAAGACGCGCATGGGGAGTATTTGAGGCGATGATGCCGAAATCACAGCCTGCGTTTTGCAACGTCAGCAGGGCCTCTCGGAACACCGCGTCGAAGGCGGCCCAGCTTTCCTCATCACCTGCCACGCCGCGCAAGGCGCGGGTTTTGGCTTGGGTGACGGATTCGATGGTCATGGGTGGGATGGGGAGCGGCGATCCGTGGCCGCGTTCAGCGAAATATCGACCCGCGCCTTCAGCAATCGCCCGGTAGTAGTCGACGGTTGAGGCCCAGCCAACACCGCCCAATATTCCAATCTTCTTCATGTGAAACGCCCAGTCTGCTGAATTGCCTCGGCGCAGACTGGACGGTTCAGGGGGGTCAGGTCAATCAGGCCGCCAGTTCAGTGACAGCTTTCTGCGCATTGGACAGGGTTGTTTCGGGGTCCAGTGCCATGCGATCAGCGGCGATGACCTCGACATCATGGATGCCGATGAAGCCCAGAACATGGCGCGCATAGGTGGTGGCAAAGTCAATCTCGGACCCGACAGCGGTACCACCCGAGGCTACGGCGAGGATGGCGCGTTTGCCTTCCAGCAGGCCTTTCGGGCCTTCCTCGGAATAGGCGAATGTCAGACCCGCGCGGGCCACAAGATCGATCCAGGCTTTGAATGCGGCCGGAACTGAGAAGTTGTAGATCGGTAGGCCGATGACAATGGTGTCTGCCTTTTGCAGTTCCGACACCAGCTCGTCCGACAACGACAGAACGTCCTGCTGGACAACGTCGCGCTGATCGGCGGGGGTGAAATTGGCAGCGATCCAGTCTTCGGTGATAAGGGGCAGGGGAGAGGCGAGATCGCGGCGGATAATACGCCCGGCGTTCAGGTGGCGAACCACGCGTTCGGACAGATCGCGGGTGGCTGAACCGGTGCGGCGGGCTGAGGCGTCGATGTGCAGGATGGTTTTGGTCATTTCGGAGGTCCTAAACTGTGGAATTAGCTTCTGCCGCCCCAATATGGCTGTTGCGAATGTGAACAAAACTCGGATATATCAACAAGCATTGTTAGAATTTGCACAGTGGAACAGATGCAATGGACAATTGGGATGAAGTAAGAACCGCCTATCAGGTGGCGCGCATGGGAACGGTCAGCGGCGCGGCGGATGTATTGGGCGTACACCACGCCACCGTGATCCGCCATATCGACGCGATCGAGGCACGGCTGGGCGTAAAATTGTTTCAGCGTCATGCGCGCGGCTATACCCCGACCGAAGCAGGTAAGGATCTGTTGCGCGTAGCGCAGGCGACCGAAGATCAGTTCAACCAGTTGGTTGGCCGCATGAAGGGGCGCGGAGATGATGTCTCGGGCGAACTGGTGGTGACCTCGCTGGCCTCGCTTGCGCCTTTGATCGTGCCGACCTTGAGCGAATTTCAGCAAGCCCATCCGGGTCTGATTGTGCGCTATCTGACCGGCGACCGCCTGTTTCGACTGGAATATGGCGAAGCGCATGTGGCTATTCGCGCAGGGGCCGCACCGGATCAGCCGGACAACGTGGTGCAGCCTTTCATCGCGCAAGAAGTCGGGCTGTTCGCGAGCAAAGGCTATATCGCACGACACGGTAAACCTTCGAGCGTCGAGGATTTCGCCAATCACCACTTCGTCGGCAATGACGACGAAAACAGCCGCGCGCCGTTTTCCCGCTGGCTGCGTGCCAATGCACCGGAACAGGCGATCACCTTCCGCTGCACCAACAATTTCTGTATGCGAGAGGCGGTTCTGGCCGGGGCCGGTATCGGTTTCATGGCCCGATGGGAGGCCATGCGCGACCCCGATCTGGTTGAGGTGATGGAGCCTCTGCCCGAATGGTCGGGCAAGCTGTGGTTGGTGACCCATGTGGATTTGCACCGCACAACTAAAGTCCAGGCGTTTTTGTCCTTCCTGAAAGAACAATCCAAAGGTTGGCTGCCGTGACACCACAAGCGCGCGGCCATCTTGCCATGCTGACATTTTCTGCCCTGGTTGCGGGCAGTTTTTCGCTGGGTTCAATGGCAGCGAATGAAATCGCGCCCTCGGCAATCACTGCGGCACGCTTTGCCATTGCGGCAGTGGTGATCGGCATCGCCGCCCTTGCCACAACAGGCATATCGCGCAGCGCAACACAGGCCCCCTGGCGCTATCTGGTCCTGGGCGGGTTGTTTGGGTCGTATTTCGTCTTGATGTTCTACGGCCTCAAAACCGCGCCACCGGTCAGTGCGGCTGCGGTATTTACCTTGACGCCGGTCATGTCGGCTCTGGCTGGCTGGGTGCTGCTGCGTCAGATCGCTACCGCGCGCATGGCGCTGGCCCTGACCGTTGGCGCGGTCGGCGCGCTTTGGGTAATCTTCCGGGCTGATTGGCAGGCCTTTCAAGCCTTCGAAATCGGAGGCGGAGAGATCATCTATTTCTGGGGATGCGCTGCCCACGCCGTCTATACCCCGATGGTGCGTCGCCTGAACCGGGGAGAGCCTGCGGTAGTGTTTACCTTTGGAACACTGGTGGCCGGGTGCCTTATCCTGACGCTGTGGGGCTGGTCCGATATCCGCGCGACCGATTGGGCGAACCTACCCAGGATTGTCTGGGTAACGCTGCTCTACATTTCGCTATTCGCGACGGCGGCCAGCTTTGTACTTGTTCAGTTTGCGGCGCTGTGTCTGCCTGCAGCCAAGGTCATGGCTTATACGTATCTGATTCCCAGCTGGGTCATCTTGTGGGAGATCGGGCTCGGGCGCCCTGCACCAACGGCCTTGGTATTGGTCGGAGCGGCTTTGACAGCCGTTGCGTTGCTGATGCTGCTGAAGGGAGAAGACACTTCTTCCAAACCTGTTCTGACAATGGATTGAATCTTGCCTTCTGAATCGGGTCTGGCAAGTTGGCCGGTACTAAGAGCTATTTGAGTGCGGAGTTTCGCTATGAAATCAACCCTCCTTGTTCCTGTGCTGTTTGCCTTGTCCGCTTGTGCAACCGGAGGAGCGAACGACGCCGCGCAGGCTGACCTGCAGGCAAGCTGCGAGGCTCTGGTAGGTGCTGAAACCGGGACCGGGCCAAGTGGTGTCAAAGCAATCTCGACGCAATCCGGACCGACTGGCTCGGTCACCAGTGTTTTCGTGGCAGGGGCAGAGGCGCCATGGCTTTGCCGGGCCGATGCGACCGGCGTCGTGACCGGGGTCGAATACAGCCGAGAAGGTTAGGCTAACAGCTCCCAGTGCCTTTGAGGCAGGTCAAAGTGGTTATATGCGAATTTCTCTATGCTTTTTGGCGAGGAGGAAGACGCAATGTTCAAACATATTATGGTCCCACTCGACCTGCACCTGCCACCCGAGGTCAAGAAGGCGACTGAAGTTACTGCACAATTGGCCAGTTGGCAAGCCGCCAAAGTGACCGTCGTAAGTGTCACGGGCACCCAGCTCGGGGATGCTAATCTGTCGAAAGACGCAATTGAGCAAAAGCTGAAGGACTGTGCTAGTGAGATTGCAGAACAAAGCGGCGCTCCGGTTGCTACACGCAACATACACTCGGTCGATGTCGCTGCCGAAGTCGATGGCGATCTGACCCGCGCGGCAGAAGATATTGGTGCTGATCTGATTGTGGTAGGAACTCACGCCCCAAGGATTACAGACTATATCTTTTCCAGTCATGCGGGTTATTTGGCCAAACACGCCAGCATGTCAGTTTTTGTGGTGCGTTGAAACTCAGGCCTCGTCCGAGGGCAGTTCGACCTCGAGGAACCGCTCGAACGCATCCAGATTGACCGGTTCGAACTGTCCGAAACCCTGCATCCAGACCGACGCCGCACGCAGGGCGTCAGGCTCTAGCTTGCACCACTTAACCCGCCCTCGTTTTTCCTGAGAAATCAGCCCGGCCTTGGTCAGGATCACCAAGTGTTTCGAGATCGCAGCCAATGACATGTCGAACGGTTCAGCCACGTCGGTGACGGCCATATCGTCCTCCAGCAGCATCGCAAGGATGGTGCGGCGGGTTGGGTCGCCGAGGGCCGCAAAAACAGTGTCGAGGTCGTTGGACATGGCTCATTCCTAAAGCGCAAGAACCGGTTTGACAATTTTCGCTGCAACGACAAGGTGCCAGCAAACAAAAAAGGTTTGGGAATGGCACTGAAATACTGGTTAGTGATTTGCATACTTGGCATCGGCTGGGGCATGTCATTCATGTTCAATGCCATTCTGCTGCGCGAGCTTGGGCCACTGTCGGTATCGATGGGGCGTGTGGGTTTTGGTGCGTTGGGGTGCTGGGTCTATGTGTTGGGCGCCCGTTTGCAAGTCAATCTGACCTTCGGTCGTGCAGCCGGGTTGCTGGGATTTGGCGTGCTCAGCTATGCTGCACCGTTTGCCTTTTATGCCCTGGGTCAACAGCATATTGGCGCGGGTGTCGCAGGGATCGTGAATGCCACGACGCCTGCTTTTGCGGTTGTTGTATCGCATTTCTGGCCCGGAGGAGAGCGGGCGACGCTATTGAAATCCCTGGGCGTGGTCTGTGGTTTTGCGGGTATCGTAGTATTGTCGTTGCCGGTGCTAAACTCAGGCGCAAAATCCGAGTTCTGGGCAATTCTTCTCACCTTGTGCGCCCCTGTCTGCTATGCCTTTTCGGTCAACATCGCGCGCGCCTTCCGGGAAATGCCGCCGGTTGTTCTGGTCGCGCTGGCCCTGACGGGCGCGACACTGGCAATAGCTCCGCTAGCCTTGTGGCGCGAAGGCGTGCCCCATATCACCCGGATCGAAACCTGGGCTTCGCTGGCCATGATCGGCTTTGTACTGACCTCCGCAGCCTTTATCGCATTCTACTGGCTTCTTCCCAAAGTGGGACCAACGAATATATCGACGGTCACCCTGATCGCTCCGGTCTCTGCGCTGGTGCTGGGAACATGGGTGCTGAATGAGACGCTTCGGCCCGAGCACCTGTTGGGCATGGGGGCAATTCTTGTCGGGCTTTTGCTTATCGACGGGCGGATCGTCAGGCGCAGGCAGCGGGATGCAGTTCGAAAAGATCAACCGAAAGGTTGAATATGCAGAATTCGCCCAATTCGCCCGTTTGGCCTGTTTTAACGAATGGGATGATTTGAGTGAAGGTAGATTAATATTATATAAATCAATTGGTTAACGATGCTCTGGGCGGGCGGTTAACAGCGTTGACTCTGCGCCCTCAGACCCTTAGCACCCTACCCAAGACTGTGCGAGGGAAACGCCCGTGACCGATGATGACCAAAAGCAGCGTATGGCGCAGCTGGAGGCCAAGATCGACGCGGCAAAAAAGGCCAAAGCGCCCAAGCCTCGCGCAGATGCTGAGGTGTCCGGGGGTGAGCTTGCCTGGAGGATGGTCATCGAAATGGTATCCGGTCTGGGGATCGGATTTGGCATCGGATACGGGCTTGATAGCCTGCTCGGGACGATCCCGATCTTTCTGGTGCTATTTACATTGCTGGGCCTTGTCGCGGGCGTGAAGGTTATGCTCCGCAGCGCGAAAGAGGTTCAAGAGAAACAAACGGCTGCAAATGCGGCCGAGAAGGACGAGAGGGACTGAACGTGGCGACCGAGACCACCGCAGCAGAAGGCAGCAGCCTGGTATTCCACCCGATGGACCAGTTCATCGTCAAGCCGTTGTTCGGCGACGGTGCGGTTGGCATGTTCACGGTCACCAATGTGACTCTGTGGCTGTTCTTTGCCGTATTGGCCGTGGTGGCTCTGTTGGTTCTGCCAACGTCCAAGCGCGCGATCGTCCCAAGCCGCATGCAGTCGATTGCAGAACTGGCCTATGGCTTCATCTACAAGATGCTTGAAGACATTTGCGGCAAGGAAGGCGTCAAGTTCTTCCCCTATGTCATGACCTTGTTCATGTTCATCGTAACCGCGAACTTCTTGGGCCTGATCCCGACCTCGTTCACCACCACATCGCATTTTGCAGTCACCATCCCGCTGGCTTTGGCCGTGTTCCTGACCGTGACCATTCTGGGTTTTGTCAAGAACGGTGCAGGGTTCCTGGGTCTGTTCTGGGTCTCCAGCGCGCCTTTGGCGCTGCGCCCGATCCTGGCGATCATCGAGCTGATTTCGTACTTTGTACGCCCCGTCAGCCACTCTATTCGTCTTGCTGGTAACGTCATGGCTGGCCACGCGGTTATCAAGGTTTTCGCAGGTTTCGCCGCGATTGCCGTGATCTCGCCCGTGTCGGTTCTTGCGATCACCGCAATGTATGGTCTTGAGGTCCTGGTGGCCTTCATTCAGGCCTACGTATTCACCATTCTGACCTGTGTTTATCTGAAAGATGCACTGCATCCGTCGCACTAAGGTCCGAACACCCAACATCGAAACTTCCAATTCGTAAGGAGACACATCATGGAAGGCGATCTCGCACACATCGGCGCAGGCCTGGCAGCAATCGGTTCCGGCGCAGCCGCAATCGGGGTGGGCAACGTTGCAGGCAACTTCCTGGCCGGCGCCCTGCGCAATCCTTCGGCAGCTGCATCGCAGACTGCAACCCTGTTCATCGGTATCGCGTTCGCAGAAGCCCTGGGGATCTTCGCATTCCTGGTCTCGCTGCTGCTGATGTTCGCCGTATAATCTGCGGAACCTGATCCTTACGCGCAGATGGGCCCAAGCCATAGCGGCCCATCTGTTGTAAAGACTACGTTCCGACGGAGGATATCATGGCGACAGAACCTATTGCCGAAGAAGTAGCCGGCTCGTGCGTCGACTCCTATGGCTCTGCCATCGGGATGCCGCAGCTCTGCTTCGATTGGTTCCCCAACCAGATTTTCTGGCTGGTCATTACGCTGGTCGTCATCTTTCTGGTCCTGTCCCGCGTGGCGCTGCCGCGCATCGCGGCAATCCTGGCGGAACGTCAGGGGACCATTACAAATGACCTGGCTGCGGCCGAAGATCTGAAGGCCAAGGCGGTCGAGGCCGAAGAGGCCTATAACAAGGCGCTGGCCGATGCCCGTTCTGAGGCACAGCGTATCGCAGCGGAAGCGCGTGCGGAAATCCAGTCTGGTCTGGATGATGCGATTGCCAAGGCGGACGCGGAAATCGCTGCAAAGGCGGCTGAATCGGAAAAGGCGATTGCCGAAATCCGTGCCGGTGCGCTGGAAAGCATTCAAGTGGTTGCCAAGGATACGGCGGCTGAACTGGTCACCGCACTGGGCGGCGAGGCGGATGCCAAAGCCATTAACGGTGCAGTAGACGCACAGACGAAAGGATAAGTGACATGCGTAACACTCTTGCCCTTATCCTGACCGTTGGTGCCGCCAGCCCTGCGCTGGCTGCAAGCGGCCCGTTCTTCTCGCTTGGTAACACCGACTTTGTAGTCCTGCTGGGCTTCATCGTTTTCATCGCGGTCCTGTTCTACTTCAAGGTTCCCGGCATGATCGGTGGTGCATTGGACAAACGTGCCGAAGGCATCCAGTCCGAACTGGACGAAGCACGTGCCCTGCATGAAGAAGCGCGTAGCCTGCTAGCCTCGTATGAGCGCAAGCAGCGCGAAGTGCAGACACAGGCCGACGCCATCGTCGAAGCGGCGAAGCAGGACGCGGCATTGGCCGCTGAGCAAGCCAAGGTCGATCTGGAGAAATCCATTACACGCCGTCTGGCGGCTGCACAGGATCAGATCGCATCGGCTGAGGCCTCAGCAGTCAAGGAAGTTCGCGATCAGGCCGTCACCGTTGCAGTTTCCGCAGCGAAAGCCGTTCTAGCCAAGCAAATGACCGCCACGCAGGCGAACAAGCTTATCGACGCATCCATCGCGGATGTGGGTGAAAAGCTCCACTGATCGCCCGGATCATATGAATTGAAAAACCCGAGGGCCGCGTAGCGCTCGGGTTTTTTTGTTTTGTTGCTAGGGACTGCGCTTTGATCTGCGCCAGGTCACGACAAAAACAATTAGAGCGATCACGGTAATCAGGATCTCAACCTTGAAAGTCCAATGGTTGAGAAAAGACAATATCCAATGAGAGTGCGTCGCTTGCACTACGACCAGCGGATGCGTTGCGTCGGAGAACGGCCAGAGCCACGCAACCTCACCCGTGATCGAATCCAATAACATGTGAACCAACCCGCCCGCGCCCAGGAAGGTCAGAAAGGTTCCGATTTGTAGACGCCATTGTCGGATCAGGAGACCTAAAAGCAGAATGCTCGCCCAGATGATTGGTCGGTGCGTCAGGTAGGAATGATGATGGTGCCCGCGATCATCGATAAGATAAAACCAGAATATGTCTATGTCTGGCGCCACGGCTCCGATCATCGCAGCTGTAAATGCAAGCTTGCCCAGGTTCGGTGCGGTCGTTCGGAAGATCAAGTAAGCGCCCGGTAAATGTCCTATAAACATTAGACCTCGCCGGTCTCGTGCTTCAGTCGCTGCTGCGCGATTTCTTCATTGTGCAGGGCCTTCTGCTGATCGGCCATGCAGCTTTTGACAAAATTCAGATGGTCCTCGACCGCCCGGCGCGCGCCCTTTGGGTCGCGGTCTTGTAGGGCGGCGTTGATGGCGCGGTGCTGGTCCAGAATGGCGTCGCGCGTGGTGCGCTGCTGAAACATGATCCGGCGATTGTAAAAAACACCCTGCCGCAGCAGATCGAACATCGACCGCATCATATGCAGCATCACCACATTATGGCTGGCCTCGATGATGGCCATGTGAAACTGGGCGTCCAGATGCGCCTCTTCTTCGGCAGCGTTACGCGCGTGGGCGGTTTCCATCTTGTCCAGTATGGTCTGCACCACTTTCAGATCGCTGTCAGATCCCATCCGCGCGGCGCGCTCGGCGGCCAGCCCCTCCATATCGCGCCGGAACGAGAGATAGTCGAACACCGCCTCGTCGTGATTGCCGAACAACCGGATCAAAGCGGGCGAGAAGGCCGAGCCCAGAACCTCGGCCACATAGATGCCTGACCCGGCCTTGGCGGTCAGCAATCCCTGATCCTGCAGATCAGCGATCGCCTCGCGCAGAGAGGGGCGCGACACGCCCATCCGCTCGGCCAGCTCCCTTTCCGAGGGTAGGCGCTCGCCGGGGCGCAGGATGCCGCGCAAGATCAACAACTCAATCTGGCGCACCACGGCCAGAGACAGTTTTTCGGTCTGAACTTTTTGAAAGGGCATGTGGCTAACATCTGAAATTGGTCAACTCACTTGACCATGATTGCGAGGCGCGTTCAAGCCGCTCACAGAGCTTGAAACATTGGGTCAGTATTATTGACATAAGAGGTGCATTGCCTAGTCTGCGACCTAAGGGCGGAGGAGGCCCGCAACGATGGATCAGCTCTACGCCACCCGCGCATCCCGAATGAAAGCATCCGAAATCCGCGAATTACTGAAGCTTCTGGGCGAGCCCGGTATCATTTCGTTCGCAGGCGGTATCCCTGACCCGAACCTGTTCCCGGCTGAGGCCTTTGCCGAGGCGTTCCAGAATGCGCTAAGCCCGGATCAACAGGCGCAGGCCCTGCAATACTCTGTCAGCGAGGGCTATGCGCCCCTACGCGAATGGCTGGCTGACCATATGCGCGGGATAGGTGTGGAGTGCGACATCGACAATATCCTGATCACCTCGGGCTCGCAGCAGGCACTAGACTATCTGGGTAAGCTGTTTCTATCGCCGGGCGATACCGCGCTCGTCGGCTGGCCCACTTATCTGGGCGCGCTGAATGCCTTTGACGCTTACGAGCCACGCTTTGATCAGCTCAGTGTCAACGGCAATCGTGGTGCGGCTGAGTACCGAGAAGTGCCGGATGGCAGTCCGATCAAGTTCGCCTATCTCTCCGCTGATTTCGCCAACCCGACAGGTGAGACCGTTGACCTGCGGGGCAGGGAAGCGCTGTTGGATCTGGCCGAGGAATTAGACTGCGCCGTGATCGAGGATGGGGCCTATCAGGCGCTGCGCTATGATGGCGACCCGATCCCCCCAATCATGGCGCTGGAACAGGCCCGCAAGGGATCAATCGAAAACTGCCGCACGATCTATTGTGGTAGTTTCTCGAAAACCCTGTCACCCGGTCTGCGTGTTGGCTGGGTGGTAGGTGCGAAACCTGTAATCTCGCAAATGGTGCTGCTCAAGCAGGCCGCAGACCTGCATTCCTCGACTATCAACCAGATGGCTGTGTATCAGGTGGCGCGGGATTGTTTCGAAAGCCACGTTCCGATGTTGCGCCGCACCTATGCCGCCCGCCGCGATGCGATGTTGGAGGCGTTGGCCCAGCATATGCCCGATGGTGTGGAATGGACCCGGCCCGAGGGCGGCATGTTCATATGGGTCACCTTGCCCAAAGGGGTGAACGGGGCTGACCTGCTGGCCCGGGCGCTTGAAACCGTCAAGTTGGCCTTTGTCCCGGGTCAGGCGTTCTACCCTGATGACACCGGGGCCAACACGATCCGGCTGAGCTTTTCCAATTCCGATGAGGATACGATCCGCGAAGGTATTCGCCGGTTGGGAGAGGTGCTGCGCGCCTGATCTGGGAAAGGATTCATTAACCATATTGCCGCAAGAACGGCGGTATGATCCGTCTGCTTGCCTTACTGCTGCTGGCTGCCTGTTCGGGCGGCACGCCTTATTTTCGCGAGTTGCCCGCGACGCGCATCTCGGTGAATGGCAGCGTGTTTGACGTCCGCGTCCGCAACGAACTGGCCGAAGCCGTCCGCATAAACCCGCAATACGCCCCGCGCCTTGGTCCAATCCGCGACCGGGCCGCGCTGGCGATGGCGCAGGTCTCGGGCTGTCCGCTTCTGGACGTTCTGGGCGACGCGGCCGTAACTGTGGGCGTGCTGGGCTGCGACAAGGAACTGGGGGAAAAGCTGATTTTCGGAGCGCTCCTACGCCGCCCTTATGAATGCGTCGATTATGGCTATTACGAAGACTATGGATATCAGGTCTTCGAATGTTCGCCGTATTAAGATACGCGAAACCCTGCGTAGTCTTGCCAAGATATTGTGGATAACTCGGCCAATCATCCCATATCCTGCGCAATCACGTTGACACCTCCCCCATCCGTTGCGCAGACTTCCTAACCATAGGAATCACACCAAGAGCAGCCATTGCGCTTTAGCAAACTCAAACTGACCGGCTTCAAAAGCTTCGTGGACCCGACCGATCTGATCATCGCGGACGGGTTGACCGGAGTCGTCGGTCCCAATGGCTGTGGCAAATCCAACCTTCTGGAAGCGTTGCGCTGGGTGATGGGTGAAAACCGTCCCAAATCCATGCGCGGTGGCGCGATGGAGGATGTGATCTTTGCGGGCGCTGCCACTCGGCCTGCGCGTAACTTTGCCGAGGTGGTCCTGACGATGGACAACTCGGAACGTTTGGCGCCATCCGGCTTCAACGACAGCGACCAGTTGGAGATCGTCCGCCGCATCACCCGCGATGTGGGCAGTGCCTACAAGACCAACGGCAAGGACGTGCGCGCCCGCGACGTGCAGATGCTGTTCGCCGACGCTTCGACCGGTGCGCATTCGCCTGCGCTGGTGGGGCAGAACCGCATTGCTGAGTTGATCAACGCCAAGCCCCGCGCGCGCCGCCGCATTCTGGAAGAGGCTGCGGGCATCTCAGGCCTCTATCAACGCCGCCACGAGGCCGAACTGAAACTGAAAGGCACCGAGGCCAACCTGACCCGCGTGGATGACGTGCTGGAACAATTGGGCGGGCAGTTGGCGCAACTCGCCCGTCAGGCCCGTCAGGCTGCGCGTTATCGTGAGATCGGCGAGCTGTTGCGTCAGGCCGAAGGGATGCTGCTCTATCGCCGTTGGAAAGAGGCCGACATGGCCCGTCAGGCGGCCGAGGAAAAGCTACGCGACCGGATCACCGAAGCCTCCCGCGCTGAGGCATCCGCGCGCGAATCCGCTGCCAAACGCGCTGAGATCGAGGAAACCCTGCCCCCCCTGCGCGAGGAAGAGGCCATCGCCGCCGCCGTCCTGCAACGTCAGCAAGTGCAGCGCGATCAGCTCTCGGATCAGGAAACCCGCGCGCGCCAGACGATCGAGACTCTGACCAACCGAATCCAGCAGTTGGGGAACGACATCGAACGCGAATCCGGCCTGAACCGGGATGCGGGTGAGATGATCGAACGGCTGGAATGGGAGGCCCGCGAGCTTGCCAAAGCCGCAGACGGCTATGACGAAAAGGTCGCCGATGCTGCAGAAGTTGCGCGCGAGGCCGCGTCAGTACTACAGGACCGCGAAGATCACCTGTCGCAGGAGACCGAGGATATGGCCCGCCTGGTCGCCCGCCATCAATCGGCGCAGCGTCTTGTCGAGGACAGCCGCAAAACCCTGGCCCGGTCCGAGGGCGAAGAGGAAAAAGCCCGCGCCGCCGTGGACGAAGCGCGCAATGCCCTGTCCCGCGCCAGCGAGGCCTTCGAGACGGCGCAGGAGGGCGAAGAAGAAGCTCGCGAAGCTGCTGAGGCCGCCGAAGAAGCGCTGGCTGCTGCCGACGAGCTGCGCAATGACACGCAGGCGCGTGAGGCCGAGGCGCGCGCGCAACGCTCCGAGGCCGAGGGTGAGCTGGGTGCGATCCGGGCCGAGACTACCGCTCTGGCGAAACTCGTCGAACGCGACACGGCTGAAGGTGGGCAGGTGCTGGATTTGTTGCGTGTGAAAACGGGATATGAAAAAGCGCTGGGGGCAGCACTGGCTGACGATCTGCGTGCTCCGTTGGTCGAAGGTGACGGGCCGTCAGGTTGGGTGCAGGTGGCGGGCTATGACAGCGATCAAGCCTTGCCGGACGGAGCAGAGCCTCTGGCCTTGCATGTGTCCGGTCCCGACCGGCTCAGCCGCCGGATCGCGCAGATCGGTCTGGTCGATGCTGATCAAGGCGCGCGGCTCCAGGCCTCGCTGAAGCCCGGGCAACGGCTGGTCTCGCGCTCGGGCGACCTGTGGCGCTGGGACGGGTTCCGCGCATGGGCCGAGGACGCGCCAAGCGCCGCCGCCCTGCGGCTGGAACAGCTCAACAAGCTGGAAGCGCTGAAACAGGAACTGACCCGCACCGAGGCGCAAGCCGATGGTGCACGTGCCGCGCACGAAGCCCTTTCGCAGCAACTGGCGGACGTCACCGAAGCTGATCGCCGTGCCCGCGAAGCCCGTCGATCCGCTGATCAGCGCATGGCCGAATCCGCACGTCAGCTCAGCCGAGCTGAGGCGGATCGCAATCTGGCACAGGGCAAGCTGGAAACACTAACACTGGCTGTTGACCGCCATAAGGAAGATGCAATGTCTGCCCGCGCGCAACTGCGCGAGGCTGAGGGCGCGCTGACCGGACTGGGTGACCTAGACAGCGCTCGCGCGCAGGTCGAGGACATCAAACAGACGGTCGAGGCGGCACGGATCACCATGCTGACCCACCGCTCGTCCCATGACGAGTTGCGTCGTGAAGGTGAGGCTCGGACCCGGCGTTCGCAGGAGGTCACCAAGGACCTCAGCGGTTGGCGGCACCGGTTGGAAACGGCTGAGAAGCGGATTTCCGAACTGGCCGAGCGCAAGGAAAGCTCGGAAGAGGAACTGACCGAGGCCATGGCCGCCCCCGGTGAAATCGCTGAGGCGCGGGAAGAACTGAACGAGTTGATCGAAACTGCCGAAGCCCGCCGGGCCGAGGCCGCTGATAAGCTGGCGGAAGCCGAGACAGCGCAGCGCGAGGTGGTTCTTGCCGAGCGCGAGGCCGAACGTCTGGCCTCCGAAGCGCGCGAGACCCGCGCGGCGGCAGAGGCGCGTTGTGATGCGGCCAAGGAGAGCGTGGTCGCAGCGGCGGAGCGGATTGCTGAGGATCAGCAACTGACACCAAACCAGTTGCTCAACCAACTGGACGTGAACCCCGACCAGATGCCCGCCGCCGACGCGCTTGAGGCCGAGGTCAATCGCCACAAACGCCAGCGCGACGCGATGGGCGCGGTGAACCTGCGCGCCGAAGAAGACAGCAAAGAGGTTCAGGAAGAATTCGATACGCTGAATGGCGAAAAAGGTGATCTGGAAGAGGCCATCAAAGCCCTGCGCAGCGGTATCGCCAGTCTCAACCGCGAAGGGCGCGAACGTCTGCTGACCGCATTTGAACAGGTGAACTCGAACTTCGCGATGCTGTTCAAGCACCTCTTCGGCGGCGGTGAGGCCAATCTGGTCATGGTCGAAAGCGACGATCCGCTGGATGCGGGTCTTGAGATCATGTGCCAGCCACCGGGCAAGAAACTCTCGACCCTCAGCCTGCTGTCGGGCGGGGAACAGACCCTGACGGCAACGGCGCTGATCTTTGGCGTCTTCCTCGCAAACCCGGCCCCGATCTGTGTGCTTGACGAGGTCGACGCGCCGCTGGATGACGCCAACGTCACCCGCTTCTGCGACTTGCTGGACGAAATGTGCCGTCAGACCGATACGCGCTTCCTGATCATCACCCACCACGCGGTGACCATGGCACGGATGGACCGGCTGTTCGGCGTGACGATGCAGGAACAGGGCGTCAGTCAGCTGGTCTCGGTCGATCTGAAAAAGGCCGAGCAGATGGTCGCCTGAACGATCACCGCAACGTTATGAGCCATCGCCCGCATATGAGGTTAGGCTGGCATCATGATCCGATACTTCATTCTCGCATTGCTGGCGGCCAATCCCCTCTGGGCTGCCGACTGGCCCACCAAGCCCGGCGACATCCCATTGTCGCCTCAGGAACTTGAGGCGCTGGCAGGTCGCACATTAACCTTCTACGATGACGGCCAATCCAAATTTTCGGCCGGAGGGGCCTATTCCTACACCTACGCCAGCGGAGATTCCGCCTTTGGCACGTATTCCATCGCCCAGGATGGCAGCGTCTGCATCGCCTATCGCAACGGATTCAGCCGGTGCGATCTGTATGTTCGCAGTGGGGAACGGTTGATCCTGATCGACGAGAAAGGTGACCGATATCCAGTGCGGTCAGAATAGCCCGGATACAAGGGGATTATGCGAACGTCGGCAGTGTTTTTCGTTTTGAATGACATGAGGGCGTCAGTGCTTCTAGTTTCGTCCTGTTGTTGTGGTGGTTAAGTCGGTTCGATTTCGTGGCTGCATCACGCCAATTTATTTGGAACTTAAAGAGGATATATCAGACCCATGCACATCAATAAGTTGAAAACTCAATGAGAACTCCAGTTCACCCGGGTTGATTCAACCATTCTACCGGCACATCGATCTCGGGCCGTTTGGAGTGATGGGGCACATCCAGAGGATGGGGCAAAGCAATTATTGGGCGGCGTGATTTTACCCGATCATTCCGAAGGAATGTGACTTCAATGACCCTGGGGAACTCGATTCCATCCACGATCATGGAACCTGACGCATTGTTAGTATGGAGATGTGCGCATGTAAATTTGGTGCCGATCATTTCATAAAGCGGTTTCGCTTTCTCGAAAAAACGTGGCTTGGTAATGATTGACGGAATCCGGTGCAGCTCGATCACGATGATCCGGAAACGGTCGAGCAGCACGGCGGGCAGGGCTCCAAAAACCGGGTATTCGGCTGCTTCGATATCCATCTGCAGCATCAAATCCCCGGTCTCGGGAGCATCTTGCGCCATCCAGTCCTCAAACGAAATTACGTCACCTTCGGTGCGGGCGCCGAGATGTTGTTTTGAGAACTTGGCGCCGGGGATCACTTCGGCTGGCCCTTCCACAGACGCATCCGCCATAATAGACGGGATACCCCATTTGGCCAGATCAAGCTCAAAGCTCGATTGCTGAGACACGCCGGGTGAAAAACAGGCTTCGATACCGATCAGATCATTGGGCACAAGATAGCCGCCATCGCCAAAGGCACCAATACGGATTAAAGGGTAACCCACGTCAAATGGGCGCAGAACATCGGCAAGCAGTTTACGGCGTTCGTCGATTGACATGGAGTGATCTCGGGGTTTTTGGCGTTCTTTGGCCAGCCTAGTGAAATGTCCAATTGGCCGCAAATGATAGATGATGCTGAGGGGTGAACTTATAGCTGACCAAGTAGTTCAGCCGTTGGCCATGCATCTGCGGACAATCCCAAACGCTGTTGCTCGGCCTGCACCGCTGCACGCGTCCCCGCACCAAGAATTCCGTCGATCTTGCCCACGTCATAACCCCGTGCCTGTAGCTTGGTCTGCAGTTGCTTCATCTGTGTTCCGGACAATCCAGGTGCAGGATTGCCTGCGTCATAGATCTGACCGCCTTCCAACCGAGTGCCGAAGTAGGCGGCGGTCAGGACGTAAACGAAGCTCTGGTTCCATTCGAAATAGACGTCGAAATTCGGGTAAGCCAGAAAGGCGGGCCCTTTGTGACCTTGTGGCAGGATCAGCGAGGCGGGCAAGTTAGTTAGCGTGCCGCTGCGCGCCTGCACGCCCATAGCCTGCCATTCGGACACCGGGCGGGGCTTGCCGGGGCCGGACAGCGACCAATCCATCTGCGCGGGCACGGTGACCTCCTGCAGCCATGGCTGACGCGGTTGCCAACCCAGATGTGACAGCATCTTGGCCCCGGACATCAGTGCATCTGGTGCCGAGGTTTTTAGCGAAACCTTGCCGTCTCCGTCCCCATCCACGCCGTTTTCCAGAATGTCGCGCGGCAGCATCTGCACCATGCCAATCTCGCCCGCCCATGCGCCGGTGGTGCGGGCCGGGTCGAAATTGCCTCGTTGATACAGCTCGATGGCAGCGAAGATTTGCGGCCGGAACAGCTCGGGGCGGCGGCAATCATGGGCCAGCGTCACCAGCGCGTTGCGGGTGTTAAAATCCCCTTGAAACGCGCCGTAATCGGTTTCGAACGCCCAGAACGCCAGCAGAACACCACGTGAGACACCGTATTCACGCTCGATACGGTCAAATATGGCATCGTACTTACCTGACATGGCCTTGCCCCGGTCGATCCGGTTTTGTGAAATCAGGCGGCGCGAGAAGTCGATGAACGGTTTTTGGAATACGCCCTGCGCGCGGTCGGCTTTCAGAACGGCCCCGTCCTGCTGCACGCCATTGAAAAAGCTGTTGACGGTGGATTTGTCAAAACCCTGCTGAATGGCTTCGGCTTTCAGCCCTTTGACGAAGGCATTGAACCCACCGCCGCATTGGGCAAGGGCGGGCGAGGCGAAGAGGGCGGCGGCAATAAGGCCGGAAAGGAAACGCATAAGGCTGATCCGTCAGAATATGAAGTTGAACCCAACCCACACTGACACGAGCCCAAGCGCAAGCCCCCAAACCTGCCAGAGCATGTTGGATGCGCGAAAAACCTCCGCCGCGTCGATTTCTTGCCGGGCATTCCCATTCACCCAGGTGAGATCCCGCATCTGCCCGTCATAGCTGCGCGGCCCGGCCAGCGCGATATCCAGCGCGCGCGCCATCGCGGCCTCGGGCCAGCCTGCGTTGGGTGAGATATGGCGGCGTGCGTCCTCAACCATCTCTCCCCAGCGCGACCTTTGGCCGGACAGCGCGACGATCATCACAAAGGTCAGGCGGGCCGGGATCAGGTTCAGCAGATCGTCCAGCCGCGCCGCTGCCCAGCCGAAGGCGCGGTATTTGTCGTTGCGATAACCGATCATACTGTCGGCGGTGTTGACGACCTTGTAGACCAGCAGCCCCGGCAGACCTGCGACCAAAAACCAGAAGGCTGGGGCAATTACCCCGTCGCTCAGGTTTTCGGCGGCGCTTTCGATGGCCGAGCGCGCCACCTGCGCCTCGGTCATATCTCGTGTATCGCGCGAGACGATCATGGCGACCTGCGCGCGTCCTTCGGCAAGCGTGGTCAACAGGCCTTCGCCAACTGCGCGAACATGAGTGATCAGGGATTTCTGTGCCAGAAGGATGGCGCAGATTACGATCTCGGCAATCGGACCAAGCAGTGCCAGTAATCGACCAAGGATGAGTGCCACCACAACCAGGATGAGCACCGTCGCAACCCCTTTGAGACGGCGATGCGCCCCATGGTTCAGCCGGTCGTCCAGCCAGCCAATTGCGTTGCCCATCAGTACGGCAGGGTGGCGCATTCGCGACCACAGCCAATCCGGCTCACCCAGTGTTGCGTCCAGACACATGGCGCAGACCAATAGAAACGCGGTGCTCACAGCGCTGCTTCCAGCCGGGCCCAGCCGTCTGCAGGCGGTAATCCAAGGCGCAGGTAGGTTCTGGAATAGGGGAATATACGGCTCCAGACATGCGCCCGTGCCAGCCGGTCCTGCCACGCGGCGGCATCGCCTGCGTCATAGAGGCGGAACAGGCTGGTCCCACCGATCAACCGCGCGCCTTTGGTCGTGACAAGCTGATCCAACCGGGCTGCGTCATTTGCCAGACGCTTGCAGGTTTCTTCTGCCCAATTCGTATCGCGCAGAGCTTGCGCACCGATCCGCAGCGCCGGGCCGGAAACCGCCCAGGGTCCGGTCAGGTCATTTAACCGTGCGATCAGATCGGGGTGACCGATCGCAAAACCCAGCCGCAACCCGGCCAGCCCCCAAAACTTGCCAAAACTCTTCAGCACAACGACGCCGGGCCGCGCTGCCAGATGGATCAGCGAGGCTTCGGGGGTCACGTCGCAGAAGCTTTCGTCGATCACCGTCAGCGGTGCGTCGACATCCGTCTCTTGCCAGATGCGCCCATCGGGATTGTTGGGGTGCACGATGACGCGCGCCTCGGCGGAGCCGGTCTCGTGCACCGTCCAGCCCTGTGCGGTGAACGCGGCGGCATGTTCGTTATAGGTTGGCATCGTGATCTGCACGCGGCCCGCTTTGGCCAGCGCGGGCAAGCGGGCAATCACCGCTGAAGCGCCGGGAGAGGGCAGAATCTCGGCCCCATCCGGCACGTTCCAAAACTCCCGCGCCGCGTCCGACAGGCGTTCGAACGCGCCATGATCGGGCAGTTCCATCCAGTCCGGCTGCTGCAGGCCCGAGACCAGATAAGCGTGCGGGTTGATCCCCGTTGACAGGTCGATCCAGTCCGTGCGAACGCCCCCGAACCGGGCCATCGCGCCATCCAGACCCCCGCCATGATCGCGCGCGGCCCGAGGGTTCAATCTGTCATTCTGTCCAACCATCAGCCCCAGCCGGAATCGCCTATTTCGTATGCTTCAAGCGGATTTTTGCCGCTCATACAAGCGAATCCGCCAGTTCATGGCCCTGTGCGGGCGCTGTTAACACTTTGTTAAGGAAATCGCGTGATCACGGACAACAGGGGTCGGCACCACTCACCCTTATCACGTGCCGAGGTTGTTGCAAATGAAAGTACTGATTGTTGAGAGTAACCCCGATCTAGGTCGGGTCTGGCAACGGCATCTGCAAAGGCAGGAGGCCGAGGTCACTTTGGTTGAGACGCAAGATGCTGCAATATTGGCGCTCTATGGCACAGCCTTCGATATCATCGTGTTGGATCTGGTTTTGGAAACCGGCAGCGCCTTGGCGGTTGCCGATTTTGCAAGCTATCGCAGGCCCGAGGCGCGGGTGATCTTTGTCACCAACACCACATTCTTCTCGGACGGGTCCATCTTTGCCCATAGTGCGAATGCCTGCGCCTATGTGCAAAGCTCGACCCCGCCCGAGGATCTGGCAGCAATGGTCGAGCACTACGCCGCCGGGCGCTGATCCCGTCCATGGGGTTCTAAATAATCCAGCTCTGGGTTCACCGGAATGATCCGATGCGGATTGATGCTATCGTGGCTGTAGTGATAGTGGCGCACAATGTGGTTCATGTTCACCGTCTCGGCCACGCCGGGCCACTGATACAGCTCGCGGGTAAAGGCCCAGAGGTTCGGGTAATCCACCAGCCGCCGTTTGTTGCATTTGAAATGCAGGTGATAAACCGGGTCGAACCGGATCAGCGTGGTGAACAAGCGCCAATCGGCCTCGGTCACGCGGTCACCCATCAGATAGCGGTTGCGTGACAGACGATCCTCAAGCCAATCCAGCGTGTCGAACAGAGGGTCAATGGCCGCGTCATACGCCTCTTGCGAGGTGGCGAAGCCGCATTTGTACACCCCATTATTTACATCGGAATAGATGCGCGCGTTGACCTCTTCGATCTCGTCCCGCATCGCCTCGGGCCAGTAGTCGTCGGTGTTGCCGGTGATCCCGTTGAAAGCCGAATTGAACATGCGGATTATTTCCGAGCTTTCGTTCGAGACGATGGTCTTTTCCACTTTGTCCCACAGGATCGGCACCGTCACGCGGCCTGAATAGTTGGGGTCGGCACGGGTATAGATCTGATGGGCAAAGTCATGTCCGAACAGTTTGTCTCCTGTCGCTCCATGGTCGTCTGTTTCAAAGGTCCAACCTTTATCCAGCATATCCGGATGTACCACCGAGACTGAGATGTGTTCTCGCAACCCCTTCAACTCGCGAAAGATCAGCGTGCGATGCGCCCAGGGGCAGGCGTGAGAGACATACAGATGATATCGCCCGCTCTCCGCCTCGAAACCGCCACGCCCCGAGGGACCAGGTGCCCCATCGGCGGTGATCCAGTTGCGAAACTGTGCGGCCGAACGTTTGAACGCCCCGCCAGTGGATTTGGTGTCATACCAGGTGTCATGCCAAACGCCGTCGACAAGCAGGCCCATCGTCATTCCTCCGCATTGCGTTTGAGACAAAGATAGGCTGTTGCGGCTCAGGTTCCTATTTCACCGCGCGCGCAACTGACCTGCATCCGCGCACAGTGTCATCGGGACACCTGCGCAACAGATCGTAAATCTCGGGTCCAAGTGAGACAGTTCACTGGATTTTTACACAAGCTGGTCCACAATAAAGAAAGTTCTGGGGGAAGTTTATTATGAGTACCTATGTTTCTAAGGAAATTCGCGCTGAATTGGATGCCGCCCGAATCGCTACATTGAAGAAATCCAGCCGTTTGCGGGTGGAGTTTGGCGACAATAGCTTCAAGATTCTCACATTGTGGAAGGATGGTTTCACCGTCGAGGCCGAAACCACGCCACGCCTGCGTGGGCTCGTCGATATCTATGACGGTGCCAATCACATGTATCAGTGCCTGATCATCGCAGATGAAGAAGCGGTGGGTGAGATGCGCTATGAGTTCAAGCGCAGCACTGTGGCAGCCGACAAGGCCCCGCTGGATTTCTACCGCGCGCCGGATGCTCCGATCGCGTTGCTTGAAAACCGCGACTGACACGCTCAACAATTGACCTGAGGCACCGAAGCGCCGTCGGCGCTCGGGCGGCAATGGTGCCACAAGATTCTCAGTTATCGGGCCGGACGATTAGTCGTGGGCCGTCAGGGTCAGGTGCACAGGGGACAGGCCATCGATACCGCCTTCGATTCGGTCTCCGGCGACCACGGGCCCGACCCCAGCGGGTGTGCCGGTCAGGATCAGATCGCCGGGGCGTAAATGATAGAAACCCGAGAGATGGCAGATCAGTTCATCAATCTTCCAGACCAGCTCGGACAATGTTGCGTCCTGTTTCACCTGCCCATTGACGCTGAGATAGATGCGCTTGTCATCCGATGGGCTCCAGTCATCGGCGCGGGTCAGCGGGGCGAAGACCGCGCTGTTTTCCACATCCTTTCCCAGATCCCAAGGGCGCTGTTTGTTGCGCTCTCGGATCTGCAGGTCGCGGCGCGTCATGTCCAGGGCACACCCATAGGCAAAGATCGCCGCCCGGGCCTGCGCTGCCGTGGCCTGGAAGACCGGTTTCCCGATCGCAACGGCCAGTTCCATTTCGTGATGATAATCCTCGGTACCAGCCGGATATGGCACTTGTGCCCCGGTCAGAACTGCGTTGGGCGCGGATTTGGTGAAATAGAACGGCGCCTGACGATCCACCTCATGCCCCATCTCGGCAGCGTGGGCGGCATAGTTGCGGCCCACACAGAAAATCCGCCCTATCGGATAGGTCAACTGTTCCCCCTGGACCGGGATGCTCGGGACGTCCGGAAGCGCAAAGAGTTGGTTGGGCATGATTTGCCTCCAATTGTTTTCAGACAGGGTTATTGCAAATCGCCAAAGGCGCGTTTGAGACGGGCGCAAGCCTCTTCCACCCGCGCGCGTTGCGTGGCCAGATTGAACCGCTCGAAGGTTTCTCCTCCGGTGCCGAAGCCGGGACCTGAAGATGTCGCGATCCGCGCATCTTCGCGCAGGCGGCGGACAAATTCATCATGGCTCATCCCGGTGCCAGAGAAATCAACCCAGGCCAGATAGGTCGCCTGCAGCGGCATCGACCACAGGCCCGGAACCTCGGCGATGGTTGCGTCGAACAGTTTTCTGTTGGCATCCAGATGGGCGACCTGTTCATCGACCCATTTCGCCCCTTCCGGAGAATAAGCGGCGGTGATCATCGCCACCCCCAGCGCACTTGGATCATAGTCCAGAGTGGTGATCCGGTGTCGCATCTCGGCCCGCAGCTTGGCGTCGGGAATGATCATGTTACCGGTGCGCTGGCCCGCGATATTGAATGTCTTCGACGCCGCGGTCAGAGTCACGGTCCAGGGACGCGCATCCGGGGCGGCGACATCCATCGGCACGAAGGTATTGCCCGGATAAACCAGATCGTGGTGAATCTCATCCGAAACCAGGATCAGTCCGTTACGTTCTGCAAAAGCTGCTACCGCACGCAGCTCATCCGGCGTCCAAACCCGACCCGAAGGGTTCTGCGGCGAGCACCACAACAGCAGCTTTTCCGACCCGTCCAGCCGCGACTGCGCATCATCCAGATCAAGCGCGTAGGTCTCCCCATCCCGCACCAACGGGCACTCGACCACGCTGCGGCCGGATTTGTTCACCTTATGCGCAAACTCATGGTAGACGGGCGTGAAGATCACGACGCCATCGCCCGGTTCGCTCCAGACATCCAGACACAGGGCGATCGCATTGCCCAGACCCTGCGAAGTTAGAACCCAATCGGTGTCGATCTCCCAATTGTGGCAGGTCTTCATCCACCACTGGATTGCGTTCAGATACTCCGGGTGCATCCACGAATACCCAAACGCGCCATGATCGGCGGCCTTGCGCACGGCCTCGATCACACATGGGGCGGTGGCATAGTCGGAATCAGCCGTCCACATGGCCAGCCCGTCCTCGGGCGAGACGCCATAGAGCTGCTCCATCTTGTCCCATTTTGAAGAGCTGGTGCCCCGGCGGTCGATCAGGTCGTTGAAAGTCATGTCATCTCCATCTGTCGAGGCGAAAGCTAACCACAAATCCATCAGGTGCAAGGGGGCCGTTGCGGAGGCGGGCACGATGGCCTAAATCAGCCCCATGAAACGCAATATCCTGATCCATCCCGATCCCCGACTGAAAAAGGTCTGCGCGCCGGTGGCCGACATCACCGACGACCTGCGCAAACTGGCCGATGACATGCTGGAGACGATGTATGACGCGCCCGGCATTGGCCTTGCTGCGCCGCAGATCGGTGTGCTCGACCGGCTGATCGTGGTGGACTGTGTCAAAGAAGAAGGTGAGGCCCCGCGTCCACTGGTGATGTTCAACCCCGAGGTCATCGCCTCCTCGGACGAGACCAACGTCTACGAAGAAGGCTGCCTGTCGATCCCTGAGCAATATGCCGAAGTCACGCGCCCGAAGACGGTTGATGTCACCTGGCTGGACCGCGACGGCAATCTGCAACAGGAAACCTTTGATGATCTCTGGGCGACCTGTGTTCAGCACGAGATCGACCATCTGAACGGCAAGCTGTTCATCGATTATCTCAAGCCGCTCAAACGCCAGATGATCACGCGCAAAATGCAGAAGCTCAAGCGCGAAAAGGCCCGCACATGACGGTGCGGACCTGCCTGCCATGGCCCGACAAGCGCCTGCGCACCAAGGCCGAGGACGTCCCCGAGATCACCGATGATATCCGTGCCATCTGGAACGACATGATCGACACGATGGAGGCGATGCCGGGTGTCGGTCTCGCCGCGACACAGATCGGGGTGATGCTGCGTCTGGCAGTCGTGGATGGCTCGACCCAGCGGGGCAAAGCCGTGCGGCTGGCCAATCCCGAGATTCTGCACAGCTCGGTCGAGCTGCGCGAGCATGACGAGGCCAGCCCGAACCTTCCTGGCGTGTCCGCCAAGGTGAAACGTCCCCGCGCGGTAACGGTGAAATTCATCAACGAACAGGGCCAGATCGACCGCCGCGATTTTGTGGGCATCGAGGCCACCAGCGTGCAGCATCAGATCGATCATCTGAACGGGCGGATGTATTTCGACCGGCTCAGCAAGGTCAAACGCGACATGCTGCTGCGCAAGGCGCGCAAATCCACATAGGCTGGGCTTCAGCCCGGCACCCCAACACCTTCGGAGCCGACGATGCGCATAATCTTCATGGGAACCCCCGATTTCTCGGTCCCCGTCCTAAACGCACTCGTCAATGCAGGGCACGAAATCGCCGCCGTCTATTGCCAACCGCCACGCCCCGCTGGTCGCGGTAAGAAAGACCGCCCGACTCCGGTCCATGCAAGGGCCGAGGCGCTGGGACTGGAGGTGCGCCATCCGACCTCGCTGAAAACGCCCGAAGAACAGGATAGATTTGCAGCGTTGAACGCTGATGTGGCGGTAGTCGTGGCTTATGGCCTGATCCTGCCACAGCCGATCCTTGATGCACCCACCCACGGCTGCTTGAACATCCACGCCAGCCTGCTGCCGCGCTGGCGCGGTGCCGCCCCGATCCATCGCGCGATCATGGCGGGTGACGCGCAAACCGGCATCTGCATCATGCAGATGGAGGCCGGGCTCGACACCGGGCCTGTACTGCTGCGCGAGGCCACCGACATCGGTCCCGATGAAACCACCGCGCAACTCCATGATCGCCTGTCGGATATGGGCGCAGCGCTGATCGTTGAAGCACTGAACAAGCTGCCCAGCCTGACCCCTGAACCACAGCCCGAAGAGGGCGTCACCTACGCCACCAAGATCGACAAATCCGAGGCGCGGATCGATTGGTCCGCCCCCGCCACCGAGGTTGACCGAAAAATCCGCGGCCTCTCGCCGTTCCCCGGCGCATGGACCGAGATCGAGGGAGACCGGATCAAACTGCTGGCCTCACGTCTGGCCGAAGGGCAGGGCACACCGGGCGAGGTGCTCGATAGCGACCTGACCGTGGCCTGTGGCGAGGGCGCGATCGAACTGCTGCGCTTGCAAAGGGCGGGCAAAGGCGCGCAGGATAGGGAAACCTTTCTGCGGGGCTGGCCCATCCCGGTCGGCACCCACCTGTCATCGGAGTAGACCATGTTCATGATCCTGATGGGCACCGTCGTGATCGCCGGGATCGTGGGCTATTTGTCTGAAAAGACCGGCTTTACCCATAACGGCTATCTGCAATCGATTATCATCTGCGTGGGCGGGGCATTCCTGTTCTATTTCGTCCGCATAATGTTCGGCATCAGCTTTGGCCCGCCGGGGCTGGACGCGGTGCTGTCCTCCATCGGGGCGCTGATCATCGTGCCCACGCATTGGAGAAAATGAGATGCCCATCGTCGCCCTGATCATCATAGGTGCCGCCGCAGGTTTCCTTGCCACCCGCCTGATGCGGATCGAGGCTGACATTCCAACCACCATGCTGATCGGCGTCGTCGGCGCTTTGGTGGGCGGCTTGGTCCTACGCACGCTCATCACCGTGATGGGATGGCTCTCAGGGTTTATCGGGGCCATTCTGGGGGCGCTTTTGGTGATCTGGATCTGGCAGACATACATACGGCGCTGAGCGCTTGACCCGACCGTGATCTGCGACCAATGTCCGGGCAATTCTTTGTTGAAAGGCCTCTCATGTCGCATGATCTGACCACCGGTGACGTCGCCCTGATGGGCGTGCCGCTGGACCTGCATTCCTCGTTCCTGCAAGGCCCCGCCTTTGCGCCGGGTCGCATCCGCGAGGCGCTGCATTCCGGTGCGGCCAACTTGACCGCCGAAGACGGAACCGATCTGGGCGCAACCGACCGCTTCAAAGACACCGGCGATCTGGATGTGTTCGAGATGATGGGGCAGGAGCCTATCGACAGGATCGAGGCAGACGCGGCCGCCCGGATCGAAACCGGCGCGCGGCTGCTGTCACTGGGCGGTGATCACTCGGTGGCCTATCCGCTGATCAAGGCGCATGCAGACCGGTATGAGGGGCTGAATATCCTGCATATCGACTCACATCCCGACCTCTATGACAATCAGCAGGTCGGACCATTAGGCCATGGCTGCCCCTTTGCGCGCGTGATGGAGACCGGCAAGATCAATCGCCTCGTTCAGGTCGGCATCCGCACCATGAACAAGCACCAACAGGAACAGGCCGACAAGTTCGGGGTCGAGGTGATCGACATGCGCAACTGGAGCCCCGATCTGGAGATCAGCTTTGATGGCCCGGTCTACCTGTCACTGGACCTTGACGCGCTGGACCCCGCCTTTGCCCCCGGGGTGTCGCATCACGAACCCGGCGGGCTCAGCACGCGTGAGGTGATCGACCTGATCCATCGGTTCAAAGGTCAACTGGTCGGCGCGGATATTGTCGAGTTAAACCCGCATCGCGACCCCTATGGAATGACCGCCATGGTGGCGGCGAAATTCGTCAAGGAACTCGGCGCGCGGCTGCTGACGCGCTAGCGTTCGTCGCAGATCGCGGCGGTCCCAAGTCTTGGGGCCGCGCTCGTTGTCATGTCGTACCGGTTCGCCTCGGAAGCGGTCATCCAGTGCATTTCATCCTCGGATGCGGCATCCAGTGTGAACCAGTAGAAGTCCGGGTCGACGCCGATATCTGCGAAATAATCAAGATATCGGTCATGTTCAGGATGACCTTCGGGCAATTCCGCGGCCACGTAACCTCCACCACCCCAACTGTGAACTCCCACGCAGGCGCCGGGTTCCAGCACCCGACGGTTACCGGCCAGAAACAGGTCAGTTCCGCCAGAGGCGACCAAACCGTTTGATGGTACGACCGTATTGAACCCTTCCTCGCGTACTACGCGGCTGAAGACCACATTTGAGTCATCATCGACCGAGCCTTCGATATTTTGCAGCACCAGTGTCTTGATCCCGGGGTTTTCGTCCATCACCTCTTCAAATGCGCTGAGCGTTGTGTGGTCGATCGTGCCAGACGCCACGATCTGATCCCCTTCGGTCCTGAATGTGACCGGGGTGTAGTGATCTGCACAAGCCGCCAGCAGCAGCGTTGCCGCAAGAAATGAAAGTCGGGGGGTCATAGCGTTCTCGTGTCTGTTTGTACCCTATTGCCGAGGCGGTCGGGCCTTGTAAACCGGCAACTGCCAACCGAACAGCAGCGATCCGGCCCGCAGCGACCAGCAGACCAAGGCGCATAGCCCCAATGCAGGCAGGCCGGTTAACCCAAGCTGAGCCGCCAATACCGCTGTCAGGGCACCGGCAAAGGCGCAGGAAACATAAAGCTGACCTTGTTTCAGCACCAGCGGCACCTCATTGCAGACCACATCGCGCATCAGCCCGCCGAGGCAACCGGTGGTCACACCCATCAGCACCACAATGACGCCGGCCTGTCCCAGCGACAGCGCCACACCCGTTCCTGCAGCCACCGCGATGGACAGTGCAAAACTGTCCAGCCAAATCAGCCAATTATACCGGCTTTCAACCAGATGTGCAGTGAAGAACACCAGCACTGCGGCGCCGCAGGCAATCAGGATATAGTCGGGTTGCCCGATCCAAAACACGGGATGTCGATCCAGCAGCAGGTCGCGCACCGTGCCGCCGCCCACCGCTGTCAGGCAGGCGATGAAGGCAAACCCCACCAGATCGAGCTGCGCCCGGCTGGCGACCAAGGCCCCGGTCAGCGCAAAGACCAGAACCGAGGCATAATCCAGCAGGGCAAGCCCGCTCACGCCTGCGCCTTTTTGGGCTTAAACGGTGCCATGCCCGCACGCGCCAGTTCATCCGCGCGCTCATTCTCGGGGTGGCCTGCGTGGCCCTTGACCCATTCCCAAGTCACCTGATGCCGCTCTTGCGCCTCATCCAGCCGCTGCCACAGATCAACATTCTTGACCGGCTTCTTGTTCGAGGTCTTCCAGCCGTTTCGCTTCCAACCGAAAATCCAGCCGGTGACGCCATTTTTTACATAGGCGCTGTCGGTGACGATGGTGATCACAGATGCTCGCTCTAGCGTTTCCAGCGCGCTGATCGCAGCCAACAGTTCCATCCGGTTGTTGGTGGTCTCGGCCTCTCCGCCATTCAATTCGCGCTCTTTCAGAACGTTATCACCATCCATCGCGCGTAGCAGCACGCCCCAGCCACCGGGGCCGGGATTGCCGGAACAGGCACCATCGGTATAGGCAAACAAATCAGGCATGGGCAAACACCAGAATGAACCCGTCATAGGACCCGGCGAGACCTTTGCCGATCCCCTGCACGGTGCGGTCGATGGTGAAGCCGGCCGTGGTCAGAGCCTCTTCTATCTCGGGCTGAGTATAATATGTATAATAGCGGTTAATATCGTCGCGATGCTCACCCGTTCCAAGCTTCATGCCCAGAAACAACTGACCGCTGGATTTCAGTGCCTTGTGGATTGCGCTTAGATGACGCGGGAAATCGGAACGGGACGCGTGCAGTAGCGAAAAGCTGGCATAAACGCCGTCATATTCCTCGGCCTCGGTGACGTCATCGAAAGTGCCCAGATAGGCATCAACGCCATTGTCGCGTGCGTGTTCGACAAAGGCGGGCGTGGCATCCAGCGCCCGCACCTTTAGCCCTTGGCGCATCAAAAACGCGCTGTCCGATCCGGGCCCCGAGCCCAGATCCAATACATATCCGCCCGCCTCGACCGCATCCGCAAAGGCCTGCCGGGCCTCAAGCTGTTCGGGGGGCAGGGGGATTTTCAGATAATCGGCGACCCGCGCAGTGTAGGCGTCAATCGTGCGTTTGTCCTGAGTCATGCAGGCACCCGCAGAACACGCGGCACTTTGAACTCTACGTTTTCTGTCGCGGTTTCGACTAGCTCGACCGTCACGTTATAATGGTCGCGGAAGGCTTCGATAACCTCGTTCACTAGTACTTCGGGGGCCGAGGCCCCTGCAGTAACCGCAACGCTCGCGATACCCTCCAGCGCCCGCCAATCGATTTCGGTCGCGCGTTGGACAAGCTGTGCATAGTTGCAGCCCGCACGTGAGGCGACCTCGACCAGACGACGCGAGTTTGACGAATTCGGCGCTCCGACCACCAGCAGCGCATCAGATTTCGGCGCAACCGCTTTTACCGCTTCCTGCCGGTTGGTTGTTGCATAGCAGATGTCTTCTTTATGCGGCCCAACGATTGCGGGGAACCGGGCCTCTAACGCTGAAATGATATCCTTTGTGTCATCCACCGACAGAGTGGTTTGGGTGACAAAAGCCAGTTTATCGGGATCCCGCACAGCAACCTGCGACACGTCCTCAACCGTTTCAACCAGCAGCACCTCGCCTTCAGGCAGTTGTCCCATGGTGCCGATAGTTTCGGGATGGCCTTTGTGACCGATCATGATCATCTGCAGCCCGGCATCGGCGTGGCGCTGCGCCTCGACATGCACCTTAGACACTAGCGGACAGGTGGCGTCGACATAGATCATCTCGCGCTGGGCGGCAGTGGCAGGTACGGATTTTGGTACACCGTGGGCGGAAAAGATCACCGGGCGGTCGTTTGGACATTCGTCCAGTTCTTCGACGAACACCGCGCCCTTGGCGCGCAGCCCATCTACAACGAATTTGTTATGCACGATCTCGTGACGCACATAGACCGGCGCGCCCCATTTCTGCAGAGCCATTTCAACGATCTTGATTGCCCGATCCACTCCGGCGCAAAACCCGCGTGGGGCGGCAAGATACAATATCAGTGGTGGCTTGGTCATGGGCGGTCTCCTTGCCTGAGACACCTAGGTCTTTTCATTGCCATGGTCCAGACAGCAGTACGTCATTTACCTGACATGAATCGCTGTTAGCAAAGGGATGTTTTTAGCACCTATCCCTTTAAAATTAGCGCGGCCAGGGCTTTTAGCCCTGGCCGTACATTTCATCGCCCCACATCGTGAGTGGGTAATCGGGCTTGGTGTTACTGACCGCCCGCAGCGGCGACGCTGCGCGGTTCAAGCGGCATCTCGCGCGGAGGTCTTCCGATCACGTCGCGCAGGTCCTCCAGATCGATAAAGTTGTCGGCCTGACGGCGCAGCTCGTCCGAAATCATCGGGGGCTGGCTGCGAATGGTCGAGACAACCGAAACGCGCACGCCCTGACGCTGCAGGCTGGCAATCAGCGGGCGGAAATCCCCATCGCCCGAGAACAGCACGATATGATCTACACGTGGTGCCAATTCCATGGCATCAACGGTCAACTCGATGTCCATGTTTCCTTTGACTTTCCGACGCCCCATGCTGTCGGTGTATTCTTTGGCCGGCTTGGTTACCATGGTGAAGCCGTTGTAATGCAGCCAGTCCACCAAAGGTCTAATCGGCGAATACTCGTCATTTTCCAGTAGCGCTGTGTAGTAGAAAGCTCTAAGCAGTTTGCCTCTGCGCATGAATTCTTGGCGCAGCAACTTGTAGTCGATGTCAAACCCCAGTGCTTTGGCGGCTGCATAAAGATTCGAGCCGTCGATGAACAGCGCTAGCCGTTCGTCCTTGTAAAACATAAAATGGTCCTTCCGGTATAAGCCACCGCACCGTGAGCTCCGTGAGTGAAAATGAATTGGTCAGTGCAATGGTGCCTCTAAAATAGGCCTTTTTGCCTACATCGCAAGCATTCTCTGTTCCGAATATGGGGTTCGAAGTGGACAAATCTTTGTCAAAAGCGGTCGTTGCCCTTGGCGCAAATCTCAGTCTGAGAGGTAATGGGCCCAAGGTGACACTTGAGCAATCATTGGTCGCAATGGCCGAGGCTGGCTTGGTGATTCGCGCAAAAAGTCGGTTTTTTGCCACGCCCTGCTTTCCTGCTGGGGCCGGGCCAGACTACGTTAATGCGGCGGTTTCGATTGAAACGGATCAGAGCCCGCACGAGGTTCTGGCGCTGCTGCACCGTATCGAACATGATTTCGAGCGCGCCCGCGAACAACGTTGGGGGATGCGCACGCTGGACCTTGATCTGGTCTGTTGGGGCGATTTGGTGCTACCGGATGATGTGGAGTATCACCGCTGGCTAACCCTGCCGCATGAAGTACAGGCCATATCCGCTCCGGAACACTTGATCCTGCCGCATCCACGTCTGCAGGACCGCGCATTTGTGTTGGTGCCGATGGCAGATGTTGCCCCCGATTGGCGCCATCCAGTACTGGACAGGACAGTCACACAGATGGTTGCCGCACTGCCACGCGAGGACGTGGCAGAGGTTAAGTCTCTGTGATCCTCGCATTTGCGGCATTTCCTGCTTGTCAAGGCGGGGATTCGCGCTTAGATAAACCCCTTCCTGCCACGGATTCATTTACGGAGAGCGCCCCATGGCCCGCGTTACGGTCGAAGATTGTGTAGACAAGGTCCCGAACCGGTTCGAACTGGTGATGCTTGCAGCCCACCGGGCGCGCGAGATTTCCGCCGGTGGCCCGATCACTGTTGATCGCGACAACGACAAGAACCCCGTTGTCTCGCTGCGCGAAATCGCCGATGAAACTCAAAGCGCTGATGAACTGCGCGAGCGTCTGATCGAGGCCAACCAGACCCAGATCGAGGTTGATGAGCCCGAAGAAGATCAGATGGCGCTGCTGATGGGTGCGGAATCCGACAAGCCTGCGGATGACGACATGTCGGAAGAAAAGCTCCTGCGCGCTCTGATGGAGGCTCAGGGCCAGGGGTAATTCCCAGCGACAAAGGTGCGGACCGGATGATTTCAGCAGAAGACCTGATTGCGCTGGTCCGCAATTACAACCCCAAGACAAATGCCGAGCGCATCGAAAGGGCCTACGAATTTGGCCTTCAGATGCATGAAGGACAGTTCCGCCACTCGGGCGAGCCCTATTTCTCGCACCCTGTTGCCGTTGCCGCCATCCTGACCGAACAGCGTCTGGATGATGCGACCATCATAACGGCCCTGCTGCACGACACGATCGAAGACACCAAGGCCAGCTATGGCAAGGTTTCCGAACTGTTCGGCGATGAGGTCGCCAAGCTGGTCGATGGCGTCACCAAGCTGACCAACCTACAGCTTTCCAGCCGCGAGACCAAGCAGGCCGAAAACTTCCGCAAATTGTTCATGGCCATGTCCAAGGACCTGAGGGTCATTCTGGTCAAGCTCGCCGACCGTCTGCACAATATGCGCACCATCAAGGCGATGCGCCCCGAAAAGCAGGTGCAAAAAGCGCGCGAGACGATGGATATCTACGCACCGCTTGCGGGTCGCATGGGGATGCAATGGATGCGCGAGGAACTGGAAGATCTCGCCTTTCGTGTCCTGAATCCCGAAGGCCGCCAGTCGATCATCCGCCGCTTCATCACCTTGCAGCGTGAAACCGGCGACGTGATCCACCGCATCACCGGCGACATGCGGCACGAGCTGGAAAAAGCCGGGATCGAGGCCGAAGTCTTTGGCCGTGCCAAGAAACCCTATTCGATCTGGCGCAAGATGCAGGAGAAAGACCAAGGCTTCTCGCGCCTGTCCGACATCTATGGGTTCCGTATCATTACCGGGTCTGAGGAAGACTGCTATCGCACCCTCGGCGCGATCCACCAGCGTTGGCGCGCGGTGCCGGGACGGTTCAAGGACTATATCAGCCAGCCGAAATCGAACGGTTATCGCTCGATCCACACGACTGTGTCCGGGCGCGACGGTAAACGGGTCGAGGTTCAGATCCGCACCCGCCAGATGCACGACGTTGCCGAAACCGGCGTGGCAGCGCACTGGTCCTATCGCGATGGTGTCCGGTCCGAAAACCCTTTTGCCGTGGACCCAGCAAAATGGATCGCAAACCTGACTGAACAGTTCGACAGCGAGGATGATCACGAAGACTTCCTCGAAGCGGTCAAGCTCGAAATGTATTCGGACCAGGTGTTCTGTTTCACCCCTAAGGGCGACGTGGTGAAATTGCCGCGCGGGGCAACACCGATCGATTTTGCTTATGCGATCCACACCCGTATCGGCCATGCATGTGTTGGGGCCAAGGTGGATGGAATTCGTGTGCCGCTTTGGACCCGACTCAAGAACGGACAATCGGTGGATATCATCACCGCTGATGGTCAGAGCCCACAGGTCACATGGCTTGAGATCGCCGTCACCGGTAAGGCCCGCACCTCGATCCGCCGCGCCTTGCGTGAGGTTGACCGGGAACGCTTTATCAAGCTGGGTAAAGAACTGGCTCGCGCAGGGTTTGAAAACGTCGGCCGTAAGGCCACCGACAAGGCACTGGATACGGCTGCAAAACACCTGCGGTTGAAAGACCGACACGAATTGTTGGCCCGTTTGGGCAGCGCCGAGTTGACCGCGCACGAGGTGGTCGAAGCCGTTTACCCCGAACTCACCAAGGACGATGGCGACGCCATCTCGCCCCGCCGCGCTGTGATCGGGCTTGAGCCCGGCCAGAAATTCGACCGTGCGCCTTGTTGCCAGCCATTGCCGGGTGAACGCATCGTTGGCATCACATATCGCGGCAGGGGCGTTGAGGTGCACGCCATCGACTGCGACCGTCTGACCGAGTTCGAAAATGAACCCGAGCGCTGGGTCGATCTGCACTGGCATGCGGGCACACACCCGGCTGTCTATGGAGCGACGCTTGATCTGACTATCGGTAACGATGCCGGGGTACTGGGGCGTATTTGCACATTGATCGGAGAGAAAAAGGCCAATATCTCGAACCTCGAATTTGTCGACCGAAAACCGGATTTTTACCGTCTGATGATCAACGTTGAACTGCGCGATCTTGAACAACTGCATTCGCTGATGCTTATGCTTGAGGCGGAAAGCGATGTCGCCGCGGTCGAACGGTATCGGGAAAGCAAGAAAACCGTCGTCGCGGCTGGCTAAGAAGGGGTGATCACGAGTGGTTTTCAAGCGCCGAGATCGCCGCTCGCCTGTCCAAGTCGCGTCAGAGTTTGTCTATCCGCGCGGTGGTTGGACCCGTGCCTTTCACTATGTCAAACATCGGGTGCGCCGCCTGCCTGACACCCCTGAACGCATCGCGCGTGGCATCGGGGCAGGGGTTTTTGCCTCGTTTACACCATTTTATGGTTTGCATTTTCTTGTCGCCGCTGTGCTGGCTCGATTGCTCAATGGCAACATATTGGCTGCCCTCAGCGGAACATTCTTCGGCAATCCTCTGACCTATGTGCCGATCGGGGTGGTGAGCTTGCAAACCGGGCATTTCCTGTTGGGTACCCGATATCGTGAGCACGACACGCACGGGTTGATGGGGAAGTTCGCCGATGCAATGGGTGATCTCAAAGACAATTGCATTGCGATGTTCACCGGTCGCGAAGCTGACTGGCATGGGCTCAGCCGCTTCTATGACGATGTGTTCTTTCCATACATGGTTGGCGGTGTCATTCCGGGCATTGTGGCCGGTGTTGTCTGCGGCTATCTCAGCCTGCCGCTGATCCGCACATACCAGCAGCGCCGCCGCTCCCGGATCAAAGCAAAGTTTGAACAAATCAAACGTTTGGCACAGGCAGAGGCTGACGTTTCAGTGACAAACCCACTAGGCTCGTCTTCAGGGACAATGAAGGATTCGAAAGATGTCTGACAACCGTTTGCGTCTGGGCGTGAATATCGACCACGTAGCCACCGTGCGGAATGCGCGCGGCGGGGCCTATCCCGACCCACTACGCGCCGCCCGGATCGCGGAAGAGGCCGGGGCCGATGGCATCACAGCACATCTGCGAGAAGATCGCCGCCACATCTCGGATGCCGATATCGACGGGTTGATGGACATCTTGTCGGTACCGCTGAACTTCGAGATGGCCGCGACGGACGAGATGCAGAAAATCGCCCTGCGCCATAAGCCACACGCTGTCTGCATCGTTCCAGAAAAGCGCGAGGAACGCACAACCGAAGGCGGGCTCGAAGTTGCGCGCGAAGAAAACAAGCTGGCCCATTTCATTGCGCCGCTGCGCGATGCCGGTTGCCGCGTGTCAATTTTCATCGCCGCAGATCAGCGCCAGATCGACGCCGCCCATCGCATCGGGGCCGAGGTGATCGAGCTGCACACCGGCGCCTATTGCGATTTCCATGCCGAGGGCAAACCGGACGAATCCGCGCGCGAGCTCGAAGCCCTGCGCGAAATGTCCGCCTATGCCCATTCACTAGGCCTTGAGGTCCACGCAGGCCACGGCCTGACCTATGAAACCGTGCAACCCGTCGCCGCCTTCCCCGAAGTGCGCGAGCTGAATATCGGCCACTTCCTGATCGGCGAGTCCATCTTCCGCGGCCTTACACCAGCGGTCCACGAAATGCGCCGCCTGATGGACGAGGCGCGGGCATGATCACCCCTGGTTTTGTGGCGATCTGGATTGCCTGGCTGATGGCTGGGGGCTCTCCGGGCCCTGCCACGATGGGCATCGCGGGTACTGCGATGAATGAGGGCCGCACCGCAGGTCTGACCTTTGCGCTGGGTATCTGTGCGGGTTCTGCTGCGTGGGGGATTGCCGCAGCTTTGGGGTTGTCTGCGATCATGCTGGCCAATGTCTGGGTGTTTGAGGTGATCCGCTATATCGGCGTCGCTTATCTGGGCTGGCTGGCGTTCAAGGCCCTGCGCCGCGCGCTGTCCTCGGATGAGGTTGCTTTGGGCAACCCGGTCACCGGCACTCTGTCCACCATCTTCGCCAAAGGGGCGGCGATCCACTTGACCAATCCAAAGGCGATCCTGAGCTGGGGCTCGATCTACGCCATCGTCGCGCCCAACGATGCGAGCCTTGCTATGCTGCTGGGCTATTTCGCCATGCTCTATGCAGGGTCGCTGCTGATCTTCATCGGCTACGCTTTCCTGTTCTCCTCTGCACGCATGGTCAACGCCTATCGCCGCGCCCGCCGTTGGTTTGATTTCGCCTTCGCGGGCTTCTTTGGCGTCGCCAGCTACAAGATCCTCACGGTGCGCTTGTCATGACCTCTGGGGTGCAAGGATGATCCGACATTGCGTGATGCTGCGCCTCAGGCCCGATCATGACGCGGTAGAGCTTGCCGCAGTGATGGATGGGCTGAGCGCGGTCGCAGACCGCTTGCCGGGCTGCGGTGGCTTCATCCACGGCCCAAATCGCGACTTTGAGGCAAAATCCCCGGGCTATCCCTACGGCTTCACGCTGGATTTCGCGGCTGAGGTCGACCTGCGGCGTTATGCCAGTGACGAAACTCACCAGCAACTTGGCGCACGGCTTGTCGCGCTGTGCGTGGACGGGGCCGAGGGCGTCTTGGTGTTCGATCTGGAAATGCCTGACACGGTTGACCAATAGGAGACGAGGGACTGTCATGAAAGCAATCACCTATCGCAGATTCGGTGCGGCGGCGGATGTCCTTGAGTTGGTCGAGCTGCCCACGCCTGAGCCGGGCGCAGGCGACGTTCTGGTCCGAGTCCACGCCAGCGGCATCAACCCCTCAGATGTCAAGCTGCGCAGCGGCGCGCGTCCGGGCGCGGTGATGCAATACCCGCTGGTCGTCCCCCACTCGGACGGAGCCGGCGTGATTGAGGCCGTAGGCGAAGGGGTCGATCCCGCGCGCGTCGGCGAACGTGTCTGGATCTGGAACGGCCAATGGCAACGCGCCTTGGGCACCGGGGCCGAATACATCGCGCTGCCTGCCGATCAGGCTGTGTTTCTGCCCGACACCACCAGCTTTGCCGAAGGCGCGTGTTTTGGCATCCCTGCCATGACTGCGTGGTACGCGCTCTATTGCGACGGCTCCATCACCGACAAAACCGTGCTTGTCACCGGCGGAGCTGGCACGGTCGGGCGCTACGCCTGCCAGATGGCAGCGCTGGGCGGCGCGCGCGTTATCACCACCGTCAGTTCAGATGAAAAAGCGGCCCACTCCGGCGCGGCAGAGTGGGTCAACTACCGCACGCAGGATGTGGTTGAGGCGGTGATGGACATGACCAGCGGTGCAGGCGTAGACCGCATCGTCGAGGTCGATTTCGCCGCCAACCAGCCCGCTTCCCTTTCGATGATCCGCCCCGGCGGCACCATCGCCAGTTATGCCTCTGCCTCGCAAATGAAGCCGGAACTGGATTTCTACGGCTTCATGTTCAAGAACATCCGCCTGCATATGCTGATCGTCTACCAACTCGACCCCGCCGCCCGCCGTCGTGGCGAGACGCAGCTAGGCCAGTGGCTGGACCAAGGCGCACTGTCCCATGCCGTAGTCCGCGGTGGAGGCCTCAGCGAGGCCGCAAAATCACATGCTATGGTCGAGGCCGGGCAGAAGCTGGGTACTGTGGTGTTGGAGGTTTGACATGATCCTCGGAATCGGAACCGACCTCGCCAATATCGACCGTATCCAAGGCACACTTGACCGGTTCGGCGACCGATTCCGCAACCGCGTTTTCACTGAGACCGAGCAGCGCAAGGCCGAACGCCGCGCTGACACCGCTGGAACCTATGCCAAGCGCTGGGCCGCGAAAGAGGCGTGCTCGAAAGCCTTGGGCACCGGTCTACGCATGGGCATCGCGTGGAAGGACATGGCGGTGACCAACCTGCGCACAGGCCAACCCGTCATGCATGTCACCGGCTGGGCCGCCGAGCGCCTGAAAGAACTAACCCCCGAAGGGCATGAGGCCATCATTCACGTCACCCTTACCGATGATCACCCCTGGGCGCAGGCCTTTGTGGTGATCGAGGCTCGCCCGCTTCAAGAAGCGCCCGCGCAGCCTTGACTTGCCCCCACCTGACACGCATGTAGCACCCCAACCACGCATAGACTGGAGAGAGCAGTATGGCCGAGGAAGCCAAATCCGGAAACGCCGTTTGGGAGACGATCAAAACCATCGTCTACGCCCTGCTGATCGCGGGCGTTTTCCGCACGCTTTTCTTTCAGCCGTTCTGGATTCCCTCCGGTTCGATGAAGCAGACGTTGTTGATCGGAGACTTCCTCTTCGTCAACAAGATGGCTTACGGATACTCCTACGCTTCCTGCCCCAGCCTGATCATCCCCAGCGTCGGTCTAAACATTGATGCCGAAGATATCTGTGGCTGGATGCAGGGCGATGAAAACACTCGCATTCTGGGCAGTGAACCTGAGCGGGGTGATGTCATCGTCTTCCGCCATCCCATCACTGGCCGTGACTATATCAAACGCCTGATCGGCTTGCCGGGCGACCGCATCCAAATTCGTCAGGGCCAGATCATTCTGAATGACACGCCGGTGCCTCAGCAGCCTGACGGCGTGTTCACCGAGATCGCCGAACCGCAGGGCCCGCAAGGTCTGCGCCCGCGCTGTGAAAACGGCCCCGTGGGTATCGGTGGTTTGTGCGAAAAGTCTCGCCTGATCGAAACCCTGCCGAACGGCGTCTCCTATGATGTGCTGAATATCGGTAGTCAGGGTTCGGACAACACTGGCATCTACATTGTGCCTGAAGGCCACCTTTTCTTCATGGGCGACAACCGCGACAACTCGGCTGACAGCCGCCTGCCACAATCCGCAGGCGGCGTGGGTTTTGTACCTTTCGAAAACCTGATCGGACGCGCCGACCGGATCATGTTCTCGTCCGCAGGTCGCTCGATGCTGTTCTTCTGGACATGGCGCGGTGATCGCTTCTTCAAGGCGGTCAATTGAAGCTATCGGCCGAGATAAAGGCGTTCCAGAAACGCTTGGGGTATGAGTTTTCCGACCCCGAACTGTTGGTGCGCGCGTTGACCCACGGCTCAGTGTCTTCTGCCACGCGCCCCGACAACCAAAGGCTGGAATTTCTGGGCGACCGGGTGCTGGGTCTCGTCATGGCCACAGCACTGCTTGAGGCGGACAGAAAAGCCTCCGAAGGCCAGCTGGCTCCCCGGTTCAATGCGCTCGTGCGCAAAGAGGCCTGTGCTGATGTGGCCCGCCAGATCGATCTGGGGGCAGTCCTGAAATTGGGCCGGTCCGAGATGCTCTCCGGGGGCCGTCGCAAACAGGCCCTTCTGGGCGACGCGATGGAGGCGGTCATAGCTGCCATCTATCGCGACGCAGGGTTCGAGGCCGCCCGAGACGTGATCCTCGCCCTCTGGGGCGACCGCATCCACAAGGTCGAGGCTGACGCGCGCGACGCCAAAACCTCGTTGCAGGAATGGGCGCAGGCCCGCGGTCAGAAGCCGCCAGCTTACGTCGAAGTCAAACGCACTGGCCCCGACCACGCCCCGATCTTCACCATCGCCGCGCGACTGCAGGACGGGACCGAGGCACAAGCTACCGCTGGCTCCAAACGGCAGGCAGAACAGGCAGCGGCAAAGGCTCTGTTGGAACATTTGTCTTGATCCTCTGCGCGGCCAGATCATGAAGATCAGACCCGCCCAGAAAGCGGATGCTGCCAGCCTCGCGGCCCTGTCGATTGAGGTCTGGGTCGGAACCTACCTAAAGCGCGGCGTGAATTCCTTCTTTGCCGAATTCGCACTGTCCGAGTTCACGACCGCGCGGTTCGAAGCCTTGTTGCAGGACGGCCAAGACCTTTTGATGGTCTCTGAAAACGAAGAGGGGATCGACGGATACATTCGGCTGGCGGAAGATCGCATCGCACCTGTGGACGGGCTGTCCGACCTTGAGATAGTGACGTTTTACGTCCAGCCCCGCCATCAAGGAAAAGGCGTCGGCTCAGCGCTGCTGAACATCGCGATCGACTACACCCGTGAAAAAGGGCGTCAGTCGATTTGGCTGACGACCAATTCTGAGAACACGACCGCAATCGATTTCTATCTAGCCAAAGGGTTCCAGCAGGTCGGTGTCACGGATTTCCGTATCGGGGACCAAGCCTACCCGAACCATGTACTGGCGTTGAACACTTCGCCGTAAGATCAAACCACGCGAATGAACCCGGTCAGACCGGTTTTCTGATGTTCGATCACATGGCAATGAAACGCCCAATCGCCCGGATTATCCGCGACCAGGGCGATCTCGACCACCTCATCCTTTAACAGCAACATCGTGTCCGTCATCAACGGTGGCAGCTTGCGCAGGTTCGATTTGATAGGCATGAATGTCAGACCGTGCAGATGGATCGGATGCAGGTTGGGGGATTCATTCCGCAACCGCAGAACATAGCTTTTGCCCATCTGCAAAGTGGCCAGAGGCCCCAAATCCAGCGCCGCGTCGCCCGGCCACGGCATCCGGTTAATCGACCAGAAGTTATAACCCAAAGAGCCACAAAAGCCATTATTGGGTTCTCCGCCTTCTGGCGTCCAACCAAAGACAAACTCGTGCAACTCGGCCTTGCTCAGATCGGGCCGTGCAATGGGGTTCTTAGCCAGCGGTTTCAGTTCACGCATATCCCGCGCGACAGATACCCCAACCGCGCGTAACCCGGCCATCGCCCGCAAAGGCTGCCCCGGCAGCTTGGCCATCAGGTTCACGGTCTGCCCTTCAGCCCCGGGCATCTTCAACGCGAAATCGACACGCTGGCCGGGGCCAAGCAGCAACGGCTCCTCAACGCTGGGCAGCGGCACGTCTGCATCCACCGGATGCCCGTCCCATGCGATGATCCGGGCTTCGGCAGTATCGAGGTTCAGTTTGTAAATCCGGGTCGTATCGGTGTTGACCACGCGCAACCGCACCAGCCCTCCGGCGGCGTGATCATAGACCGGCGCTTGCAGCCAGTTCGCCGTGTGCTCATTGCCGAATGTGCCTGCGCGCGCGGCTCCGCGCTGCGTATAAGCGGGTAGGAACGCACCCGTGTCATCCAGCCTAAAATCGCGCAGATTGATCACCTGCTCGCTGTCGAAACCGGGGTCTTCAGCCTCGGCAATCACCATAATACCGGTCAACCCGTGGGCCATCTGCTCCATTGTCATGCAATGGGGATGGTACCAATAGGTCCCCGCATCCGGAGGTGTGAATTCATAGTCGAATGCCTCACCTTCCCCGATCGGCATCTGGGTCAGGTAAGGCACCCCATCCATCCCATTGGGAATGCGCAGCCCGTGCCAATGCATCGCTGTGTAATCGGACAGGGTATTGCGCACCTTCAGCCGCATCACCTCGCCTTGCTTGCCATACAGTACCGGAGGCGGCGCGTTTGGGGACAGGCTGACCATACCGTCCGTCACCTGATCGCGCAGGGCAAAACTTGCGGGCTGGATCACCAGCTCTTGCGGGTTTGATGCCAAAGCGAACCCACCTAGACCCAACGCACCTGCAGCAGCCCCGCTGCCTAAAAGAAACTCGCGACGTCTCATATCTTGCCTCACTGAAAGGATGAGCGCCTGGCTGGATTTGGCGTGGCACAGCGCATTGGTGCCACCCCAGACGCATGACCGCAATGCGACAAATCCCTCTGGCCCAGGCAAGCGTTCTGCTATAGGGGTGCGCACTTGCAAACAGGATCGCAGGACACATGAGCACACGCGCCGGATTTATCGCCCTGATCGGAGAGCCCAACGCAGGCAAATCCACCCTTCTGAACCGCATGGTCGGGGCCAAGGTCTCGATCGTGACGCATAAGGTGCAGACCACCCGCGCCCGCATTCGCGGCGTCGCGATGGAGGGCGATGCGCAACTGGTCTTTGTCGATACGCCGGGTTTGTTCAAGCCCCGCCGCCGCCTGGACCGCGCCATGGTCGCCGCCGCGTGGGGTGGTGCCGCCGATGCCGATGTGGTCGTGCTGATGGTCGAAGCACATCGTGGCATCACCGAAGGCGTCGAACGCATTCTCGAAGGGCTGGAAGAGATCGGGCAGGGCCGCACCATCGCACTGGCGATCAACAAGATCGACAAGGTGCCCTCCGAAAAGCTGTTGGCCCTGACCAGTGATCTGAACGCGCGCTATCCCTTTACCGAGACCTTCATGATCTCGGCCGAGAAAGGCCACGGTGTTGACGATCTGCGCAAATGGCTGGCCTCGAAACTGCCCGAAGGCCCGTGGCTCTACCCCGAAGACCAGATCGCTGATTTGCCCCTGCGCATGATCGCCGCTGAGATGACGCGCGAGAAACTGACCCTGCGCCTGCATCAGGAACTGCCCTATCAGCTGACCGTCGAGACCGAGAACTGGGAAGAGCGAAAGGATGGCTCGGCCAAGATTGATCAGGTCATCTATGTCATGCGCGACGGTCACAAAGGCATTGTGCTGGGCAAACGCGGTGAGACGATCAAGGCTGTCAGTCAGGCCGCACGGGCGGAACTAGAAGAATTCCTCGACCGAAAGATCCACCTGTTCCTACAGGTGAAGGTCCGGCCCAACTGGCTGGAAGAATCCGAGCGTTATTCGGAAATGGGTCTGGATTTCAAAGACGGTAACGGATGACCCGACTGACGGCGGAATTCTGGGTGCATGCCTATCTGGCGCGGCTGCGGTTTCAGGAAATACCAGCCTTTGTCGTGGCCCATGGTGACGACACCGCCGGCGCGGTGCTGGTCAAGCTGAATACGCTTGACGGGCAGGCCAACGCGTTTCAGCGCAGTTTTGATCTGATGAGCGGTGAGCGTAAATGGGTGGAACTCTCTTCCGGCCCCGAGGGCGACGTGGACAACGTCATCACCCGCCAACGCAGTTTTGACCCTGATCTCTGGGTAATCGAGGTTGAAGACCGGCAAGGCAGGCACTTACTGGGTGAAGAAGGTTTGGACTAGCGCGCCCAGCAATTGATCTTGGATGCCCGGCACAAAGCGACTATTTTGCTCTGAAACAGGCTGAACGAACGACCCGCCTATCGGGTGCCGCAGGAACAGGAGGGGAATCGAGTGGCTGAAACACTTGCCCAGAAACTGGAAAAGTCAAATCTCGGCCATTGGATGCAGCGGTTCGAGGGCTTTATGGTCTTCATCGGTGTGGTCGGCCCCTTCGCTACATTACCGCAACTGATCAAGCTTTATTTTACCCATTCCGAACACGCCACCGGCCAGTCGCTGCTCTCGTGGTCGCTTTATGCGGGGCTGTCGTTTTTGTGGTTCGCTTACGGGCTGGTGGTCGGCAAGCTGCCCATCTATGTGGGCAACGGCCTTTCCATGATCTTGAACCTGATGATGGTCATCGGCATCCTAATCCATGCCGGGGTCACATTCTAGCAACCCCGCCATGCAGTTGGCGACAACTTGATTAGTCTGCCTCACTAAAATAGACGAAGCTCATTTTGTTCCCATCCGGGTCGCGGGCATAGGCGCCGTAGAAGTTCGGTCCATATTGCGGGCGTTCACCCGGATCGCCCTCGTTAGTACCGCCATTGGCAATAGCGGCGGCGTGCACCTCACGTACTTCCGCTTCGCTTTGACATAACAGGCCAACCATGTTGCCGTTTCCCACAGTTGCAACCTCTTTGTCGAAGGGCGTTGCGACCCACATGCTGCCGCCACCGCGCAGCTCATAGCAAACTGCATGTGGCATGTATTCGGCGATTACTTTCCCACCTAACTGAGGGACAACCGCGTCGTAGTAGCTGCGTGCTTTGGCAACATCATTTGAGCCGATCATGACATAGTTCAGAGACATTTCTTAAATCCCAGTAATTAGAACATATAGCGAACATTAGTCTCTGAACCCACCTCACGCAACCGGTTTTTCCTACTGATCCGACCAGACTTATTTGTACTTTGAACCTGCAACGGCCATAAGATTTCCTGCAGGCATATCTGGTGACCTAACGAGGCCGAAATTGGATTGGCGTGATCACGGCATACTTCTGACCTCTCGCCGCCATGGTGAGACGGCGGCCATTATCGAGGTTTTTACCGAAACTCATGGCCGCCATGCAGGTATTGTGCGCGGGGGCACTAGCCGCAAGATCGCGCCGATCTTGCAACCGGGGGCGCAGTTGGACGTACTTTGGCGTGCGCGGCTTGAAGAGCATCTGGGCACTTTTCAGATCGAACCCCTGCGTTCCCGTGCCGCCGCTGCATTTTCAGGTCGGTTGGCACTGGCCGGACTGAACGCGGTGGTGGCGTTATTGTCCTTCTGCCTTCCCGAGCGCGAGCCACACCCCTCGATTTATAAGCAAACCGAACAGTTGATGGATTTGTTGGGACAGGATGAGGTTTGGCCACTTGCTTATTTGCGCTGGGAACTGGCGCTGCTGGAAGAGCTGGGCTTTGGCCTCGATCTGTCGACCTGTGCTGTGACCGGCGTGCATGAGGGGCTGATTTATGTCTCGCCCAAAACCGGTCGCGCGGTCAGTGCAGCGGGGGCAGGGGAGTGGGCCGATAAGCTGCTGCCGTTACCTCCCTGCCTGCGCGGCGAAGGCACGGCCTCGGATGCCGAGATTGCTGATGCCCTGCGCACAACAGGGTATTTTCTGGAGAACCATCTCGCCCCGTCGCTGGGCCACACCCCTCTGCCGGACGCACGAGCGCGGTTTGTGGGGCAGTTTACTCGGCGGCTTTGAATACCATCTCGTGCCCGTCCTCGTTGCGCAGGATCAGCACATCGCCGGATACCTCGGATTGTGTCATCGCCATCAGTGCAGCGAAGTAAAACCCTTCGGCCTCAAGCCCGGCACAGGCTGCGCGGGTGGCAGCCAGATCGGCGATCTCGAACCAAGGGTAGGGGGCATTCAGCTTGCCCGAATAAGTGTTGCAGGGGGCATTGCCTTCGATACGCCCCTCTTCGGGAAAGCGCAGCAATGCGCTGGCTTCGAACGGCTCTCCGTCAATTTCCTGCAGTGCCCATGTCTGATCCGCCGCGCCATAGGCGGCAACGGTTTCATCCTCGTCGCATTGAAACAAGGCCAGAGGCAGAAGCAGGGCCAGACGTAACATTGCAATATCCTATCAGTAGGGGTTCACGCCGCTGATTAATTCTTCGCGCACTTCAAGACGGGGCCGCCAGTTGTACTTGGTATCCTCGCGCACGGGCGCCCAGAACAACACCCCGCTGTTGCGCCACGGGTCGAGGATGATGCCCTCGTCCATGGGATTACCCTTGGCGCTGATCAGGGCCGAATGATGAATGATCCGAAACGCCGTCGGCGGGGAGGTAACCCAGTGCAAATCCAGCGTGCGGAAACTCTCTTGTTTTAGTCGCGTGGTCATGGCTTGCGCCCAGTCATTACATAGGCCCTTCTCACGAAACCCATTTATGACCTTTGCGTTGTGGATGATCGCCGGATCGGTGACGTTCCAGTCCTGCTTCAATTGGCTGGAATAGGCATAGGATATCTCGGCGGCGCGGCGGGCTTCGCGTGGATCAACCTCGGGACCAAGCTGCTGAATGGCCAGCGTCAGTTTGTCGACGTCATTCGAGCCCGTCGTTGTCGGGGCCGAGGCGCACCCGGCAAGGGCCAGGCAGGTGGCCAAAATTGAAATGATGATCTTCACGCTCGAGTCTCCTCTGGCCGACATAGGTGCCGGTTCCGTTCACCGCCCTTTAACTGATTCCGGCCCCCGATCCGAGGGGGAAGTTTTGCCCAGACGATCACAAAGCCAGGTAGTACAACTCGGAACATTTGCGCCTTGGCGCCTGTACAACACGGAAGATAAAGAAAACCCGGCACAAGGCCGGGTTAAGTTGGGGAAACCGCATCAAACCGGGCGTCAGCCCAGCAATCGACGCGCGATGACTTGCGCCTGTATTTCTGCGGCGCCTTCAAAGATATTTAGGATGCGTGCGTCACAAAGCACGCGGCTAATTTTATATTCCAGCGCGAAGCCGTTACCGCCGTGAATCTGCAACCCGTTATCCGCCGCAGCCCAGGCAACCCGGGCCCCCAGCAGTTTGGCCATCCCCGCCTCAAGGTCGCAGCGCTGACCGTGGTCTTTTTCCCATGCAGAGAAATAAGTGAGCTGCCGTGCGATCATGATCTCAACCGCCATCATCGCCAGCTTGCCCGAGACGCGGGGGAAGTTGATCAGCGCCTTGCCGAACTGCTTTCTATCTTGTGCGTATTGCATGGCGATGTCCAAAGCGCTCTGAGCGACGCCGATGGCGCGGGCGGCGGTCTGGATGCGGGCGCTCTCGAAGGTCTCCATCAACTGTTTGAAACCTTTGCCTTCTTCGCCACCTAACAGGTTCTCCCCCTTCACTTCAAAGCCGTCGAAGCCCAGCTCGTATTCTTTCATGCCACGATAGCCCAGCACTTCGATCTCGCCGCCTGTCATACCGGGTGTGGGGAAGGGGTTCTCATCGGTTCCGGGGGTCTTTTCAGCCAGAAACATGGACAGACCACGGTGATCGGAGCTATCAGGGTTGGTACGCGCCAGTAGGGTCATCACATGCGTGCGGGCGGCGTGGGTGATCCATGTTTTATTGCCTGTTATTTTATAGTTGCCATCTTCACCCTTAACGGCACGCGTGCGCAGGCTGCCCAGATCCGATCCTGTGTTGGGCTCAGTGAAAACGGCGGTCGGCAGGATCTCAGCACTGGCAAGTTTCGGCAGCCAGTTAGCTTTTTGCTCATCTGTGCCGCCCGCGATGATCAGTTCAGCCGCTATCTCGGACCGCGTGCCCAATGAGCCCACGCCGATATAACCGCGCGAAAGCTCTTCCGAGACCACGCACATCGACGCTTTGGACAGGCCGAAGCCGCCGAATTTCTCGGGGATGGTCAGGCCGAACACGCCCATTTCGGCCAGTTCTTCGATGATTTCAATTGGGATCAATTCGTCTTTCAGGTGCCATTCATGGGCGTTGGGCTCGACCTTTTCCTGCGCATAACGGCGGAACTGATCACGGATCATCTCCAACTCTTCGTCCAGACCCGAAGCGCCAAACATGGTTGCACCGGATTGATCCTGCATAAGCTCAACCAGACGCGTGCGCGCGGCCTGAGAATTGGCCTGCGCCATCAGGGTTTGCACTTCATGGCACTGGAACCCGGACAAGGCTTCCCAGCCAAGACCAAGGTCCTGCAAACGCACTACCTCACCCTGATTCATCGGAATGCCACCCGCGATCTGATGCAGGTATTCGCCAAAGGCGATCTGGTGCAGCAACTGCTCCATCTCGCTGAACTTACCTTCAGCTTGAAGTGCCTCGGCCCAGCGTTGCATCTGCTGCAAAGATTGCCGGTAAGTTGCCAGCCATGCCAAACCATGAGCGGCTGTCTGGTTTGCTTCGATCAACGCGCCCGAGATGCGGTCATCGCTAGTGACCATGGCACGCACCGATGCACGGGCCTCGTCGAACACAGTTTCGACCGCCGGTAAGGCCGCTGCAGTCAATGTCAGAAGATCAGGTAATACCGCTTGCTGCATCATGTTCGTCAAGTCCTGTCCATCATGGGCCATGAATCACGTCCTTTACTGGGTCGTCTGGTCATATCATGCTGCACATGCAGCGCAACAAAAATACGCAAATAGCACATAAAAAGTTCAATTATTACCATATCACTTTTGCAATGCAGAAAAATCTCGGCCTGATATGAAGGGCAGATGGATCTGTTTTCGCTCATTTCACCGCAGGAAATGTACCTAGCGTTGATCGTCGCTTTTGTGGCGGGGTGGGTCAAAGGCATGGTGGGATTTGCTATGCCAATGGTGCTGATATCCGGGCTGAGTATGATGCTGCCCCCCGAATTTGCGTTGGCAGGCCTAATCCTGCCGACCCTTGTTACTAATGGTGTACAGGCCTTGCGGGAAGGCGTGGCCGCCGCAGCGGTATCGGTTCGTAAATTCCGTGTATTTCTGGCAGTTGGGTTAGTCTGCCTGCTGGCGAGTGCTCAATTGATAAATATTTTGACACCTCAGGATTTCCTACTGGTGCTCGGCGTGCCGATAACCTTCTTTGCCCTGATTCAGATACTTGGGCTCAGACTAACGTTGAAGGCACCCTCTGTCGGGATCGAGGCGATGGTGGGCGCTGTAGCAGGGGCGGTCGGGGGTATCTCTGGCGTATGGGGGCCACCAACTGTGGCCTATTTGACGGCGTTGAATACACCCAAGAAAGATCAGATGCGTGTTCAGGGCGTGATTTATGGCCTAGGGGCAGTGGCCCTGGTGGCCGCGCATTTGGGCTCAGGTGTTCTGAGGGGTGAAACGGCATTGTTCTCTGCCATGCTGGTTCTTCCGGCCCTTGTAGGCATGCGAGGAGGTCTGTTCCTTCAGGACCGGATTGATCAGACCCAGTTTCGCAAACTTACACTGTTGGTTCTGTTGATCGCCGGATTGAATTTGCTCAGGCGCGGACTGTTGGGTTAACCACGCCTTTCAGCAAAACGGAACGCGAAATAGAGACCCAACATCAAAAAGAACAAGCCTGAGATGTCGCCAATCAGAAACGCGACGTATTCGGCAGTTGTACTGCCAAAGGCCGTGTTGGTCAGGATTGAAACCAAAACCGAAGTGACAATCCCAACTCCCATCACGCAGGGCCAGCAGGGATTGCGATCAGCGCGTGGAAAAAGATCCCATCCTACCGCTTTGCACGCGTAAAACACGGCGGGCACGATTGTTACAGCTATGGCAATTGCCAGCAATCTGCTGGGCAGGAAAACGTCCCACCCACCCACCATTGCAAAGACAACAAAGACGCCGGGCAAAAGTGCAAAAATTGCCCGCCACCCCAGTAACCATGCGGCCAGAACCCGCACGCCATGCGGCAGGAACAACAGGCTGGCGTGGCTGGGGTATGCGGGAAAAAATTCGTTCTGAAGCGGCATCAGAATCTCGAATGTAACGAGTGATGCGGCAACATAGGCCAAAGAGGCAAAGAAGGTGTTAGAGGCCCATCTGTTCACGGGATTAGCCGTTTTCAGATTTCAGGCAGCAATCACCTGGGTGCATGAACCAAATACCGTCCACGATTGGCACTTCCGCTTTGCGAAAGATAGCCCTTTTGAACCAAAGACTTGAGGGCGCGGAAAAAGGTCGGACGAGAAACGCTTTTGACCAGCGTATGCTCGATCAGGCCGAAGGTGCGCACTTCGGTATTGCTTTTCGACAACTCTTCCGCGGCATAATAGATGTCCCGCTCGACCGGGGACAATTCTTCTAGCCCCAAGGTGCGTTCCATGCTCTGCATCAGTTTGCGCAGTTCGGTGAGTTTTGAAATTTCAGTCATAACTTGCCTATTATCTACTACCGTGTCAGACCGAGGCACGTCGAAAGGCTAGGACCTTTGAAACACATCTATCCGACACCATCCCCATGTGGAAGTAATCGCCACTTTCAAGTGCGGCCCGAAGCGTGTTGAGAGTGGAATCGCCCGGGTCGCCCAACTGTCCAATTTCAATGGTCGCCGCTGCAGAAAACATCGGTACCATCTCTTCATCGGTATTTTGCGATAGCGCAGATGACGCGTTCTCGCAATGAACTTGTTTGTTAGATTGGGCTGCCGCTGCGTAATCCAAAGTGAAATGGGGGCGGCTAGGGCCCCCATTTCTAATCAGCCGATTGCAACGGCTTTGATATCTTCATCAATGAAGGGCAGATATTGTTCGAAATTTTCGGCAAACATCTGCACCAGCTTTTCCGCTTGCTTGTCGAACGCTTTCTGATCGTCCCAGGTGCGACGCGGGTCCAGTAGCACTTCGGGCACTCCCGGTACCGAGACAGGCACGTCAAATCCGAAATTGGCGTCTTTGCGGAACTCGGCGTCAGTCAGTGATCCTTCAAGTGCTGCCGTCAGCAGGGCGCGAGTGGCCTTGATCGGCATCCGACTGCCAACGCCATAGGCACCACCTGTCCAACCGGTGTTGACCAACCAGCAGGTTGCCCCGTGCTGGGCAATCTTGTCGCGCAGCAAGTTGCCATAGGCTTCGGGGCGGCGCGGCATGAAGGGCGCACCAAAGCAGGTAGAGAAGGTCGGCTGAGGCTCGGTGATGCCGCGCTCTGTTCCGGCCACCTTCGAGGTAAAGCCAGAAAGGAAGTGGTACATTGCCTGCGCAGGGGTCAGCCGAGCGATCGGTGGCAGAACACCAAACGCATCGCAGGTCAGCATGATGATGTTTTTGGGATGTCCACCTAGGGCGTTGCTGGAGGCGTTCGAAATGTACTCCAACGGATAAGCGCAGCGCATGTTTGCGGTCAAAGAATCGTCATTGAAATCGAGTTCTTTGGTCTCAGCATCGAAGACCATATTCTCGATCACGGTGCCGAATTTCGAGGTGGTCGCGTAGATTTCCGGCTCGGCCTCGGCGTTCAGGTTGATCGTCTTGGCATAGCAACCGCCTTCGAAGTTGAAAGTGCCTCGATCCGACCAGCCGTGTTCGTCATCGCCGATCAATGTGCGCGACGGGTCGGCGGAGAGGGTGGTTTTGCCGGTGCCGGACAGGCCGAAGAACACGGCGGTGTCGACCGGGTTGCCGACCGCATGGTTGGCCGAGCAGTGCATCGGCATCACGCCTTTTTCGGGCAGCATGTAGTTCAGTAGGGTGAAGACCGACTTCTTGTTCTCGCCAGCATATTCGGTGCCGCCGATCAGGATCAGCTTGCGATCGAAGTTCATCGCAATCACCGTCTCGCTGCGGCAGCTGTGCTTCGCCGGGTCGGCCTGAAAGCTGGGGCAATTGATGACAGTGAAATCGGCAATGAACTCATCCAGATCCTCGCGATCCGGGCGGCGCAGCAGGTGGCGGATGAACAGATTGTGCCAAGCCAACTCAGTGACCATACGCACATTGATCGAATAGCTGGGATCGGCACCGCCCACGAGGTCCTGCACAAAGTAATCGCGGCCTTTCATATGGGCCAGCATATCATCGTACAGCGCATCAAAGCCTTCGGGGCTCATCGCGGCATTGTTTTCCCACCAGATGCTGTCGGCGACGCTGTCGGTCTTGACGACGTGCTTGTCCTTTGGCGAGCGGCCAGTGAACTTGCCGGTGGTGACCAGAAATGCGCCGCCATTGCCAAGGGTGCCTTCGCCGCGCTTGAGCGCTTCTTCGATCAGCGCCGGTTCCATGAAGTTGTAATAGACATTGCCCAGACCCTCGATGCCCTGATCTTCGAGGCGGAATTGCGGGTTAACCCGTCCAGATGTCATGTGTGTCTTCTCCTTTGGCGGCGCGAGGGCCTAGGGCCGGGTGCGCCATTGGGGCGGATACCGGAAAAAGCCGGCGGTCAAGCGCCTCTTATCACGGTATTTTGGGACATGAACAGGAGGGTTGGCAGGAGTTAGCGCAACCAAGTTGAGGTTTAGCGCCATCACGATTTGTCTGCTGTAAATCAAGGCAGCTATTTGGGCGCAGCAAGGCAAATTTGCCGCATACCTGCCGCAAGAATGGCATGATTCGAGGTTACGAGTTGATTCGGTTGCTCAAAACCGCCAACAATGTCTTACAAAAAAGCGTATTATTGCGCGAGTGAGCAGGAATAGGGGTGAACCCGATGTCAAAGATTGCACTTGTGGATGACGACAGAAATATCCTGACGTCAGTATCCATGACCCTCGAAGCCGAAGGTTTTGAGGTCGAAACATATAATGATGGGCAGGCAGCGCTGGATGCGTTCAATAAGAAACTTCCGGATATGGCCGTTTTGGATATCAAGATGCCGCGGATGGACGGCATGGATCTGCTACAGAGGCTCAGGCAGAAAACGCAGATGCCGGTTATCTTCCTGACCTCAAAAGATGATGAAATCGACGAGGTTCTGGGCCTTCGGATGGGCGCAGATGACTATGTAAAGAAACCGTTCTCGCAACGCCTTCTGGTCGAGCGCATCCGGGCGCTGCTGCGTCGTCAGGAAGCGGTAGAAGGGGATGCAACCAGCGCTGCGACCGGGGACACAAAGGTAATGGAACGCGGTGAGCTGCGGATGGACCCGCTGCGCCATGCGGTAAGCTGGAAAGGCAATGATGTCTCTCTGACTGTAACCGAATTCCTGTTGCTGCAGGCACTGGCACAACGTCCGGGATTTGTAAAAAGCCGTGATCAGTTGATGGATGTCGCTTATGATGATCAGGTCTATGTGGATGACAGGACCATCGACAGCCATATCAAACGCCTGCGCAAGAAGATGCGGGCCGCTGATCCGGATTTTTCGGCGATCGAAACGCTGTATGGTATCGGATATCGTTACAACGAAGAATAGGCGCGGCCGTTTGTGAAGAAGGCGAAGGGGTCTCGTGCGCGATACTGAACAAGCCAACCAAGAACGCGACGCGGATGTCGTATTGGGGGATGACTGGGTCATTCCCCAAGATTCCGAGTCTGCGGAACTGCAAGCCAAGCGATCGCGGCGAAACCTGCTTACGTTGCGCTATTCGCCTCTGGCACGCAGGATCATTACGTTCAACCTGATCGCCCTGGTCATTCTGGTGGCGGGTTTGCTGTATCTGGACGACACGCGCAAAGAGCGTGTTCAGCAGACGGCGGTCGATTTGGTTGGGGATGCACAGCTCGTCAGCAACGTATTTGAAACCCAACTGCGACAACCTTCGGTAAATGGTGCCGCAACGCTGGACGTGCGAGATACCCTGTCCGGGCTTAGCCTTCCCGAGGGTGGTGAAGTTTTTGTATATGATAATACAGGGACTCTGATCGGTTGGACACGCGGGGTGTCGCCAGGTTCAGAACTGCCAAGCCTGCTGCAACAGGAAGCTGACACCGTCTCGGGCAGCACTTTGATCAGCGATGCGCTCAATGCGGTTTGGAATGGTTTGTCTGCCATTTTTAGCAGCAGGACAGATGTTGAAGCGCCAACACTGGCGCAACGTGTGCAACAATTGATCCCGCAGGCGTTGGATGGTCGCCTGCAAGTACAGGCCGTTCAGGACGACATGGGCAAGACGGTTATTGTGGCCGTGGCGCCAATTCTTGTCGAAGACGTACCGGTTGGTGCTGTCGCCATGGCAGGCCCTGCAGGTGAGATCGATGCGCTGGCCCGAAAAGAGCAAGAGCGCATCCTTCAGATGTTTGTCGTTGCATTGCTGGTCTCAATCGGTCTGAGCCTTGTTCTGGCGTCAACCATTGCGAACCCGCTGGCAGATCTGGCCGCCGCTGCTGAGATGGGCAAGGATCGGGGTGCGGGGGTAAATCCGGGCCGTATCCGTATCCCCGATCTCAGCGCCCGACCGGATGAGATTGGTCGCCTAAGCAAAGCTTTGCGCGGGATGGTCACCGCGCTTTACAACCGCATCGACGCAAATGAACAGTTTGCGGCGGATGTTGCTCATGAAATCAAAAACCCTCTCGCCAGTTTGCAATCTGCCGTCGGAACCATGCGCATGGTAAAACGTGATGACCAGCGCGAAAAATTGCTAGGTGTTATCGAACATGACGTGCGGCGACTGGACCGTCTTGTCAGTGACATCTCGAACGCGTCCCGGCTGGATGCGGAGCTAGTAAAAGAAGAAGAGCAGCCCTTTGATCTGCTCAATCTACTTGGCAATATCAGCCAATTTCTGGGTGAAGACGCACGTTCGAAGGGGATCGACTACATCACTGATTTTCCGGCAGGGCCCATCGTGGTCAACGGGCTCGAGGCGCGATTGGCACAGGTTTTTGTCAATCTGATCACCAACGCGATTTCCTTCTGCGAAGACAATGACGCCATTCGCGTCTGGGTCCGCCGTCGCGACAATCGTGTGCTGGTTGTCGTTGAAGATACCGGCCCGGGCATCCCTGATCAGGCTCTGACCAAGATATTCAAACGCTTTTATTCACAACGCCCCGAAGAGCATTTCGGCAACAACTCGGGCCTCGGCTTGGCAATTTCGAAGCAGATCGTCGAGGCGCATGGTGGAGTAATCTGGGCCGAAAACATTCGCCCGACCGAAGCCGATATCACTTCGGACCCGCTGGGCGCACGGTTTGTGGTCGGGCTTCCTGTCTAGACCATGAACGCGATCCCGCTCCAGGATATCGCAGATCAAAAGACGGCTTGCATTCACGCCACTTGCGTGGCGGTGCAAGGCGCTGGGGTGTTGATCGTTGGTGCTTCGGGTGCAGGAAAATCTGGGCTGGCGTTGCAGATGATGGCGCTGGGTGCTCAGCTGGTTGGAGATGACCGGGTCGATATGTTTGTGCAGAACGATCAGGTTGTGGCAAATGCAGTCGCGCCAATCAAAGGTTTGATTGAGGCGCGTGGTATTGGGTTGTTACGGGCCGCTAGCGTGGGCCCCGTCCCGTTGGCGTATATCGTGGATCTGGATCAAACAGTTTCGGTGCGTTTGCCCGAGCCTTTTGACGTTTGCGTGCTGAAGCGAACTGTTCCCTTGCTTCGGGGCGCTGGGGTGCCCAATTTGGCCGCAGGACTAATGCAACTTGTGAGAATGGGGCGCGTGGCCCCGGAATGGCCGAATTCATGACAGCACAAACGCGCGTCGTATTGGTTACGGGCCCCTCTGGGGCCGGGCGTTCGACCGCGATTCACGTACTAGAAGATCTTGGATTTGAGGCGATTGATAATCTACCAATGGGTTTGCTGGTTCGTCTGGTGGACAGCTCAGAGCCGACGCGCCCAATGGCCTTGGGTATCGATACGCGCAATCGTGATTTTTCGACCATCGGGTTCATCGAACTTGCCGCCAAACTGGGCAGGATGGAAGATGTCGACCTCACGATTCTCTATCTGGATTGCAGCGACGAAGTGCTGCTGCGCCGGTTCTCGGAAACACGCCGCCGCCACCCGGTCGCTGCGGATGCCAGTCCGGAAACGGGCATCCGGCAGGAAAAAGAACTGCTGGCCCCCATTCGCGAGGTTGCCGATACGCTGATCGATACCCGAACGCTGAATGTTCACCAGTTGCGCGAGGAAGTCGAGCGCTGGTTCGCCCCTAAGGGGGGGCGTCATCTGGCGGTTTCGATCGAATCCTTCTCGTACAAACGGGGTTTGCCGCGTGGTTTGGATATGGTGTTTGATTGCAGGTTTTTGACCAATCCCTATTGGCGGCCTGAACTGCGTGATGCCGATGGGCGAAATTCGGATGTGGCAGCCTATGTTCGGTCAGATCCGAACTTTGAGGCATTCTTTGATCGGGTTGTTGATCTGTTGATCGAATTGCTTCCCGCGTTCCGTGAAGAAGGTAAGGCGCACCTCTCGATCGCCTTCGGGTGCACCGGAGGGCAACATCGCTCGGTCGCTGTGGCCGAAGCGGTTGCAAAGGCCCTTGCGGAAGGGGGCCAGCAGGTGGCAATTAGGCACCGCGAAATGGAACGACGCGCATTGAATGTGAGGCCGAAGTGATCGGGATCGTAATTGTTGCACATGGCGGTTTGGCGCGCGAATATCTTGCGGCCACACAACATGTAGTTGGAAAACAGCCCGGGTTGGTGGCTATCCCGATCGAAGCTGATCATGATCGCGAGGCAAAACAAGCTGAGATATGTCGTGCTGCTGACAAGGTCGATATGGGCGATGGCGTTGTCGTTGTGACCGACCTGTATGGCGGCAGCCCCTCGAATCTCAGCTTACGTGCGTGTGCACCGCAGGATCGGCGAATCCTTTACGGAGCTAACCTACCGATGCTCATTAAACTGGCCAAAAGTCGCCATCTGCCGCTGGCCGAAGCCGTGCGTTTAGCACTGGAAGCTGGTCGAAAATACATCAATGCGCAAAATGTGACGCTGGATTGATACCGGATACAATCATATGACGACCAAGAGTTTGAAAATAATAAATGAAAAAGGCCTACATGCCCGCGCCTCAGCCAAGCTGGTTGAGGTGGTCGAAGGCTTTGACGCACGTGCCGAGGTGTCGCGCGACGGGCTTTCTGCCTCGGGTGACAGTATCATGGGCCTTTTGATGTTGGCAGCGTCGCGCGGAACTACTATTGACGTCGAGACGTCCGGCCCGGATGCTGAGGCGTTGGCAGAAGCGTTGGAAACCCTGGTGAACGACAAGTTCGGCGAAGGGTTCTGATAGCGTAACTGCGACGATATCAAGGACGGAAAGACCAGGCAATTGGCGGAAACCACGCACGAAACAAAGACCGGCCCAGTCGCAGATCAAGACACCGACCAGGGTGAAATCTACGACCGCAGAACGCTGACCTACGCCAACTCGTTTGACGATGCCTGGACGTCCACCGCCATTCGCGCGATCGAATGGTGTACCGGCAAGCTGACCATTCTGCGTATGGTCAACAAGTTCGAAAAGCAGAACGAACATTACCGGGGCCAGAAATTCTGGGGCGGTGCGCTCAAAATTATGGGCATCAACCTCACGACCCCCGCCGAACAGATCGCCCGTATCCCAAAAGGGGGTCCGGTTGTGGTTGTCGCCAACCACCCGCACGGCATGGTTGATGGCATGATCCTTGCCGAACTCATAGGTCAGGTTCGTAGTGATTATCGTATTCTGACCCGTTCGGTTCTGACCGGTTTGGATGAGGCAGCAACCTCGTTCATGATCCCGGTGCCGTTCCCGCACGACCCCGATGCGCAGGCCAAGATGCTTGAAATGCGCAGCAAGACGATGAAGCACCTGGCCGATGGCGGCGTAGTCGCTCTGTTCCCTTCAGGTGTTGTGATGTCATCGGATGATTGGTTCGGCCCTGCGATCGAGCGGGAGTGGAACGTCTTTACTGCCAAGATGATCCGCCGCTCGGGCGCAAAAGTGGTGCCGATCTTCTTCCCCGGCAGCAACTCTCGTTGGTACCAGATCGCCAATCGGCTTTCGCCTATACTTCGCCAAGGTCTTTTACTGCACGAAATTGTTCGCTCCTGTAACAAGCCGCAGTCTCCAGTTATAGGCGACCCGATTTCAGAAGAAGATATGGCGCTTTTGGAACGCGACCCGCGTGGTTTCATGGCTTGGCTCCGCGATCACACGCTTGCACTGGGCAAACACTGATCCGTCTCTTCATCTGGCCATAAATATCTCGGGAGTGAATTGAGCCGCAGGCTCAAGAGTTGGCTGGCCCTCTTATGCACTATCGCGTCGGAACCGGAACTTCACCGCGGTAATCGTAGAACCCTCGTTCGGTCTTGCGCCCCAGCCAACCAGCCTCGACATATTTCGTCAGCAGCGGGCATGGACGATACTTGGTATCAGCCAGACCATCGTGCAGCACATTCATGATCGCAAGACACGTATCTAGGCCAATGAAATCCGCGAGCTCCAGCGGCCCCATAGGGTGATTGGCGCCCAGCTTCATGGATTGGTCGATGGACTGAACGCTGCCGACGCCTTCATAAAGCGTGTAGACCGCCTCATTGATCATCGGCATCAGGATCCGATTGACGATAAAGGCCGGAAAATCCTCGGCGCTGGCTGAGGTCTTTCCCAATCGGTCCACAACAGCCTTGCAGGCGTTGAACGTTGCCTCATCCGTGGCAATACCCCGGATCAATTCGACCAATTGCATCACTGGCACCGGGTTCATGAAATGAAACCCCATGAAGCGTTCAGGCCGATCCGTACGGCTGGCCAACCGGGTGATGGAAATCGAAGATGTATTCGAGGTCAGTATTGTGTGAGGCTGCAAATGAGGCAGCAGATCCTCAAAGATCGCCTGCTTCACCGTTTCCCGCTCGGTTGCAGCTTCGATCACAAGGTCGGTCTGCCCCAGATCCGGTAGGTTTAGGGTCGTGGTGATCCGCCCCAAGGCGGCTTTTACCGCCTCGTCTGATATCTTGCCGCGCGACGCTTGCCGCACCAGATTAGTTTCGATTGTCGAGATTGCACCATCTAGGGCATCCTGGCTGATATCGTTCAGAAGAACATCATACTCTGCCAGCGCCATCACATGAGCGATCCCATTGCCCATTTGTCCAGCGCCGATCACTCCGACTGATTTTACGTCCATATTCTGATGTCCTTGTTCGCAGGATACGGGCGACATTATCGGCACTTCGGCGCGGGCGGCAAGGGGATCGGCCCGATCAAATTCGCTTCAAATGCGCGCATTAGGATTTTCGCAAGACTTGCGGCGGCAAAATGGCAGTTGGGTGAAAATTTGGGTGAGTGTGATGAGCTATCAATCAATCAACGCGGATGGTTCCGTTGAAACATCGTGCACCTATGGGACCTCGAAATTGCGATATAGAGGTCCGCAAAGAGCTTTGGAGAGGCCTTACGTGGCGTGCTTCGGGGGCGAGGAGACATTTGGTCGTTTTGTTGAGGCACCGTATCCCTCAATACTCGATCACCGCCTACAGCGCCGGTGTCTCAACTTTGGTAGTCTGTTTTGTGGCCTCGATTCGTTAACACGAGATGCCGGGCTGCTCGAACTCGCGAACCGGTCAGAGCTTTGTGTTTTGCAGTTGCCTGGTTTGCTGGGCCAGACCAACCGGTTCTATCGAGTTCATCCTCGTCGTAATGACCGTTTCGTTGCACCAACATCGGTATTGGTGGGGTTGTATCCCGAAATGGACTTCACCAATGTCCACTTTGTTCGTCATCTGTTGAGCCGTTTGAAGGCGCATACAGATGCGCGCTTTGAGATGGTTGAGCAAGAGCTGCGTAAAGGTTGGGTTGAAAGGCTCGGTACTTTTCTGCGCAAAGTTAAGCCTCCGGTTATGTTGCTCGAATTGAGAGCAGATCATCACGCGCTGGGCTCGGTATCGGATGATCCGGTTACGTTGGATAGATCGAGTGTCGAAGTGTTGGTGCCTCAAAGCGCAGGCCTCATTACTCTGCATGTGCAGGTATCAGGCGCATCCGATGAGCTTGAGGATATGTTATTTGGCACTCTGCAGCAGCCAATTGCTGAACATATGATCGGCCCTGCCACACATCGCAGAATCGCAGACGCTTTGACCCGTGCGATCAGAGACTTGGGTGTTTAGAGAAAAGGCCCGCCAATGGCGGGCCTCATAGAAATTTCGAAGAAAATCTTCGCCTGGTATCAGCCGAGTTTCTCGGTCAGCTCCGGCACGGCCTGGAACAGGTCGGCAACCAGTCCGAAATCGGCGACCTGGAAGATTGGCGCCTCTTCGTCCTTGTTGATCGCAACAATGACCTTGGAGTCCTTCATGCCAGCTAGGTGCTGAATCGCACCAGAAATACCGACGGCGACGTAAAGATCGGGGGCAACAACCTTACCGGTTTGACCCACCTGCCAGTCGTTCGGCGCATAGCCCGAGTCGACCGCTGCGCGCGACGCGCCAACAGCAGCGCCCAGCTTGTCCGCCAGCGCCTCGATCAGCTTGAAATCTTCTTCCGAGCCGACACCACGGCCGCCCGAAACTACAACGCCTGCCGAGGTCAATTCCGGACGGTCGCTTTCAGCAACCTTATCCTCAACCCATTCGGAAAGACCTGGGTTATCGCCAACTGAGATGGTCTCGACAGAAGCCGCGCCGCCTTCGCCCGCAGCATCGAAGCTGGCGGTCCTGATGGTGACAACTTTCTTGGCGTCGTTCGATTTCACGGTCTGGATAGCGTTGCCCGCGTAGATTGGGCGCTCGAAGGTCGAACCGTCAACCACACCAGACACATCCGAGATCACCATCACGTCCAGCAGGGCGGCAACGCGCGGCATGACGTTTTTGGCGTCGGTGGTGGCGGGTGCAACGATGTGCTCATAGCCATCAGCCAGCGACACGATCAGCGCTGCGGTTGATTCCGCCAGGCGATGGCCCAGCGAGGCATCTTCGGCGACCAGAACCTTAGAGACACCATCGATCTTGGCAGCAGCTTCACCAGCGGCAGCGGCCGAGCCACCTGCGGCCAGAACGGTGATTTCGCCCAGCGACTTGGTGGCTGCGACGGTTTTGGCGGTCGCGTCAAAGCTCAGTTCGCCGTTGTTGACTTCGGCAAGCAGAAGTACAGCCATTACACAGCCCCCGCTTCTTTGAGTTTCTCAACCAGCTCGTCGACCGAGCCCACGACGATACCAGCGGCGCGCGCCGGCGGCTCGTCGGTTTTGACGATTTCAAGACGCGGAGTGACATCGACGCCGTAGTCGGCGGCGGTTTTCTCATCCAGCGGCTTTTTCTTCGCCTTCATGATGTTCGGCAGCGACGCATATCGCGGCTCGTTCAGACGCAGGTCAACGGTGACGATGGTTGGCATCTTGACGCTGATAGTCTGCAGACCACCATCCACTTCGCGGGTGATCTTGGCGCTGTCGCCTTCGATATCCAGCTCGGATGCGAAAGTGCCTTGCGACCAGCCCAGCAGGGCCGACAGCATTTGGCCGGTGGCGTTCATGTCATTGTCGATCGCCTGCTTGCCCGCCAGAACGATGCCCGGCTGCTCTTCCTCGACCACTTTGGCGAGTATTTTCGCCACGGCCAGAGGCTCGATGTCGGTGTGTACGTCATCAGCTGCAACAACCAGGATCGCACGGTCTGCACCCATGGCCAGGGCGGTTCGCAGAGTTTCCTGCGACTGTTTCACTCCGATTGAAACGGCAACAACTTCGTCAGCCTTGCCCGCTTCTTTCAGGCGAATTGCCTCTTCCACTGCGATCTCGTCGAAGGGGTTCATCGACATTTTTACATTGGCGAGATCAACTCCGCTCCCGTCCGCCTTAACACGAACTTTCACGTTGTAGTCGATCACGCGCTTGACAGGCACAAGTACCTTCATTTTTGCGTATGCTCCTTACAAAAACGGCAAGCCGCGCAGCGACTCCACCAATGCTCTCGCGGTTTAGATAGCGGGTCGTGATGCGCTGCAACAGAGCAAAATCGTCACGTCATGCTTTCGAGACGTCGCGTTTTGTCATTTTTTCGACAAGAAACGAATTTTTATTTCTCCATGACGCTCGCGATCAGCGGTTCGCACCCGGAACCCAGAGCACATCATTGCGTCCGCCATTATTGGCGCAGCGCGCGGCGACAAAGAACCAGTCGCTAAGACGGTTGAGATATTTCACCGCCGTTTCATTGACCGGTTCCATATTTGTCAGCTCAACCGCCAGACGTTCTGCCCGGCGCGAGACCGTCCGACAGACATGCAGATGTGCCGCCAGACGTGAACCGCCCGGCAGGATGAAGCTGCGCAGCGGCTGGAGCGTTTCGTTCATCGCGTCGATCTCTGCCTCAAGCCGATCAATCTGGGCGGGGACGATGCGGAGAGGCGGGTAGTCGGCTTCGGCATCCTTGTCCATATCGGGGCGGCAGAAATCAGCCCCTAGATCAAACAGGTCGTTCTGGATGCGGGACAGGGCGGCTTCGACCTCTCCTTCAGCCTCGGTTCGGGCGACGCCGACAAAGGAATTCAATTCGTCCACTGTGCCATAGGCTGCAACGCGCCCGGAGTATTTCGCGACGCGCTCACCATTGCCCAGGGCGGTTTTGCCGTCATCGCCTGTGCGCGTGTAAATCTTGTTGAGAACAACCATGCCTTAAACTCCCTGTCCGCGCAGGTAGACGTAGAGCACGATTAGCACCACTGCAATGAACTGAAACAGGATACGCAAGCGCATCATCTTGTTGCTTTTCATGGCTGCGTCTTTGCCGGGTTTTCCAAAGTTGGCAATGCCCATCACCAGCACGGCGACCACCGCCGCCATGGCCAGAAGCAACACGACCATCAACAGGTCCATAAGATCACCATCCTTGTTTGTTCTCGCGATGAACCCTCATCTAGCGTTGATAGAGGCAAAAGCGAACGGGTAATTTCGCCTCAGATGTCCGAGAGAATGCGGTCGATGGTTCGGGTCGGCAGAATGCGTCGCAGATATCCAGCGATGTAAGTCGGCGTTGTCACATAGTAGCGAGCGCGTGGGCGTTTGGATTCGACCGCATGAGCCAGTTTGGCCGTAACGGCAGAAGCAGGCAGTTCGAACCTGTCGTTTCCGGATGATTCGTAGAGGCGTTTCAGCAACGAATCCTCGTATTTCTGGCGCAGGGCAGAGTTTTTCCAATCTATGAAGCGTTCGAACACCGGGATTGAGTTCACTCGGATTTTCGAGGTCACCGGACCCGGCTCGATCAGGATGACCTTGATATCAGTATCCCGAAGCTCCAACCGCAAAGTGTCGGTCAGGCCTTCTATGGCATATTTGGTGGCAACATATGCGCCACGCCATGGAAACGCGACCAACCCCAGTACAGATGAATTCTGCACGATCCGTCCATGGCCTTGTGCCCGCATCACCGGAATCACCTGTCTAGTCAACTCGTGCCAGCCAAATACGTTGGTCTCGAAAATCAGGCGCATACCTTCGATCGGGACATCTTCGACTGCTCCGGGAAGGCCGTGCGCGCCATTATTGAACAGTGCATCCAGGGTGCCTCCGGTTGTTTCAAGCACCTGGTTCAGACCGGATGTTATGCTGTCGGTGTCGGTATAGTCGATCAGCGGGCTGTCGAAACCTTGCGCCCGCAACCGATCACAGTCGCGCTGCTGCCGACAGGATGCAAAGACATGCCAGCCACGTGCGCGCATGCCGTGCGCCGCATCCAGTCCGATGCCCGAAGAGCACCCAGTAATAAGAATGGTCTTTTGCATGTCACTTCCGAAACTGAACCTCGCCCCCTTGGTATTGCGAGCTTCAGGTCAGGACAATGACCCAGTTGCGTCAGTTTGTTGGCTTCCGGACCAGTGATGCAGAAATCCAACCCACGCTTTGCCCGGGAAGCAGCCTCAGGCGCAGCCATCCCGTGCCTGAATCGCTTAGGACTTCAACCCGTTGGCCAATATTGGCCTTTGCTATGATGGGGTAGATTGTACCTGGCCCGTCGCGCATGTTTACGCGTGTGCCTGATATCTCCCGAATGTCCTTTTCGGGTTCGATAATCTGAGAGGTAGGCGTGATATCGTCCTGAACCTCGGTTTCAACCTGCACCAGCCCGGCGGCACCGTCCTCAAGCGAAGCGAGCGTGAAGCTGGCACCATCTCCGTCAAATGCGGAAAACTGAGGTAATGTATTGGCCGCGACTTGTGAAAGAACAACAGCTGTCTCCTCCTCGGCCAAAGGTTCAGGTTCGGCTCGCACGGCAACAGGGCGGGTTGCGACATTGGTCACAAGTTCTTCCGCACGCGGCGTTGGCGCAGAAGTGGGTTTGGGCGCTGGGGCTGAGGCTATAGGCACAGGTTGTTCGGCCCGTGTCCCGCGCGGCTCGAAATCAGGGCCTCCACTCATGACGTAGAAGCTCCAACCGAGCATGGCGAAAGTGATAACAATAACGCGCGTCATAGCGCACCCCCTGGCAATCGTAACATCTATATAAAGGCAGCAATCTTAATATTCGAAAGCATACCATAGAACCGGGTTTGAGTCGAAAGATGGGGGAAATCCGGGACTTGTCTCCCCCTGTTGCAAAAAGCGCGACTTGTCCCCAGCAAAATATGCGCCGATTGCTTTACCCGCGCGCGCTTGCGTCGTATCACATCATGTATGAACGATACGATTGACGACCCCAATATGGAGGCCCCTGACAACGGGGGCGAGATAGCCGAACCGCTGCGCCGCGCAATTGGTGAACGCTATCTGACCTACGCGCTTTCAACGATCATGCACCGGGCACTGCCGGATGCACGGGATGGATTGAAGCCGGTTCATCGGCGAATCCTCTATGCAATGCGCGAGTTGCGACTCAGCGCGACGGGTGGTTTCCGTAAGTCTGCGAAAATCTCGGGCGACGTGATGGGTAACTATCACCCACACGGGGATGCTGCGATTTACGACGCGATGGCGCGTTTGGCGCAGGATTTCAACGTCCGTTATCCGCTGGTCGACGGGCAGGGGAATTTCGGCAATATCGACGGCGATAATCCGGCGGCCTCGCGATACACCGAGGCGCGGATGACCATAGTCGCGGAGGCATTGCTTGAGGGTCTGAACGAGGATGCTGTTGATTTCCGCGACAACTATGATGGCACGCTGACCGAGCCGGTCGTGTTGCCCGCGCAGTTCCCGAACTTGCTGGCCAATGGCGCAAGCGGTATCGCGGTTGGGATGGCGACGAATATCCCGCCGCATAATATCTCGGAGTTGTGCGACGCCTGTCTGCATCTGATCAAAACACCGGATGCGCGCGACGACACGTTGTTGAATTACGTCCCCGGTCCGGATTTCCCGACCGGTGGCGTGATCGTCGAGCCACCAGAAAATATCGCGCAGGCCTATCGCACCGGGCGTGGTTCCTTCCGTCTTCGCTGCAAGTTCGAAGTCGAAGATCTGGGCCGTGGTCAGTGGCAGATCGTTGTCACCGAGATCCCCTATCAGGTTCAGAAATCCAAGCTGATCGAAAAGATCGCCGAACTGATCCAGACCAAGAAAATCCCGATCCTTGCCGATGTGCGCGACGAATCTGCTGACGATATCCGCCTGATTCTTGAGCCGCGCTCCAAGAACGTGGACCCGGAGGTGCTGATGGGCATGCTCTACCGCAACTCGGACCTTGAGGTGCGGTTCAGCCTGAACATGAACGTGCTGATTGACGGCGTGACGCCCAAGGTCTGCTCGATGAAGGAAGTGCTGCGCGCTTTCCTCGATCACAGGCAAGAGGTGCTGCTGCGTCGCTCACGCCACCGACTAGGCAAGATTGACCATCGTTTGGAGGTCTTGGAGGGCTTTATTGTCGCCTTCCTGAACCTCGACCGCGTGATCGACATCATTCGTTACGACGACGACCCCAAGGCCGCGCTGATGCGCGAAGATTGGGGCATTGATCATGTTCGCGCGACTGATGAGACCGATTATGTCTCGCCCAAACCAGGCGAAGGCGAGTTGTCCGAAGTTCAGGTCGACGCAATCCTCAACATGCGCTTGCGCAGCTTGCGCCGTCTGGAAGAGATGGAGTTGGTCCGCGAACGCGATGAGCTGATGTTGGAACGCGCCAACCTCGAAGACTTGCTTGCCGATCCCGCCTTGCAATGGGCCAAGATCGCCGAGCAGCTCAAAGAGACCAAGAAGACCTTTGGCAAAGACTACGAAGGTGGTGCGCGCCGGACTCAATTTGCCGAAGCTGGGCAGGTCGAGGAAGTGCCGCTTGAGGCGATGATCGACAAGGAGCCGATCACGGTCGTCTGTTCGCAGATGGGCTGGATACGCGCCATGACCGGCCACATCGATCTGAAGCGCGAATTGAAATTCAAGGACGGTGACGGCCCGCGGTTCATCTTCCACGCGGAAACAACGGACCGGTTGCTGGTCTTTGCCTCTAACGGCCGTTTCTACACTGTCAGCGCTGCCAACCTGCCCGGCGGTCGCGGCATGGGTGAGCCGCTCCGTCTGATGGTCGACCTGCCAAACGAGGCGCAGATCATCGACATCCTGATCCACAATCCAGGGCGCAAACTGCTGGTGGCTTCGGATGCGGGTAATGGCTTTATGGTGCCCGAAGATGATGTGCTGGCGCAGACACGTAACGGCAAACAGGTGCTGAACGTCAAAGGCGACGAAACCGCCATGATCTGTAAGCCGGTCGCTGGCGATCACGTCGCCGTGGTGTCTCAGAACGGCAAGTTCTTGGTGTTCCCGACGGAAGAACTGCCCGAGATGACCCGGGGCAAAGGTGTGCGCCTGCAAAAGTACAATATGGCCCGTGGGCGACAGGGAACCTTGGAACTGGACGGCGGCTTGTCCGACGTAACGACTTTCAACTGGGACGACGGCTTGAAATGGTCCATGGGTGGCGACAAGACCCGGCATGAGGCGGATATGTCCCAATGGCTGGCTAAGCGCGCAGGTGTTGGGAAAAAAGCGCCCTATGGCTTCCCGCGCGACTATAAATTCTCGTGACCAGACCAACAGTTTGGTGAATTTCTGCCGATACCGCTTGGCACAAGCAGTATCGGTGCGCTACATCCAATAAAAACAGGCCTATCGAGACGAGAGACATGTTGCGCATCCTGACACTGATCACCGGGTTGGCCCTGATGGGCGCCTGCACCCAGACACAAGTTTACGAAGAGCCCGAGTCGCTGGGTGAATTCAAAATGCGCGTTAACTATGCCTTTGCCGACAAAGCGGTGCAGGGGCCGGTTTCGCGGGATGCAACACCCGATGAATGGACTGCTGCAATTCAGAATGCAGTAGATATTCGATTGGGCCGCTACGAAGGCGCTCAGGAATACGACATTGGCATCAGCCTTGAAGGCTACATGCTTGCCCCGCCCGGTATCCCGGTGATCTACAACCCCAAGAGCACGGCTATCGTTCTGGTGAATGTGTATGACGTAAAAAACAAAGAGTTTCTGGCCAAAGGCAAGCAGTTTCAGGTTTTGGAAGACACGACCGGAGGTAGCGCCCTCAAAGGGTCCGGTCACGAACGCACAAAAGAAGAGCAAATGAGCGGGCTTTCCCTGAAGGTTGCCGACCGGGTCGAAGAGTGGCTGGCCGAAGAACATAAAGAAAATGGCTGGTTTGATCGCCGCCCCGACCTTATCCAGCCGCTGGAGACCGAGGTTGTGACGCAAAATCCGGCGTCCTGAGTGGCTTTTCCATCAGGATGTGCTTGATTTTCCCCCCTGAACCAAATATCTCGCGCGCGCAGATGTAACCGCGGGACCACGGGTCCCCCAAAATTGCAAAAGGGCGCCTGAGGAATGGCAAAGGAAAAGTTTGAGCGTAATAAGCCGCACGTCAACATTGGTACGATTGGCCACGTTGACCACGGCAAGACCACGCTGACGGCAGCAATCACCAAGTATTTCGGT